>NZ_PSTP01000003.1:23812-305304 GCF_002930935.1 Rathayibacter sp. AY1A2 | reverse complement strand
CGCCCACCCCCGCCACCGCCCGCCCGCGGATCCGCGTCGGCGCCGTCCTCTACGGACTCGTCCTCGCCGCCGCCTCGATCGGCCTGCTCGTCGTCTCGGCCGACCCGGTGCTGCGCGCGCAGGTCGTCGAGCGCGGGATCACGCTCGAGCCCGGCGCCGCGCTCGCCCTGGCCGTCGCGGCGCTCGGCGCCATGGCGCTCCTCCTCGGACTCGCCCGCCTGCTCGACCGCCGCGCCGCTCGCGACGACGGCTGACCCCGGCGCGGGACGCCGGGTGCTCGCAACCCCCTGCCCCGCATCCGCCGAGAGGCGCAGACTCGTCCCGGGCGATCGCCCGCCACCCCCTGGAGACGAGACCATGCCCTTCTGCGCCCTCGAGAGCCTCCGCTGATGGAGCTGGGCATCGCCGCGATCGTCGGCGTCTCGGTCCTCGTCGCGGTCGCCGTCTTCTCGCGGCGCCTCGGCGTCGCCGCCCCGATCGTCCTCGTGCTCGCCGGCGTCGGCCTCTCGTACATCCCCGGGGTGCCGGAGGTGGTCGTCCCGCACGAGTGGGTGCTCGACGGCGTGCTGCCGCCGCTGCTGTACGCGGCGGCGCTCAGCGTCCCGTTCATCGACTTCCGCCGGAATCTGACCACCATCACCGGCCTGTCGGTCGTGCTGGTGCTGATCTCGGCGGCCGGCGTCGGCGCGCTCCTCTTCCTCCTCCTCCCCGAGCTCGGGCTGGGCCTGGCGATCGCCGTGGGCGCGATCATCAGCCCGCCCGACGCCGTCGCCGCGACCTCGGTCGGCCGGCGGCTCGGCCTCCCGCCGCGGCTGCTCACCCTGCTCGAGGGCGAGGGACTGATCAACGACGCGACCGCGCTGGTGCTCCTCCGCTCGGCCCTCGCCGCCGCCGCGGGGACGCTCGCGACGCCGTGGGCCGCGATCGGCGACTTCCTCTACGCGGTCGTCGTGGCCGTCGTGGTCGGGTTCGTGGCCAGCGTCGTCACCGTCTTCGTCCGCTCGCGGCTCGAGGACCCGGTGCTCAACACCGTCCTCTCCTTCATCGTCCCCTTCGTCGCGTTCATCCCCGCCGAGGGCCTGGGCGCCTCGGGCGTGCTCGCCGTGGTCGTCGCCGGCCTGCACACCGGACACGCCTCCTCCCGCGCCTTCACCGCGCAGTCGCGGGTGAACGACCGGATCAACTGGCGGACCGTGCAGTTCCTGCTCGAGAACGGCGTGTTCCTGCTGATCGGTCTCGAGATCCGCTCGCTGATCCACGACGCCGACAGCGCGCGCCTCTCCGTGCCCGGAGCGGTCGGGATCGGGCTGATCGCGGTGGTCGGGCTGATCGTCGTGCGCTTCCTCTGGGTCGGGCCGGTCCTCCTCGGCGAGCGCTGGCAGACCCGCCGGGCCGAGCGCCGGGCCCGCGAGCAGAAGGAGCTGCTCGAGTCGCCCGAGGCGCAGGAGCTGCCGAAGGAGGAGCGCGGCCGGGCGAAGCGGCGCTACCTGCTGCGGCGCAGCGACTACCGGCACTTCAGCCGCAACGGCATCGGCTGGCGCGGCGGTCTGGTGCTCGGCTGGTCCGGGATGCGCGGAGTGGTGACCCTCGCGGCCGCGCAGTCGCTGCCCGAGGACATCCCGTACCGCCCGCAGCTCGTGCTGATCGCCTTCACCGTGGCCGTCGCGACCCTGCTGATCCAGGGCAGCACGCTGCCGCTGCTGATCCGGGCGCTGGGCATCCGCGGGATCGACGTGCCCGAGGACCAGCGCGCACTCGCGGGCCTGCTCGACGAGATCACCGAGAAGGGCCTCTCGGTGCTGGAGCACCCGGGCGACGCCGTCGAGGGCGCCGACGGCGTCGCTCCGGACGTCCTGGAGCGGGTGCGCCAGACGTCGTTCCTCCGCTCCGAGGCCGCCTGGGAGCGCTCGCGCGGCACGGAGCGGTCGGTCGCGGACACTCCGCACCGCCTCTACCGGGCGCTGCGCCTCGCCGTGGTCGCGGCCGAGCGGGAGGCGCTGCTGGACGCGCGCTCGCGCCGCGCCTACCCGCAGCGCATCCTCCGCGACGCCCAGTCGCTGCTCGACCTCGAGGAGACGCGGCTGCGGGTCCGGCGGGGCTCCGAGTCCTGAGGGCTCGGGATCGTGACGATCGCTCCCGGGGATGCCCGCGCTGATCCGCGCCCTGTGGAGGAGCGCCGAGCTCCTCGAGTGCGCCATCCGGATCGACCCCTCGGACCACGGCCGTCCGGCCTCCCCGGCATAGCCCGCCGATGCGTCACCCCCCGTTAAGCCCGCGCTCCCCGCTTCCTCTGGCACTGCCGTCGCCCCGCCCGTAACCTGCGGATCGCCTGAGAATCGGAAGCTCGATTCGGCCGCACTCGAAGAGGGGTGGCGGGCCGGGGCGGATCCCCTCGGGCGATATCACGAGGGCCGATCCGCGCGCCAGCCCTCGCAGAGAGGGCAGACGGGGCGCTGAGAGGAACGCTATCCCGTGCGGCGCCGGAGCGCACGCGCCACTTCGTTCGAGTGCTCTCAGGTCCAGTCGAGAGCGGAGCGCTCGGCCCAGTAGCGGACCGGATCCACGGCGAGCGCCGGGAGGTCCGGGAGCTCCCGGGGCCGCGCGCGCAGGTTGGCCCGCAGCTGCTCCGGAGTCGCCGCGCCGCTCAGCACGACGTCGGCCCAGGGCTGCGCGAGGACGGCCCCCAGGGCGACGGCGTCCGGCGCGGCGGCGGCGTGCTCGATCGGGTGCGCCACGAGCCTCCCGTTGGCGAGGGCCTCCTTGACCACCACCAGCCAGCCGTCGTCGTGCGCGGCGGCGAGCGCCCGGCCCGCGGACTGCTCGAGCGGGTTCCAGGTGCTCTGGACCGCGCTGAACGGCGACTCCGGGATCGCGCGGGCGAGCTCGATCACGCGCGCCTGCTCGGGTCCGCTGGTGGAGAGGCCGACGCGCACTCCGGAGCCGGCGAGGCCGCGCAGTCGGTCCAGCAGCGGGCGGTCGGTGAGGGCCGGGCTCTCGGGAGTGATCGAGTGGACGAGGTAGGAGTCGGGCGCCGAGCCGAGCGCGTCGAGCGTGAGCGGCCACTGGCGGTCGAGCATCGCGACCGAGTGCTCCTTGCGCTCGTGCACCGGCGCATCCATCGCCCACCCGCCGACGTACTCGTAGCCCCACTTCGACTCGATCGTGAGCGCCGCCCGCCGCTCCGGATGCCGGGCGAGCCAGCCGCCGAGGAACTCCTCCGCCCGCCCGTAGGAGCGCGCGGCGTCGAGGAAGCGGACGCCGGCGTCCCACGCCGCGTCGAGCAGCAGGTGCGTGCGCTCGCGCAGCGCGTCGACGCTCCGCTCGGCCGCGGGGCCGAGGTCGTCGTCGCGCCCTGCCGTGATGTACGCCGGCCGGCCCACGGCCGCCAGCCCGATCCCGAAGCGCTGCATCCCGCCCACGGTACGCCCGTCCCGGAGCTGCGGCAGCCGCTAGCGTCGAGCGGTGACCTCCGCCCTCGACCGCAGCATCCTCCGGCTCGCCGTCCCGGCGCTGGGCTCGCTGGTCGCCGAGCCGCTCTTCCTGCTCACCGACTCCGCCCTGGTCGGCCATCTCGGCGCCGTCCCGCTCGCCGGGCTCGCGCTGGGCGGCACGGTGCTGCAGACGATCGTCGGCCTGATGGTCTTCCTCGCGTACAGCACCACTCCGCGGGTCGGCCGGGCCCTCGGCGAGGGCGACGAGCGGAGGGCCGTGGCGGCCGGGATCGACGGCGGCTGGCTGGCCCTGCTCCTCGGCGCCGGCATCGCCGTGGTGGGCGCGCTGACCGCTTCGGCCGTCGTGGCGCTCTTCGGCGCGGAGCCGGCGGTTGCCGAGGCGGGCGTGCGGTACCTGGCGGTGAGCATGGCCGGGATCCCCGCCATGCTCGGCGTCTTCGCGCTCACCGGGCTCCTCCGCGGCTTCCAGGACACCCGCACTCCGCTGGTGATCGCCGCCGGCGGATTCGCTCTCAACGCCGCTCTCAACGCCGTGCTGATCTACCCGGCCGGCCTGGGGATAACCGGCTCCGCACTGGGGACGGTGATCGCGCAGTGGGCCATGCTCGCGGCCTACGCGGGAGTCGCGCTGCGGCTCGCCCGGAGGGTCGGCGCGCCGCTGCGGCCGCACCTCGCGGGCCTGGCCTCCTCCGCGGGATCCGGCGGCTGGATGCTGCTGCGCACAGCGAGCCTCCGCGCGGCGATCCTGCTCGCGGTCGCGACCGCCACCTCGCTCGGGGCGGAGGAGCTGGGCGCCTTCCAGGTGGCGATGACGCTGTTCTCGACGGTCGCCTTCGCCCTCGACGCGGTGGCGATCGCCGCGCAGGCGCTGCTGGGCCGCCTCCTCGGCGCGGGCGACGCCGAGCAGGCCCGCGCCGTCACGAAACGCTGTGTGACCTGGGGAATCGGTGCGGGTGCAGTGCTCGGAGCGCTGGTCACCGGTCTGAGCGGTGTCCTGCCGTACGTCTTCTCGAGCGACCAGGAGGTGCTGCGGCTGCTCCCCGCGGCGATCGCGGTCGTGGGCCTCACCGCTCCGCTCGGCGGCTACGTCTTCGTGCTCGACGGCGTGCTGATCGGCGCCGGCGACGGCCGCTACCTGGCGCTCAGCGGCCTCGCGAACCTCGCCGTCTTCGTCCCGCTCGCCCTGCTCGCCCCCGCCGCGCCCGCCGAATGGCGCCTCCTCGCGCTCTGGCTCGCCTTCGCCGTCGGCTTCCTCGGCGCCCGCGCGGTCACCCTCGGGCTCCGGGTCCGCAGCGACGTCTGGCTCCGCTGACCGCACTCCTCCCCTGTGGAGAAGCCTGTGGACAACTCCGGTCAGCGCGGCGGTGCGCTGGTGTTCCCGCGGTGGAAGACGGCGTGGAAGCAGACCGCCTCCGCCTCCTCGTCGGCCAGGAGCGCGACCGCGGCCCGTCCCGCCGCACGGCCCTTCTCGACCGCGGGCTGGGCCATCGTCGTGAGGTCGTACTCGGCCGCGAGACCGGGCACCTGCACGCCGTCGAAGCCGACCACCGAGAGGTCCTCGGGCACGCGCAGCCCGCGCTCCTCCGCCGCGAGGATCACGCCCGCGGCCAGCAGATCGCTCTGCGCGACGACCGCGGTCGGCGGCTCCGCCCCCTCGAGCAGCGTGCGGCCCGCGGCGACGCCCTCGTCGACGGAGCTCGCCGCGGCGGCGGCGACCGACGCGTCCGGGAAGACGTCCTGCACGCCGAGGAGGCGGTCGACCGGAGTGATGCTGGGGCTCGAGCGCCAGCCGGCCGGGATCGCGCCGCGGCGGCGGTCCTTCGCGAACGGGAGCGAGACCACCGCGATCCGCTCGTGGCCGAGCTCGCGCAGGTGCTCCGCGAGGGTGCGGCTGGCCTCGCGGTTGTCGAGCGAGATCACGGCGCCGCCCAGCTCCGAGAGGCCCTCGACCACGACGACCGGCACCCCCCGGCGGCGCAGCACGGCGACGGAGTCGTCGACCGACGGGCTGCAGCCGACCAGGATCATCGCGTCGACCGGGGCCGTCGCCAGCAGGCCCGCGCCGTCGCCGGTCTCGGTGAGCAGCAGGATCCCGGCGTCGACCCCGCCGAGCACGTCGGCGATCCCGTCGAGCATGGCGATCTTGATCGGGTCGCGGAACGCGTGCAGCATCCGCTCGTCCACAACGACCCCCACGATCCCCGAGCGGCCGCGGCGGAGCGAGCGCGCCCGCGGGTCGGGGCCGGCGTAGTCGAGCTCGGACGCCGCGCGCAGCACCCGCTCCTTCGTGGCCTCCGAGACGGGGCCGGAGCCGCTGAAGACCAGCGAGGCGGTGGAGGGGGACACTCCGGCCCGGCTCGCGACGCGGGCGAGCGTCGGCCGGGGGCTCTTGCGGGGTTCCACGTTCCTCCTCGTGGGGGCGGCGCGCTCGTCGTCGGTTGACCGTCCCCGGGGTTCCGGATAGCTTAGACCGGCTCGCTTCGAATCGATTCGACCGTGCCTCTCGATCCGATGCCCGGATCCCGCCCGCACCAGGAGAACCGCCATGACCTCGACGTCCGCGCTCACGCGCCCGCACCTGGTCGCCTGGCGCAACGCCGTCTTCACGATCTTCGTCCTCAGCGGGATCTCCATCGCCACCTGGGTCTCGCGCACCCCCGCCATCCGTGATGAGCTCCAGCTCTCGACCGCCGGAGTGGGCCTGCTGATCCTCTCGATGTCGATCGGCGCGATCGTCGGACTCGCGTTCTCGACGCCGGTCATGGGCGCGATCGGCGCCCGGCGCGGCATGGCGCTCGGCCTCACCGTCTCGGCGGCGGGGCTCGCGGTGCTGGGCGTCTCGGCCGACGTCATCGGCGTCCTCCCCGCGGCCTTCGCCGGCATGGCGATGCTCGGCTTCGGCAACGGAGCGGTCGACGTGATGATGAACGTCGAGGGAGCGGCCAACGAGAAGGCCTTCGGCAAGACGCTCCTGCCGCTGTTCCACGCCTTCTTCAGCCTCGGCACCGTGGCCGGCGCGCTGATCGGCGCGGGCGCCTCCGCTCTGGCCGTGCCCGTCGCCGTCCACCTCGGCGCGATCGCCGTGGTGATCGCCGTGACCGCGGTGATCGCGATCCGCTTCGTCCCGGTCCGCGAGGAGCTCGACACCTCCGGCGCGGCGACCACGGTGAAGCCGCCGGTCCGCGAGCGCGTCGCCGCCTCCCTCGGCGTCTGGCGCGACGGCCGCCTCGTCCTCATCGGCCTGATCATGCTGGGCATGGCCTTCGCCGAGGGCTCCGCGAACGACTGGCTGACCCTGGCGATGGTCGACGGCCACGGCACCGACAAGACGACCGCCGCCGTCGTGTTCGGCGTGTTCGTCGCCGCCATGACGGTCGGACGCGTGATCGGCGGACCCGTGCTCGACCGCTTCGGCCGCGTCCCGGTGCTGCGCGCCTCCGCCGGGCTCGCGATCGTCGGCATCCTGCTGTTCATCCTCGCCCCGGTCGACGCGCTCGTCGTCGTCGGCGCGGTCGCCTGGGGTCTGGGCTGCTCGCTCGGCTTCCCGGTGGGCATGTCGGCCGCGGCGGAGGGGCCGCACTCGGCCGCCCGCGTCAGCGCGGTGGCGATGCTCGGCTACGTCGCGTTCCTGGTCGGACCGCCGGCGATCGGCTTCCTCGGCGAGCACTACGGCCTGCTGAACGCCCTCTTCCTGGTTCTGGCCCTGGTGGTCGTGGGCGGGCTCGCCTCCCCCGCCGCCCGCAGGCGACGGAGCTGACCGCCGCGCCCTCGACGCCGCCGCAAGCCCCCGTGCGGCCCGGGCGCCCCGACGCGCCTCCCCCTAGGCTTCCCAGGACGGCGGCGGAGGGGGAGCGGATGCGGTACCGAGCGCGCGACGGCGCCCTGCTCCACGTCGACGAGCACGGAGCCGGTCAGGGGCGGCCCCTGGTGGTCGTCCCCGGCGAGCCGGAGCGCCATCCCTCCTACCTCGGCTCGTTCGCCTCGATCGCCTGCACGCGCCGCGTCCTCGTGCTGCACCCGCGCGGAGTGGGCGGCTCCGCGGAGCTGCCTCCCGCTCCCCCGGCCACGACGGCCGCCGACGTGGAGGACCTGCGCCGTCACCTCGGCGTCGACGAGCTCGATCTCGCCGCGCACGACTCCGGATGCCGCGCCGTCCTGCTCGCCGCCGTGGACGCGCCCGAGCGCATCGCCCACCTGCTCCTGATCGCCCCCGGCACCGCCTGGCTCGGGATCGACGACCGGGCTGCCGGTCACACGACTCCCGCCGGCTCCGACGACACCGCGGCGATCCGCGCCGCTCTGCAGCGCCTCGACTGCCCCGCGGTCGTCCTCGGCGGGGAGGACGATCCGGTGACGGGCATCGCCGCTCTGGAGGCGCTCACCGCGCTCCTGCCGCAGGCGAGCCTGGCCGTCATCGAGTCGAGCGGCCACCACCCGTGGGCGGAGGCGCCGGCCGAGTTCGCGGTCGCGCTGCGCGCCTCGCTCTCGGTGCCGCCGCCCGCTCCTCCGCTCGGCCGCCGGCCTCCCGTCGCCGCGCGCTGAGCCGGGAGCCCGCCGGAGCCGCGCCGTCTATCCTCGACGGGTGCGTCTCGTCATCGCGCGCTGCTCCGTCGACTACACCGGCCGTCTCAGCGCCCACCTCCCGCTCGCCACCCGCCTCCTGCTCGTCAAGGCCGACGGGAGCGTCCTCATCCACTCCGACGGCGGCTCCTACAAGCCGCTGAACTGGATGAGCCCGCCCTGCACGCTGATCACGGGCGAGCCCGACGAGGAGGCGCGCGCCGCGGGAGTGACGCAGCAGTGGACCGTCGCGCACCGCAAGACCGGCGACGCTCTCGTCGTCTCGATCCACGAGGTGCTGCACGATTCGGCGCACGAGCTCGGCGTCGATCCGGGACTCGTGAAGGACGGAGTGGAGTCGCATCTCCAGCGCCTTCTCGCCGAGCAGATCGGCCTCCTCGGAGAGGGGCACACTCTCGTCCGGCGCGAGTACATGACCGCGATCGGCCCGGTCGACATCCTCGCCCGCGATTCCTCGGGAGCCGCCGTCGCCGTCGAGATCAAGCGCCGCGGCGAGATCGACGGAGTGGAGCAGCTCACCCGCTATCTCGAGCTGATGAATCGCGATCCGCACCTCTTCCCGGTGACGGGAGTCTTCGCCGCTCAGGAGATCAAGCCGCAGGCGCGGACTCTCGCCGAGGACCGCGGAATCCGTTGCGTGGTGCTCGACTACGAGGCCATGCGCGGCACCGACGACTCCCACACCCGCCTGTTCTGACAGGCACGGCGACAGGCACGGCGAAGTCGCGGCGACAGGCACGGCGAAGGCCCCCGCGATCGGATCACGGGGGCCTTCCGCTCACCGGGCGCGAGGCCCGGGAATGCGGCGTCTCACCGGGCCGAGAGCCCGGCGGCCGCTACTTGTGGGCGGCCTGGTAGGCGGCCTGGACCTCGGAGGGGATGCGTCCGCGGTCGGAGACGGGGTGGCCGTTGGCGTTCGCCCACTCGCGGATGGCCTTGAGCTGCTTGGGGTCGCTCTTGGAGGCGGTCGCGACGCTCGTGGCGGCCGCGGGGCGCGAGCCGACACGGCGGGCGCTCGAGACGAACTTCTCGAGCGCCGAGTGGAGCTCGGCGATGTTGTCGGGGCCGAGATCGATCTCGTAGTTGGCGCCCTCGATGCTGAAGCGGACGGTACCGCCGTCACCGGAATCGATAAGGGTTCCGTCGATATCGTCGACAAGCGTGATCTTCTGGGCCACTTTTCCTCCTGGAGTTCGCGGGACCGGACTGTCTCGACCCGGACCGGGAGAGACATTACCCCCTTTCACAATCGAGTGCGCCATGAATGGCGCCATTCGTCCCTTTCTCGCGCCATGTCGAGGGGAATGTTCAGGATAAGCGGAGGCAATCACGGCTGAATCGAGCTGTTCGCCACCAGCCGTCGAATAGAGGACACGGTGTCCGCAGACGGCCGTAACGATTCCGGACACCGATCGCGCGCATTCCCGGGAACCGGTCCCGGCGATTCCGATCACGCCCCGGTCTTCGTTAGCGTGGAGCCATGGCACGACGAGGCGGACCCCCTGCACGCCCGGCGCGACCCGGTCCGTACCGCAATGCGGAGGCTCGGGAAGCACTGGAGGCGCTCGTCGCCGCTCCCACCGCCGAGGCCGTCGACCGGCTGCTCGAGGCCTGCCTCGACGGCTCCCTCGTGGTCGACGTCACGGGCTCCCAGCCCGGAGGCGTGCCGCACGTCCGCACCGTCGCGACGACCACCGGGGAGCAGGTCCTGCCGCTGTTCACCTCCACGGACGAGGTGCGCACCGCGGTCCCCCGGCAGCAGCATCCGCGGGTGCAGATGCTGGTCCTCCCCGGACGCGAGGCCTTCGCGCTGATCCGCACCGCCGACTTCGTCGCCGTGCAGCTCGACCCCGGCTCGATCGCCCAGGTCGTCACCCGTTCGTTCGTCGAACGGGCTCTGGACGCCGAACGGCCGTAGAGTGTGGCCCCCGGCGGGGCAGCGCCGGCGTCACCCCGTCCTCCGAGGTCAGGAGCCCGCCATGTCCGACACGACCCTCGCCGCCACCGGCCTCGACGCGCGAGCCGGCACCTGGTCCTGCATCCTGTTCGACCTCGACGGCACGATCACCGACTCGGCCCCCGGCATCACCGGCACCCTCGTCGAGACCTTCGTCGAGCTGGGCCGCCCCGTGCCCGCTCCGGCCGAGCTGCTGGCCTACGTCGGCCCTCCGCTGCTCGAGGCGTTCCGCGAGCTCGGCGGGATGACCGTCGAGGAGGCACAGGCCGCGCTCGTGGTCTACCGCCGCCGCTACAACGCGGGCGGACTGTTCGACTCCTCGGTCTACCCGGGGCTGCCCGAGGTGCTCGCGCGCATCGCCGAGGCCGGCGTGCCGCTCTCGCTCGCGACCTCCAAGCCGGAGTCGGCGGCCACGCGCATCCTCGAGCACTACGGACTGGCGCAGTACTTCACGGTGATCTGCGGCGCCTCCGAGGACGAGGTCCGCAGCGCCAAGGCCGACGTCGTGGAGGAGGCGCTGCGCCGGCTCCGCGAGCTCGGCGTCGACCTCTCGGCGCCGGTGATGGTGGGCGACCGCGAGCACGACGTGCAGGGCGCCGCCGCCCACGGCGTGCCGACGATCATGGTCGAGTGGGGCTACGGATCGCCGCTCGAGGCGGTCGGGACGATCGCGCTGGTGTCCGGCGCCGAGGAGCTCGCGGACCTCCTGCTCCCGTGACCTGCGTACGATGAGGGCATGACTGGTCTGGGCGTCGTCCTCTCGTTCGTGCTGTTCCTCGGCGGGATCCTCGTTCTCGGCAACTCGTTCCTGCTGCCCGACATCGCCGGATTCCTCTTCGTCGGCGGCATCCTGATGATCTCGGGATCGCTCGCCGTCGCGTTCCACGTCCTGCCGAAGTCGCAGTAGCCGGGTCGCTCCGGGCGGCCGCCTCCGCGGCTCGCCGCTCCGCTCAGCCCAGCGTGCTCGCGTCGAGGTTGATGACTGCATTGATGTAGACCGCCTCGCCGGCTCCGGCGATCGTCGGGTTCATCCGGAGCAGCTGCTGCACCGGGATCCCGAAGCGCTGCGCGATGTCGAAGAACGTGTCGCCCTGCACCACGGTGTAGCTCACGATGTCCCCCTCCCCGTCGCGGGTCGGCTCGCCGTTCGCCCCGGGAACCGCGCCGTTGTCGACCGCGAAGGCGGTCTCGGGGATGTCCGGTGTCGCGTTCGGCGTGAAGGTGACCGTCGCCTCGGGGACCGGCGCGAAGACCGTGGCCGTCGCTTGCGGGAGCGCCGCCGTGACGGTCGGGTCCGGCACCGGAGTCGGCGTCGCCGTGGCGAACACGGTGACCGTGACCGTCGGAGCCGGAGCGGGCGCCGAGCACCCCGCGAGCGCGAGCACACCGGCCAGTGCCGTCGCTCCGATGACCGTCCTGCGCATGTCCCCCGCCCTCCGCACGCCCCGCGGCGCCCGCTCCACCCTAGGAGACGGGGCGGCCGGGGGCACGTGCGCTGTCGCAGGAGGCCGGTGCTGCGGATCCACCGTCGTGCAGGGAGCTCCGCGGTCGCCGGGGCCGGGTCGGCCTCACCGGGACCGGGTCAGGACGGGGGCTCGGGGAGCAGGCGCAGCCCGCCGCCGCTGTTCGCCGCGTCCATCAGGAGCTCGACCCAGGCCGGGTTGATCGTCGGCTGCCGGCTCCCCGCGAAGTGGAACTGCAGGGCGATGTTCGGGTTCATCCAGAAGGAGTGGCGGCCGCGCGCGCCCTCGGGCATCGAGTCGAGGGTGAGACTGAAGCGCTCGTCGCGGCGGAACTTCGCGTAGATCACGATCTGGAGGTGGGCCAGGGTCCGGTCCTCGATCTCGATGACGGCGGGAGGAGTGCCGTAGAGGAATTGACCCATGCCGCCAGACTATAGGCCCCCCGGCTTATTACTAGTCCGTCTAGCTATTTCGCTGCGGAGGGTTCCGCGTCGTCCGCTTCGTCCGTATCGTGCCCGTCGCCGTGCTCCGCGTCGATCTGGTCGACGGCCGCGCTCATCCGGCGGAGGAAGTTGACGACGACCTCGGCCTCGGGAGCGTCCAGGTCCTCGGCGATCTCGAGCATCCGGCGGTGCATCTCCTGGAGCGTGGCGCGCACCTCGTCGTCGCTGTCGACGGTCGCCTCCACGACGATCCCGCGCCGGTCGGTCGGGTTGGGCTTGCGCACGAGGTGGCCGCTGCGGACCAGGCGGTCGATGAGGACCGTGGTCGACGCGGACGAGATGGAGAGGTGCGAGGCCAGGTCCTTGCCGGTCACCAGCTCGCCCTTGCGCTGCTGGCGGAGCAGGTACTGGATGGCGATCAGGTCCGTCTCGCCCATCGCCATCCGCTCGCGCGTGCGGCGGCGCATCGAGACCTCGGAGACGCGGTACGTGCGCATGGCGCTCAGCACCTCGACCGCACGGCGGGTGGACGACTCGTCCGGGTACCAGTACCCGGCGCCGCTCCGCAGGCTCGTGTCGCTCATCCGCACATCCTAGACCGGCTGATCACCAGGCCGTCTAGCGAGTCGCCCGCGCCTACGCTGGACCGGTGACCGCCACCCTCGTCGCCAAGGGCCTCTCCGGAGGCTATGCGCACCGCACCCTGTTCGACGGACTCGACCTGACGGTCGCCCCCGGGGACGTGGTGGGCGTCGTGGGGGCGAACGGAGCCGGCAAGTCGACGCTCCTGCGCATCCTCGCGGGCGAGACGGCTCCGCTCGAGGGCTCCGTCGTGCTCTCGCCGGGCGACGCCTTCGTCGGCTGGCTGCCTCAGGAGCACGAGCGCCGCGAGGGCGAGACCGTGGCCGGCTACATCGCGCGCCGCACCGGCTGCGCCGAGGCCTCCGCCGAGCTCGACGCCGCCGCCTCCGCCCTGGCCGACCCCGATCCCGACGGCTCGATCGCGGACCGGTACGCCCTCGCGCTCGACCGCTGGCTCGCGAGCGGCGCGGCCGACCTCGACGAGCGCACCCCGGTCGTCCTGGCCGACCTGGGCCTGTCGCTCGGCGCCGCGGCCGCCTCCTCGACGATGACCTCCCTCTCCGGCGGGCAGGCGGCGCGGGTCGGCCTCGCGGCGCTGCTGCTCTCGCGCTTCGACGTGGTGCTGCTCGACGAGCCGACCAACGACCTCGACCTCGACGGCCTGGAGCGCCTGGAGGCCTTCGTCCGCGGGCTCCGCGGCGGCGCGGTCCTCGTGAGCCACGATCGCGAGTTCCTCGCCCGCAGCGTCACCCGCGTGCTCGAGCTCGATCTCGCGCAGGGCACCAACCGGGTCTACGGAGGCGGCTACGACGCGTTCCTGGAGGAGCGCGAGACCGCGCGCCGCCAGCGCCGCGAGAAGTACGAGGACTTCGCCGAGCAGAAGGCCGACCTGGTCTCCCGCGCCCGCACCCAGCGGGAGTGGTCGAGCCAGGGCGTGCGCAACGCGATGAAGAAGGCCCCCGACAACGACAAGATCCGCCGCAAGGCCTCGGCGGAGTCGAGCGAGAAGCAGGCGCAGAAGGTGCGCCAGATGGAGAGCCGGATCGCGCGGCTCGAGGAGGTGGAGGAGCCGCGCAAGGAGTGGCAGCTCGCCTTCACGATCGGCAGCGCCCCGCGCTCGAGCTCGGTCGTCTCGACACTGAACGGCGCGGTCGCCCGCCGCGGCGCCTTCACGCTCGGGCCGGTGTCGCTCCAGGTCGACGCGGGCGACCGGATCGGCATCACCGGGCCCAACGGCGCCGGCAAGTCGACGCTGCTGTCGCTCCTCCTCGGCCGCGCCGAGCCGGAGGAGGGCGGCGCCTCCCTCGGAGCGAGCGTGGCGATCGGCGAGATCGATCAGGCCCGCGGGATGCTCGCCGCCGAGGTGCCGCTCGCGGACGCGTTCGAGGCGCTGGTGCCCGAGTGGCCGACCGCCGAGGTCCGCACGCTGCTGGCGAAGTTCGGGCTGAAGGCCGACCACGTCGGCCGCCGCGTCGGCGAGCTCTCGCCGGGCGAGCGGACGCGGGCCGCCCTGGCGCTCCTCCAGGCCCGCGGCACGAACCTCCTGGTGCTCGACGAGCCGACCAACCACCTCGACCTCGTCGCCATCGAGCAGCTGGAGGAGGCGCTCGAGGCGTACGAGGGCACCCTGCTGCTGGTCACCCACGACCGGCGGATGCTCGAGACGGTGCAGCTGACGCGGCACTGGCACGTCGAGGCGGGCGTCGTCACGGAGGCGTGACGCCCGCCGCCGCGTCAGTCCCCGGAGGCGCGGGCCGCCTCGTCCTCGCGCCAGCCGGCCTCCTTCTGCACGTACTCGTTGTCGGCGAACTCCGCGAAGTCGCTCTCGTCGGTGATCCGGCGCACTTCGAGGCGGTTGCCGGGCACCAGCGGGCAGCGCAGCGCCCACTCGCGGGCCTGCTCCTTGGAGTCGACCCCGATGATCCAGAAGCCGTTGAAGAGCGACTCGGTCGGGCCGTAGGCGCCGTCGACGACGGTCGGCGGCTCGGAGGAGAAGTCGACCACGAAGCCGGAGGAGGCGACGTCGTCGGCCAGGCCGTCGCCCGAGAGCAGCACGCCCGCCTCGATCATCGCCTCGTTGTACTGCCCCATCCGGGTGATGATCTCGTCGATCGGGATCGAGGCGTATGCCTCCTTCGCCGCATCGGTCGCGCGCATGATCAGCATGTACTTCATCGGGTCTCCCTGGGGTCGGTGCGCGGGGGCGCCGGGCCTACTCTGGCCCATCCGGGGTGCCTGCGGAACGGTGGGTCCCGAGCGTCTGCGCCACGGGGGCGAGCGCGGAGCGACGGACCTTGCCCGCGTCGCTCCGAACGGGCTCGTGCACGATCCGGAGGGCCCGGAGGCGCCGCTCAGCGCCCAGCTCGGCGTTCGCCCGAGCGAGCAGACCGGCCGGGTCCACGCCCGCGTCGCCCACGTCGACGACCGCCTCCACCGCCTGCCCCAGCTCCGTGTCCGGCACGCCGAAGGCGACCGCCCCGCGGACTCCGGGCAGGGCCTCCAGCACCCGCTCGACCTCGGCCGGCCAGACGCTCGCTCCGCCCCGGAGGATCAGATCGTCGGCGCGGTCGACCACCCAGAGCCACCCGTCCCCGTCGACGCGGCCGACGTCGCCGAGGGTGTCCCAGCCCTCCTCCGTCCGCCGCGAGCCCGCGCCGAGGTAGCGGTAGGCGGGGGCCTCGCCGCGGTGCAGCCAGATGCGGCCGAGCTCGCCGGTCGGAGCCTCCGTGCCGTCCTCCCGCAGGATGCGCAGGGTCGTCCCGCTGATCGGCCGTCCGACACTGCCCGGGTGCTCCAGCCACTCCCGGCCCGTGATCATCGTCAGCCCGTTCGACTCGCTGCCCGCATAGACCTCGACCACCCGCTCCGGGCCGAGCCAGCCGATCAGCGCCCGCTTGTCGGCGGGCGCGCAGGGCGCTCCGAGGTGCAGCACCGTCGCGAGCGAGGACACGTCCGCCCCCGACCGCTCGGGCGCAGCCAGCAGGCGGCGGATCGTGGTCGGGACGAGCAGGGTCCAGGTGACGCGGTGCTCCTCGATCGCCGCGAGGACCCGGGCGGCGTCGAACCGCGGCAGCAGCACCAGGCGCTGCCCGGTCATCAGCCCGCGGAAGGCGTAGGTGAAGGTCGCCGAGTGCATCAGCGGGCCGCTCACCAGCTGCACGCCCTCGCGCGGCAGGAACGGCGCGACCGGCGCGTCCGAATCCAGCAGCGCCGGGCCCGCGGCCAGCACCACCTTCGGCCGCCCCGTGCTGCCGGAGGAGGTGGGCGCCTTCCAGGACGAGGCCCATCGGTCCTCGAGCGAGCCGGCCGGCACCTCCGGCCCGGGCCGCCAGTCGCCCGCGCGCCACGGGACAGCGGAGGAGGAGGGCGCGCCGATGACGAGCGCCGGCCGCGCGATCCGCTCCACCTCGGCGCGCTCCGCCGCCGACAGCCCGGTCGAGACCGGCTGCGGCACGGCGCCCGCCTTCCAGACCGCCGCGCAGACGACGAGCGCGTCCAGCGAGTTCGAGAGCGAGACGGTGACGAGGTCGTCGGTCCGGACGCCGAGATCGCGGTAGGCGCGGGCGAGGCGGGTGCTCTCGCGGTCGAGCTCCCCCGCCGTCAGCGCGCCCTCGTCGGCCACGGCGACGATCCGGTCGGGATCGGCGTCGGCGAGACCGGTGACGATGCGCGAGATCGACCGGCGGGTCACCGGCGGCGCCCGATCGTGTCCAGGCGGCAGGACGGAGTCATCCGGGCACGCCTGCTCGCGCGGATCCCGGCCCGTCCGGAGGAGTTCCTCCTGAGCTCTGAACCGAGCCGTCGAGCACCCGCTCGTAGAACCGCAGATGCGCGGCCGCGACGTCGTCCCAGGAGTGCGAGGCGGCCAGGGCCCGGCCGTCCGGCGAGGGCAGCGTCAGGGCCTCCTCCAGCGCGTCGGCGAAGGAGGCGGGGTCCCGCCCGTAGCGAACCGCGTCCCCGAACACCTCGTGGATCACCGGCAGCTCCCGCGCCACGACCGGCACCCCCGCGGCGAGCGCCTCCATCGCCGCCAGCCCGAACCCCTCCTTCACCGAGACGAAGCCCAGCGCGGAGGCGCCGGCGACGAGCGGAGCGAGCCTCTCCTCCGGAACGGTGCCGAGGATCACCGGAGCGATCCCGAGCTCGGCCGCCCTCCGGTCGAAGGCGGCCCGGTACTCGCGGTAGTCGAACAGGGTCTCGCCGCCGCCGAACACCAGCGCGACGTCGTGGCCGCGCTCGCGCAGCAGAGCCCACGCCTCGAGCAGCTCGATGCTGCCCTTCCGCGGCTCGATGCCGCCGAGGGCGAGGAGGTACGGGCCGAGCTCGGCCCGCCACCCCCCGGTCAGCGGATCGTCGACGGCGGCCGCGAACCGCGCCGCGTCGACACCGTTCGGGATCACGTCGGGCAGCAGCCCCCAGCCGGCGCGCACCTCCTCGGCGACCGCAGCGGACACGCACAGCCGGGTCAGGGGGAGCCGGACGGCGCGGTCGTGGCAGGCGCGCAGCTCCGGGGTGGTGAAGTCGTCCAGGTGGTGGATCGTGCGGATCGGCGCGAGTCCGGCGGCGAGCGCCGCGTTGGCCGAGATGCAGTCCTGCGCGTGGACGACCGGGGCGTCCTCGCCCCGCAGGGCCTCGGCCATCGCGGCGATGGACCGGACGATGCGGGCGCCGACCGGCTCGCCCTCGCGGTGCGGAAAGGGCACCACCCGCACGGTCACGCACGGATCGACGGGGCGGAAGAAGGAGTCGTCGCCGCCCCGGGCGAGCGTGCGCACCGTGACGTCGTGTCCGGCGCGCGCGAGCGCCTCGGCGAGGGCGAGGGTGTGCACCACCCCGCCGCGCGGCCGGGTGGAGTAGGTCAGCAGGCAGATCCGCATCTCAGCTCCGGTAGGCGTGCTCCGCGCGGTCGCGGAGGTGGTGCATCGTGCGGCGGGCGCGGGCGACGGAGCCGGCGACGTCAGCGGAGGCGAGCGCGAGCCCGCCCTTCGCCCAGGTCTTCGCGATGATCTCTCCCGCCGGATCCACGACCTTCGCCTGCCCGAGGAACCGCAGGCCGCCGAGCACGCCGGTCTGGTTCGAGGAGACGAGGTAGACCTGGTTCTCGGCGGCGCGGGCGCAGTCGTAGAGATCGAACAGGTGGGCCTGGCGGTCGTTGCGGATCCGATCGGAGCGGTCGGTCACGCTCGCGGGCCACGCGCTGAGGCAGGCCAGCACCTCCGCGCCGTCGAGGGCCAGCGAGCGCGAGGACTCCGGGAAGGTCTTGTCGAAGTCGATCAGCATCCCCATCCTCCCGATCGGCGAGTCGAAGGCGGCGAAGCCGCGACCCGGCAGGTACGCCTCGGACTCGCCCAGCGGCAGGTGGACCTTGCGGTGCGTGCCGATCAAGCGCCCGCCGTGCACGCAGACCGCGGTGTCGTAGCGGACCTCGCGACCGCCCTCGAGCGCGCGCTCCGCGATCCCGAAGCACACGGTGAGATCGCCCGCCAGCTCGGCCACGCGGGCGACCTCCGGCCCATCGAGCTCGAGGCTCGGCGGCAGGTCCGGCCCGGGGTGCTGGAGGTCGAGCAGGTAGCCGCCGAGGGTCGCGTCCGGGAGCACGAGCAGGTCGACCGAGCGCTCGCGGGCGTGAGCGATGATGCCGGCGAGCTTGGCGAGGGTGCGGTCGATGTCGCGACCGAAGTGCGCTGCGACCGCACCCATCACCGTCTCCGTCATGCGAGGAGGCTATCCGGCGAGATCCGACTCGCGCTCCCGAGCGAAGCGCCCCGCCTCGCGCACTCGCCGGACCTCCTCCGCCAGGTGCCCCGCATCGCGGGCGATCGCCTCGAAGCGGCCGGACCCCCAGGTGTGCAGCCACGGCAGCCCGAGGAACGACAGGCCCGGCACGCTCGTCACTCCGCGCTGGTGGGTGGGATGGCCGGCGCCGTCGAACACGCCGATCTCGACCCAGCGGTAGTCGGAGCGGAACCCGACCGCCCAGACGACGCTGCCGATGCGCGCGAGGTCGAGCCCGGTCGCCTCGGACTCCGGCCGCCAGACCGGACGGCAGCGGTCCTCCTCGGGAGCGTCGATGCCGTGCGCCGCGATGTAGCGGTCGATGTCGTCCTTGATCGACTCCGCGACCGAGTCCGCGTAGTCGAGCGACGCCTCCGCCGTGGGGGCGAAGCGCAGCCGGGACCCCTCCACCCCGGCCAGTCGGCCGTAGAGGTGCATCCCGTCGCGGGCGAAGGCGCGCAGGTCGATGTTCCGCCCGCCCCCGCGCCCCGTCACGTAGTGGTTGGTCGACTCCCGCTTGGTGAGCCCGCCGACCTGCGCGTGGACGGGCACGTCGTACACGCCCATGTCCTGGAGCCAGGCGACGCAGTCGCGGCCCCGGTAGAAGCGCGCCACCCGCGGCGCGCTGCCGAGGGCGAGGTGGACCTCGCGCCCGGCGAGGAAGAGGTCCTCGGCGATCTGCGCGCCCGACTGCCCGGAGCCGACGACGAGCACGCCGCCGGGCGGGAGCGCCTCCGGCGAGCGGTAGTCGGCGGAGTGGAGCTGCAGCACGTCCGACGGCAGCCGCGCGGCGACGGCGGGGAGGACCGGGCGGTGGTAGCCGCCGGTCGCCACGACGACCTGGTCGGCCGTGATCGCGCCCGCGCTCGTGATCAGCTCGAACCCTCCCCCGGCGCGCTCGCGGAGCCGGCTCACCTCCACGCCCTCGACCACGGGGGCGTCGAAGCTCTGCGCGTAGCGGCGCACCCACGCGTGCACCTCGTCGCGCGTCATGAATCCGTCCGGGTCCGGCCCGTCGTAAGGGTACCCGGGGAGGCGGCACTGCCAGTTCGGCGTGACGAGGGTGAAGGCGTCCCAGCGGCGGTCGATCCAGTCGTGGCCGATGGTCGCGCGCTCGAGCACGACGTGCTCGATGCCGTCGTCGACCAGGTGCCGGCTGATCGAGAGCCCGGCCTGCCCGCCTCCGACCACCGCGACCTCGACGTGGCGCCCGGGCTCGATAGCGGCGCTCACGGCCGCACCCGCTGCCCGGCCGGAGCGGGCGGCTCCATCGCGAGCACCCTGACCGTGCCGCCCTCGAAGCGCTGCGCCGTGCGGAGGATGTCGGACTCCTGCTGCATCGCGGAGGTGCAGGCGAACCCGAACCGCTCCCGCACCCGGTCCGACGCGATGCGCAGCGCCTCACTCGAACGGGCGACGAAGTCCTCGAGCGAATAGGCGGTCCCGGTCCCGAGGAACTCGTGCACGACCAGGCTCGGCGAGTAGCAGCGCTCCTCCGAGCCGTCCGGCCAGCGGACGTGGAAGGTCATCTCAGGCATGGACGAGTCCTCCGTTCCAGACCCGGTCGATGTCGTAGGCGCCGGGCCGCCGGTCGCGCAGGTGGAACATCCCGCCGCGCATCGCCTCGAAGGCGCCGCGCACGTCGATGTCGGCGACGGCCATGCCTGCTCCGAGCAGCGTCGTCGCGAGCACGTTGCCGCCGGGATCGACGACCTTCGCGTTCCCGACGTAGCGGAGCGAGCCGAAGGTCCCCGACTGGTTCGAGGCGAGCCAGAACACCTGGTTGTCGAGGGCGCGGGCGATGTCGAACTGATTGAACCGGTACGTCCAGCGGTCCTCCTGCAGGTTCTCGGCCGTCGCCGTCCGAGCGGCCGGCCACGCCGAGAGCGAGGCGATGATCTCGGCGCCGTCCAGCGCCATCGACCGCGCCGCCTCGGGGAACGCCTTGTCGTAGCAGATCTGCAGGCCCACCCGGCCGACCGGCGTCTCGAAGGTGCCGTAGCCCGGGCCCGGCGAGTACGAGAGGTGCTCGCCCAGCGGCTGGTGCACCTTCCGGTAGCTGCCGTAGACCTGCCCGCCGTCCAGGAGCGCGGCCGCGTTGTAGCGGGTCTCGCCGTCGTCGTCGAGCTCGCAGAAGCCGATCGCCACCACCAGGTCGCCGACGATCTCCTGCACCCGCCGCAGCTCCGGCCCGTCCAGGCGCACCGCCGGCGGGAGGGAGCGGCGGGTGGTGGCGACCGTGTCGCCGTGGTTGCCGAGCGAGGAGAGGTAGCCGCCGATCGCGGCCTCGGGGAGCACCAGGAAGCGCACTCCCCTCTCGCGGGCCTCCTCGGCCAGGGAGGCGATGAGCGCGTAGTTCTGATCCAGGTCGCGGGTGAAGTTCGCCGCGACCGATCCGACGAGGGTCATCGCGATCGCCTACAGGTTGTAGGTGGAGTTGATGATCGCGCCCTTGCGGGCGTAGTGGATGAGCGCGTCCTGCACGTCGAGCGGGTGGCAGGGGATGCAGCCCTCGATCAGGTCCTCCTCGCGGAGGCCGTGGAGCGCCATGCCGAACCGGCAGACGAAGACGCGGTTCCCCTCCTGGATGAAGGTCTCGATGGCGTTGTTGAGGTTCTGCTCGCCGGGGAATCCGGAGTCGCCGACCGTCGGGAAGCCGCGGGTGGCCATCGCGTTGATGGTGCCGGGCCCGTAGAAGTAGAGCGCGGACTCGTAGCCCTTCCGCGCCGCGCGGGTGGCCTGGAGCACTGCGACGAAGCTGACCGAGGACTCGTGGGCGATGCCGTGCACGAGGGTCAGGTACGACTCCCCGGGCTCGGCCTGGTAGTCGGGGAAGACCTTGGTGGAGCCGTAGAGGTTGCTGCCCTTCGGGAGCGCCGGGTGGGCGATCTCGGAGCGCGACATCTCGATGTTGGCGCTGACCTGGTCTTCGATCTCCTGGGAGACGGACATGGTTCCTCCTGGTGTCGGTCCGCCGAAGCGGCGTGCGAGTGCATGGCTCCGGCGGGATGCGCTGAGACGACGCGGGACGACGTCCGCCGGGGTGGAGCAGTGGTGCGGAGTGGAACGCGTCCAGTCAACGGCCGGGATGTTTCGGAGTGGTTTCCACCGGAAGAAGCTCCCGTGACGGCGGATCCGTAACGAGACCGCGTTCCTCCCGTCACGAGGGCGAAACACGAGGCGCCTTGACTGGGGGGTGAGACGACCGCACCGACATCCCGGCCGCCGCTGTGCGCGGCCCGTCCGGCCCGCTCCGCGGTGCCACGAAGGAGTCCTCGTGACCGATCTCCGCAGTCCCTCCCCCGCGTCCTCGCCGCCGGCAACCGGTGCGGCGCACCCGGCCGCCGGCCCGCACCCGGTCGGCGGGGCGCACTCCCCGGGAGGGGCGCACTCGACCGGGATCCGCCGCACCGGCCCCTCCGCCCTCCGCACTCGCGTCGACATCGCCCTGCAGGGCATCCGCGTCGAGGCACCGGTGCACCGCGAGGCCGGCGCCGGCCCGAGCGACGACGGGCACGTGATGCTCGGCGGCCTGGGCGCCGCGATCCCGGTGAACCCCGACAGCCCCTACGTGGTGAGCGGGAACCGCCTCCTGCTCGAGGGCGCCGACATCGGCCTGGACGTGACTCCCGTCCGCCGCCCGCGCTTCTACGATCTCGACACCGCCGACGGCGTCTCCTACGAGAAGATCGCCCGGCTGCACGGCCGTGACATCCTCGCGACCACCGTCGTCCAGACCTGCATGCGCTACGACGAGGCGGAGCGCTGCCGCTTCTGCGCGATCGAGGCCTCGCTCGAAGCCGGTGCGACCATCGCGGTCAAGACCCCGGCCCAGCTCGCCGAGGTCGCGGAGGCGGCGGTCCGCCTCGACGGCGTGCGCCAGATGGTGATGACCACCGGCACCTCCAAGGGCCGCGACCGCGGAGCGGCCCACCTCGCGCGCTGCGTCCGCGCGGTGCTCGCGGCGGTCCCCGGGCTGCCGATCCAGGTGCAGTGCGAGCCGCCCTCCGACGTCTCGGCGCTGCAGGCGCTGAAGGACGCGGGCGCCGTCTCGATCGGCATCCACGTGGAGTCGATGGACGACGCGGTGCGGCAGCGCTGGACCCCGGGCAAGGCGCGGGTCAGCCTGGACGAGTACCGCTGGGCGTGGCGCGAGGCAGTGCGGATCTTCGGCCGCAACCAGGTCTCGACCTACCTCCTGGTGGGCCTCGGCGAGGACCCGGACGAGCTGGTCACGAGCGCCCGCGAGCTGATCGGGATGGGGGTCTACCCCTTCGTGGTGCCCTTCCGTCCGCTGCGCGGGACCCTGGCGACCGAGGTCGACCACGTGCTCCCGCCGGCCGGGTCACTGCTGGAGCGGGTCAGCGCCGAGGTCGCCGCGCTCCTGATCGAGGCCGGGATGCTGAGCAGCGGCCAGAGTGCGGGCTGCGCGGCGTGCGGGGCCTGCGGCGTCCTGAAGACGGCCGGCGCCTGATGGTGGAGCTCTCGATCCTCGAGGGTGTTCGGGTCGCGCCTGCGTTCACGGTGGTGCGGGCGGAGGAGCGCGAGCTCGCCGCGCACCGGGCCCTGCGGCGCGAGGTCTTCGTCGCCGAGCAGGGGCTGTTCGCGGGCGACGACCACGACGACGCCGACGACGATCCGCGCTCGGTGGTGCTCGTCGCGGTGGCTCCGGACGGCGCGGTGCTCGGCGGGGTCCGGATCGCGCCTGTCGGCGGCGGACGCGATCTGGGCTGGTGGACCGGCAGCCGCCTGGTGGTGGCGCGCGAGGCGCGGGGCGGCTCCGGGATCGGTGCCGCCCTCGTGCGCGCGGCCTGCGCGGAGGCGGAGGCGCGCGGGGTGCTCCGCTTCGAGGCCTCGGTGCAGCTGCGCAACGAGGTGCTGTTCCGGCGGCTCGGCTGGCGGAGGATCGGCACGAGCACCGTCGCCCGAGTCGAGCACGCCCGGATGCGCTGGCCGGTCGACCGGCTCGACCGGGCGGCCACCGCGGCCAAGGCGGCCCTCGGCGCCCTTCTGGCTCCGCTGGCGGCCGAGGGGGGCCTCGGTGGGGCCGGCTTCGTCGGCGACGACGGAGCACCGGTCCCGGGCAGCGACCTGATCGCCGTCTGCGACGCGATCGTCCCGTCCATGGTGGAGCGCCACCCGGAGTGGGCGGGGTGGTGCTCGGTGCTGGTCAACGTCAACGACCTCACCGCGATGGGCGCGACCGGCATCGGGCTGATGGACGCGATCGGCGCTCGCGACGCGGCCGCCGCCGCGCGCATCGTGAGCGGTCTGCGGGCCGCCTCCGCCGCCTGGGGCGTCCCCGTGCTCGGCGGGCACACCCAGCTCGGAGTGCCGGCGGCCCTGAGCGTCACCGGTCTCGGCCGTACCGCGGCGCCGGTGCCGGGCGCCGCCGCTCCGGGCGACGAGCTCTCGCTGACGGCCGACCTCGGCGGCGGCTGGCGGCCCGGCTTCGCGGGCGCCCAGTGGGACTCGACGTCGTCCCGGCGCGCGGAGGAGCTCCGGGCGATGGCCGCCTCCGTCGGACTCGCGCGGCCGAGGGCGGCGAAGGACGTGAGCATGGCCGGGCTGGTGGGGACGGTCGGCATGCTCGCCGAGGCCAGCGGAGGAGGAGCGGTGATCGACCTCGCGGCGGTCCCCGTCCCCGAGGCGGCCGGCACCGCCGACTGGCTCGGCTGCTTCCCCGGCTTCGCGATGATCACCGCCGACCGGCGGGGGGAGTCGAGGATGGGCACACCCTGGACCGCGACGGCCGCGGTGGGGAGCGTCGTCACGGAGCCGGGCGTGCGGCTGCGCTGGCCGGACGGCGAGGAGACGACGGCGATCGCCGGTGCGGTGACGGGGCTCGGCGCAGCGGGCTGACGGGCCGGGCCGGAGGCGCATCGTCCTCGGCGCGGCCGTGAGACGCAACCCCGTGCAGATCCTCGCCGAGCGGCGGAGACTGGCGGCGGCCCGTTGCTCGACGGGCGCTCATCGACGGAAGGAACGACCCCATGGTGGATCTCGGAGGACTCGCGGACAAGGCGAAGAACGCCGTGAACAGCGACAAGGGCGAGGAGCTGACCGACAAGGGACTCGACAAGGCGGGCGACGCCGCCGACTCCGCGACCGGCGGGAAGTTCGCCGGCCAGGTCGACAAGGCCCAGGAGGCCGGCGACCAGCACGTCGGCAACGACTGACCGCCGGGCGGCCCTTCCGCGCTGTCGCGGAGGGCCGCCCGTCCATCAGTCCCGGTCGCCGAGCCCGCGCAGCAGCGCCCGCACCACGGCGACGGAGCGATCGGCCGCGTCGTCGACGTGCGCCTCGAACTCGCCGGGGGCGCAGAGGTCCGAGATCCCGCGGACCGAGACGAATGGCAGCCCGTGCACGTGCGCCGTCTGCGCGAGGGCGACGGACTCCATGTCGGTGGCGAGCGCGCCGGGGAAGTCGTTCCGCACGCGGTCCACGTGGGCGCTCGAGACGAAGACGTCGCTCGAGACGATCAGGCCGCGGCGCACCGGCGGCCCCTCCAGCAGCTCGAGCTCCGCGGCGAGCGCCGCGTTGTCCCCGGAGTAGCGGGCGGGCATCCCCGGGACCTGCCCGAGCGCGTAGCCGAACGCCCGCGCATCGGCGTCGGTCTGCACGTACTCGGCGCCGATCACGACCTCGCCCACGCGGACGTCGGCGCCCAGGCCGCCGGCGGTCCCCGCGCTCACCACGAGCGGCCGGGAGCCGCCCTCCCGCAGGATCGCTGCGGTGAGACCGCCGGCCGCGTTGACGAGGCCGATGCCGGTGCGGACGAGCAGCACCGCGCGGGAGTCGAGCTCGAGCTCCCACTGCAGCGCGTTGCCGACGGCGCGCGGCTCGGAGGCGCTGGACGCGGCGGCGAGGAACGGCGCGGCCTCCTCGTCCATCGCGACCAGGACGATCGCCGTGCTCACGCGGTGACCGTCTCCCACTCCGAGCGGTGCGCGAGGAACGTGCGCGCCGCCTCCTGCGCCCCCTCGAGGGAGTGGTTGGCGCCCCAGCCGCACTGGGTCTCGTTGGCGGCCGGGACCTCGTCGGCCTCGGTGATGTCCTGGAGCGTCGCCTCGACCAGGCCGAGCACCTCGGAGAGCTCGGGCTCGCCCGAGAGGAGCAGGTAGAAGCCGGTCTGGCAGCCCATCGGCGAGAAGTCGATCACGCGGTCGGAGTGGTTGCGGGACTTCTCGGCGAACAGGTGCTCGAGCGAGTGCACGGTGGGCATCTCGAGGTGCCCGCGGTTGGGCTGGGTGAAGCGCACGTCGTACTTGACGAGGTGGTCGCCTCCGGGCAGCGTCTTCGCGTCGGCGAGGCGCACGTACGGCGCGGCGACGGTGCGGTGGTCGAGGTTGAACGACTCGACGTTCATGCGCGGCTGATCCACGGTGGTCTCCTTCACTGGGGGTCCCTCCATTGTCCTCCGCTCCGCGGAGCGGAGGCGGACCCCGGCGGATCCGGCTGCTTCTTCTCCGGGGCTGCGCCCGGATGCGAGGGCGGAACGGAGATCCCCGATCGACCGGGCGGAGGGGTGGCCGGAGCGGGGCGGCCGTACGCAGGCGGGTAGCGGAGGGCCGTCGAGCCGTCGTTCGCAGTCGTCTTCCCGGTCGTCGTTCCTCCTCCTCGGCGTGCGGGGCGGCGTCCTCGGTCCACTCGACCACGGACTGGTCGGGCACGGAGAGCAAGCGTGCCGTCGCGCCCGACGCGGCGGGGACCCGGACCCCTGAGCGGTGGAGAACGGGCAGCTCCGATTCCTGGGGAGGAGCCTCGGCCGCTCCTCAGAACAGGTCCGAGAACCCCATCGCGACGAGGTTCGCGTGCGAGGTCCGCAGGCAGTCGAGCGCGCTCCGCCCGTAGCGCTCGTCCTGCTCGACGAGGAGGTGGTCGACGCCGAGCGCGAGGCTCGTCCCGATGATCCCCGGGAAGTCGAGATTGCCCTCCCCCACCTCGGCGAACTGCACGTTCGAGGTGAAGGCGTGCACAGACCACCCGCCGGACATGTCGGCGGGCGGCCCGACCCGGTAGTCCTTCAGGTGCACCAGGGCGACGCGCTCCCCGTACCGGCGCAGCGTCGTCACAGGATCGAGCCCGCCCCGCTGCACCCAGTGCACGTCGAGCTCGAGCCCCAGCAGCGGAGCCCGCTCGGCGACGACGTCGAGCAGGAGGCGGCCGCCGTGCCGCGCGAACTCGTGGTGGTGGTTGTGGAGCAGCAGCCTCAGCCCGTCGTCGCGGAGCCTCGCCGCGGCGGCCTGGCAGCGGTCGGCGAAATCGAGCAGAGCGGCCGGCGAGGCCGCCGCGGAGGCGGGCAGCATGCCGATCCGGACCGTGCGCGCGCCGAGCGCGCGGGCGTCGGAGACGATCCCGGCGAGCCCGCCCTCGAGCGCGGCGCCCGGGGAGTCCCCCGGTGCCAGACCCGCCGAGATCGCCGCGATCTCCACACCGAGCTCGTCCCGCGCCCGCTGCAGCTCGGCCACGGTGGCCGCCGTCAGCGGGATCTGCGAGATCTCCACCGACCGGTAGCCGATCGCTCGGACCTCCCGGAGCGTCGCGAAGGCGCCCGCCGAGGCGAACGCGTCCTTCAGCATCATCGCCTGCACGCCGATCCTGGTCACGGCAGTCCTCCCGATCGCGGTGGGGGCCGACGTCTCCGCGGCCCGGAACGCTCCCGACGGTAGAGGCGTGCCTCCGATCTTGTCAATCGGTTGCCAATACGCGTATGGTCGTGGCACGGCGGCGCTCCTGCCCGCCGGTTCCCGACGACGAGAACGAGGCACGCACCGTGACCACCGCACCCGCGACCCCCGCACCCGCGACCACCGCACCCGCGAACCCCGCACCCTGGACCCTCTCCGGCTTCGGCGACGAGATCGACCCCGACCCGGTCGTCCAGGTCGCCGTCCTCCGAGCGCTCGGCGCGCACAGCATCGAGGTGCGCAGCGCCTGGGGCCGGAACGTCGTCGACCTCGACGACGAGCGCCTCGCCCGCCTCGCCGCCGTGCTCGAGCGCGGCGGCCAGTCCGTCTCGGCCGTCGCCTCACCCATCGGCAAGGTCGACGTCGCCCTCGATCCCGAGCTCGAGGTCGCGCGCCTCGACCGCGTCATCCGCGCCGCGCACGCCCTCGGCACGCCGAGCATCCGCGTCTTCTCGTTCTACCGGGGCGAGGGAGTGCCGGTCGAGAGCATCCGCGACGACGTCCTGCTGCGCTTGCGCATGCTCGCCGACCGCGCCGAGCGCGAGGGCGTGGTGCTGCTGCACGAGAACGAGAAGGACATCTACGGCGACGTCCCCGAGCGGATCCTCGACCTGGTCGAGTCCGTCGGCTCGCCCGCCCTGCGCCTCGCCTGGGACAACGCGAACTTCGTGCAGTGCGGGGTGCGGCCCTTCGACGACGGCTGGACGGCGCTGCGGCCCTACGTCGACTACCTGCAGGTGAAGGACGCGGTGGCCGCGACCGGCACCGTGGTGCCCGCCGGCGAGGGCGACGGCCAGCTGCGCGAGACGCTCACCGCCCTGCGCGACGACGGCTGGACGGGCGTCGCCTCGCTGGAGCCGCACCTCGCGATCACGGACGCCCTCGGCGGATTCTCCGGCCCCGAGTCGTTCGGGGTGGCCGCTCGGGCCTTCCGGGGGCTCGCCTCCTCGCTCGGGATCGACCTGCGATGACCGTCCGCGCGGCGGTGATCGGCTGCGGCGACATCTCCTCCGTCCACCTCGCGGCGATCGGCACCGCACCCGGCGCGGAGCTGGTGGCGGTCTGCGACACCGACCCGGGCCGGCTCGCCGCGGCCGCCGAGAGGCACGCGGTGCCGGGCTTCCCCGAGGCGGTCCGGATGCTCGACTCCGTCCGCCCCGACGTCGTGCACGTCTGCACTCCGCACAGCACGCACGCCGCGCTGGCGGTCGCGGCCCTGGACCGCGGCGTCGCGGTGCTCCTCGAGAAGCCGCTCGCCTCCTCCGTCGCCGAGGGCGAGCAGGTGATCGCCGCGGCCGAGCGGGGCGGAGCGCGCATCGGCGTCTGCTTCCAGAACCGCTACAACCCGCCCGTGCAGCGCCTCCGCGAGCTGCTGGCGTCCGGCTCCCTGGGTGCCGTGACAGGTGCGGCCGCGATCGTGCTCTGGCACCGCGCTCCCGGCTACTACCTCGACCGCCCCTGGCGCGGGATGCGGGCCGAGGGCGGCGGCGGGATGCTGATGAACCAGGCGATCCACACCGTCGACCTCCTGCAGTGGCTCCTCGGCGACGTGGTCGCGGTGAGCGGCTCCGCCTCCACGCGCCTGCTTCCGATCGAGGTCGAGGACACCGCCGACCTGGTGCTCAGCCACGCCTCCGGCGCGCGCAGCGTCCTCTACGCGACCGTGGCGAACGCGTGGGACGAGCCGGTCGAGCTCCGCCTGCGCACCGAGCGCGCCACCGTCTCGCTACGCGGTGCCCTCACCGTGCGGCGCGACGACGGATCCGTCGAGGTCGTCCCGGACACGGAGCGCCGATCCGGCGGGCGCTCGTACTGGGGCGCCTCGCACGAGCTGCTCGTGCACGACTTCTACGCCCGCCTCGGCGAGGACGAGCCCTTCTGGATCTCGCCCCGCGAGGCGGCGAGGTCGCTCGCGATCGTCCAGGCCGCCTACGCCCCGAGCGCGCCCGCGCGGATCCCCCACTCCACCCCGAACGAAGGACTCCTCCCATGACCACCGTCCGCCTCGGCATCATCGGATTCGGCGCCCAGGGCTCCTCCTACGCCCGCTTCCTCGCCGACGGCAGGGTGCGCGACCTCGTCGTCACCGCCGTCGCCGACGTCGACCCCGCCCGGGAGGCGGCGGCCGCCGCGCTCGCACCCGGAGCGTCCTTCCACGCCGACCACCGCTCCCTCCTCGCGAGCGGGGAGGTCGACGCCATCGTCGTCTGCACTCCGCACTACCTCCACCCCGGGATCGGCATCGACGCACTCGAGCACGGGCTGCACGTGCTGGTCGACAAGCCGGCGGGCGTCTACGCCGCGCAGGTGGCGGAGCTGAACGAGGCCGCCGCCGCCCGTCCCGGTCAGCGCTTCGCGATCATGTTCAACCAGCGGGCCAACCCGCTCTACCGCCGGCTCAAGGAGGTCGTCGACGAGGGCGGGATCGGCCGGATCCTGCGCTCGAACTGGATCATCACGACCTGGTGGCGGCCGCAGGCCTACTTCGACCAGAGCGCGTGGCGTGCGACGTGGGGAGGCGAGGGCGGAGGCGTCCTGGTCAACCAGGCGCCCCACCAGCTCGACCTGTGGCAGTGGCTGTGCGGAGTGCCGGAGTCGGTGGTCGCGAAGGCCGGCTACGGGCGGTGCCGCGACATCGCGGTGGAGGACGAGGTGACGGTGCTCGCCGACTTCGGCGGGGGCACGACCGGCGTGCTGGTCACCACGACGCACGACCCGATCGGCACCGACCGCCTCGAGATCGTCGGCGACCGCGGCCGGATCGTCGTCGACGACTCCCGGGTCGCGACCATCACCCGGCTGAACGCCCCCGAGCGCGAGGTCAGCGCCGCCCTCAGCGCCGAGGACGTGGGCCTCCTGCTCAGCGGTCGCTACGACACCGCGGGCCTCTCCACGACGGAGCGGATCGAGTCGGCGTCGGTCTGGGGCGAGCAGCACACGGCCGTCCTGCAGGACTTCGCGGACAGCATCCTGCACGGCACGCCGCTGCTCGCACCCGGGGCGGAGGGGATCCTCGGGGTCCGGCTCGCCAACGCCATCCACTACTCGAGCTGGACGGGACGCGAGGTACCGATCGACCTCGACGAGGGCGTGTTCCTGGCGGCGCTCAACGAGCGCATCCGCGAGGAGGGGGCGTTCCCGGAGCGGAGCTGACGGGGCGGAGCCGCGCGGACCCGCGCTGGACGGGGCCGGAGCGGTGGGCGGCCGGCCGGCGACGGCGGCCTCCCGGAGCGCGGGCTCCCCGATCCGGCCCGACCCGGACGCGAGCGACGGGCCGGGCGGGCTTCTCGGCCCTGTGGCAGCATGGGCGGCGGACGGCGCCCCGTCCGCCGCCGTGCCCCTCGAGAGAAGACCGCGATCGTGCCCAGCGAAGACGTGCCCACCGGCCCCTCCGCCGCGAGACGCCGCGGCCGCTCCGCGACGACGATCTACGACGTCGCCCGACTCGCCGGCGTCGCCCCCTCCACCGTCTCGCGCGGGCTGAGCACGCCCGGACGGCTGAACGCCGCGACCGAGCAGCGGATCCGCGCCGCCGCCAAGGAGCTGGGCTACCGGCTCAACCCGATGGCGCGCGCGCTGCCGACGGGCCGCACCTCGACCCTCGGGCTGCTGGTGGCCGACATCACCAACCCGGCCTTCTTCCCCGCCGTGCGCGGAGCGGAGCGGGCGGCGTCGCACCGCGGCTTCACGATGATCCTCGCCGAGTCGCAGGAGTCCGGGGAGCGCGAGGCCGAGGCGGCCGACCGCATCGCCGCCTCCACCGACGGGCTCGTCCTCGTCAGCACCCGCCTCAGCGACGAGGAGATCATCGCGCTGGCCGGGCGAATCCCCGTCGTCGTCCTCAACCGCGTGGTCCCCGGCGTCGCGGGGATCGTGCCCGATCTCGCCCCCGGGATCGACGCCGCGCTCGACCACCTCGCGGCCCTCGGCCACCGCTCCCTCGCCTTCATCGCCGGTCCGCCCGACTCGTGGATGAGCGCCGCGCGATGGGAGCTCCTCCTCGACCGCGCTCCGCAGCGGGGCATGACGGTCGTCGAGATCGGGCCGGGCGTCTCGACCCTCGAGGGCGGGAGGAGCGCGCTCGCGAGGGTGACCGCCTCCGGCGTCGGCGCGGTGATCGCCTACAACGACCTGGTCGCCATCGGACTGATGCGCGCGGCTCAGGAGTCGGGCGTCGCGATCCCGGAGCAGCTCAGCATCATCGGCTTCGACGACATCTTCGGGAGCGACTTCACCTCGCCGCCGCTGTCGACCATCAGCGCGCCGCTGGGCCGGATGGGCGAGCGGGCGGTCCGCCGGGTGCTCGGCGACGAGGAGCCTCCGGAGCGGGCCGACGACCTGCCGACGGAGTTCGTCCCGCGCGCCTCGACGGGACCCCGCCGCGACTCCTGACCCCGGTCCGCGACCGGCGCGCCATCCGGTGCGACACCTCTGGCAATCGGTTGACACTCCTCGGCACCCATACTTGGATGGCCCCGTGCCGACGAAGCTGCTGAACGATCCCGACCGACTCCTGCCGATCGACCCGACGACCCGGGCGATCGCCCGCGATCTCCACGCGAGCGTCGCCGACCTGCCGATCCTCTCCCCGCACGGGCACGTGGATCCGCGCCTCCTGCTCGAGGACCGCCCCTTCGCCGACGCGTCCGAGCTCTTCCTCCGGCACGACCACTACGTCACCCGGCTGCTCCACTCCGCCGGGATCGACCTCGGCGATCTCGGCATCCCCGGGGGCGAGCGCCTCGCCGGCCCGGAGGAGGTGTGGCGCACGTTCTGCGCGCACTGGCGGATCTTCGCGGGAACCGCCTCGGGCTACTGGCTCCAGTCGATCCTCGCCGAGCAGTTCGGCATCACCGAGCAGCCCGACGCCTCCACCGCCGACGCCCTCTTCGCGGCGATCGGGGGCCAGCTGGCGTCCGACGCCTTCCGCCCGCGGGCGCTCTTCGAGCGGTTCGGGATCGAGGTGCTGGCGACGACCGACGATCCGCTGGACGACCTGGCCGTCCATCGGGCTCTGGCGGAGGATCCGGCGTTCCCGGGCCGCGTGCTGCCGACCTTCCGCCCCGACGCCTACCTCGATCCCTCCACCCCCGGCTGGCCCGAGCGCGTCGCCGCCCTGGCCGCCGCCACCGGAACGAAGGAGTCCAGCTTCCCCGGATTCCTCGAGGCCCTCCGCGCCCGGCGCCGGTACTTCCTCGACCACGGCGCCGTCTCCGCCGACCACGGAGTGCTGGAGCCGCTGACCGTCGACCTCGACCCCGCCGAGGCGCAGTCACTCTTCGCCCGCGCCCGCGCCGGCACGATCGACGCCGAGGGCAGCCGCGTCCTCGCCGCCCACCTGCTGCTGCAGTCCGCCCGCATGAGCGTCGACGACGGCCTGGTGATGACCGTCCACGCCGGCGTGCTGCGCAACCACGATCGGCCGACCTTCGAGCGCTTCGGTCCCGACACCGGCCACGACATCCCCGTCGCGACCGGGTTCGCCGAGCCCCTCCGCCCGCTGCTGCAGGAGCTCGGCAACGCATCGGGCTTCCACCTCGTCCTCTTCGGGATCGACGAGAGCACCCACTCGCGCGAGCTCGCTCCCCTCGCCGGCTACTACCCGTCGGTGTTCCTCGGAGCGCCGTGGTGGTTCCTCGACGCGCCCGACGCGGTGCTGCGCTTCCGCGCCGCCGTGACGGAGACCGCCGGCTTCTCGCGGAGCTCCGGCTTCATCGACGACACCCGCGCGTTCCTCTCCATCCCGGCCCGTCACGACATGGCGCGGAGGCTGGACGCCGCGTTCCTCGCGCGCCTGGTCGCCGAGGGGCGCATCGACTCCGAGACGGCGAGCGCCGTCATCCTGGACCTCGTCGACGCCCAGCCGCGGAAGGTCTTCAAGCTGTGAGCGGGCACGGCGAAGGAGGCGGTCTCGATCGCGCGTCCGCGGGCCTGCCGGCGGCTCCCGTCCGCATCGTCCACCTCGGCCTCGGCGCCTTCCACCGAGCGCACCAGGCCTGGTACACGCACGCCGTCGACGACGACCACGAGTGGGGCATCGCCGCATTCACCGGCCGGAGCCCCTGCGCGGCCGAGGAGCTCGCCGCGCAGGACGGCCTGTTCACGCTGATCGAGCGCGGACCGGAGGGCGACTCGGCGACGGTCGTGGGCAGCATCGTCGAGGCGGTCGACGGCGCGGACGTCGCGCGTCTCGTCGAGCTCGTCGCGGCTCCGGCGACGGCGATCGTCACGCTGACGATCACGGAGGCCGGGTACCGTCTCGCCGCGGACGGCGGCCTCGACCTGGACGACCCCGCCGTCCGGAGCGACCTCGCCGCCCTCCGATCGGGAGGAGCGCCGACGACCGCGCTCGGCCGCCTCCTCCTCGGCCTCACCGCCCGGCGCGACGCCGGCTCCGGCCCGCTCGCCGTCGTCCCCTGCGACAACCTCTCCGGCAACGGCCCTCTCGTGCGCCGTGGGCTGCTCCTGCTCGCCGAGCGGCTCGACCCGTCGCTCGCCGACTGGATCGACCGAACCGTCTCGTTCGTGTCGACCTCCGTCGACCGGATCACTCCGGCCGCCACGGCGGCGGACCGGGAGGCGGCGGCCGAGCTCACCGGCATCAGCGACGCCGCGTCCGTCGTGACCGAGCCGTTCCGCGACTGGGTCCTCTGCGGCGGCTTCCCCGCCGGCCGGCCCGCCTGGGAGCGCGCCGGAGCCCGCTTCGTGGACGACATCGAGCCCTTCGAGCGGCGCAAGCTGCGACTCCTCAACGGCGCGCACACGCTCCTCGCCGCCACCGGCCGCCGGCGGGGTCTCGCCACCGTCGCGGAGGCGATCGCCGACCCCGCCTGCCGGAGCGCCGTCGAGGCGTTCTGGGCGGAGGCGGCGGCCGGCCTGCCCGCCGGTCTCGACGCGGACGCCTACTGCGCCGCCCTCCTCGGGCGCTTCGGCAACCCCCGGATCGAGCACCGGCTCGAGCAGATCGGCGCCGACGCGACCGCCAAGCTCCGCATCCGGATCGCGCCCGTGCTCCTCGCCGAGCGCGCGGGCGGACACGACGGAGCCGCCTCCCTCCGTGCCGTCGCCGACTGGATCGCACTGCTGCTCCAGGGCGACCGCCTGCCCGACACGCAGCGCCACGCCCTCGACCGCGCCCTCGGCTCCGCCCGGCCCGTCGAGGCGCTGCTGCGGCTCGTCGACCCGCGCCTCGCCGACGACCCGGCCCTCGTCGCCGCGGTCGCCGCTCAGGCGGCCTAGACCTCCACCCCGCCTCTCCGCGCGGCGCCTCCGGCGCCGTCGGCAACCGATTGCCACCCTCGCACCGTCTCGACGCGGCGCGGATCCCGACGGGTCCGCGCCCGGGTAAAGGAGCCCGCATGACCCCCCGCACCATCGCGCCCGGAGCGCCCGCCGCTGAGAAGCTCTCGAAGCTGAGCATCGTGGGCTACGGCGCCGGCGACACGGCGAACAACCTCGCCTTCACCACCGCCACGATGTTCCTGCTCGTCTACTACACCGACGTCGCCGGGATCTCCGCGGCCGCGGCGGGCACGCTGCTGCTCGTCGTGCGGATCTTCGACGCGTTCGCCGACGTCTTCGCCGGCCGGGTCGTGGACCGCACCTACAGCAGGCGCTTCGGCAAGTTCCGGCCCTTCCTGATGTTCGGGTCGGTCCCGCTCCTGCTGCTCTCGGCCGCGACCTTCTCCGTCCCGCAGATCGGCGAGAGCGGAACCCTGCTCTACGCCTACCTGAGCTACGCCGCGCTCGGCCTCGCCTACAGCCTCGTCAACATCCCCTACGGCTCGCTCGCCGGAGCGATGACGCAGGTCGGCACCGAGCGCGCGAAGCTCGCCAGCGCCCGCGCCATCGGCGGCGCGATCGTGGGGGCCGGGCTCGGCACCTTCATGGCCCCGCTGGTCGTCCCCGGCGCCGATCTGCAGTCGCTCTTCTCGATCGTCACGCTGAGCTTCGTCGTCGTCGGCTCCGCGCTCTACCTCTTCACGATCCTGACCGCGAAGGAGCGCGTCCAGCGCGACGTCGCGCACGTCACGTTCCGTCAGAGCATGACGACCCTCCGCTCCAACCGGCCGCTGCTCTTCCTCTGCCTCAGCTCGTTCCTGTTCCTCACCGGGACGCTCGCGCTCCAGACCGTGCAGCTCTACTACCTGCGCGACGTGCTCGGATCGGTCCAGCTCTACGCTGCGATGTCGCTGATCCAGCTCGCCCTGACCTTCGGACTGGCCGCCCTCGTCCCGACGATCGTGCGGCGGTTCGGCAAGCGCAACGCCTACATGGCCGGAGTCGGGGTCCTGATCAGCGGCGGAACGGTCGTCTTCCTCGCCCCGGGCGACGCGGTGGCGGTCGGCTTCGGCGGACTGGTCCTCGCCTACGTCGGCATCCAGCTCGTCAACATGCTCGTCTGGGCGATCGAGGCCGACACCGTCGAGTACGGGGAGTGGAAGACCGGCATCCGCTCCGAGGGCACGATCTACGCCCTGTTCTCCTTCACCCGCAAGACCGGCCAGGCGGTCGGAGGCGCCCTCGCCGCGTACGCGCTGGCCTGGGGCGGCTACGTGGCCGGCGCCGCGGAGCAGAGCGAGCACGCCGAGTGGGGCATCCGCGCCGCCGCCGGCCTCATCCCGGCCGTCGCGGCCCTGCTCGCGGTGCTGATCATGGCGTTCTACCCGCTGACCGACCGCCGGCACGCGCAGATCGTCGCCGAGATCGCCGAGCGCCGCGAGAGCACGGGTCAGGCCGCGCCCGTGGCGCCCGGCCTCTCGACCGCCGCGTTCTCGATGGACCGCGCTCCCGGCCGGAACCCCTGACCCGATCCCCCACCACGAAAGGCATCCCATGAAGATCGACAAGGCCGAGGTCGTCGTCACCAGTCCCGACCGCAACTTCGTCACCCTCAAGCTCACGACCGACGACGGGCTGACCGGCCTCGGCGACGCGACCCTCAACGGCCGCGAGCTCGCCGTGGTCTCCTATCTCGCCGACCACGTCGTGCCGCTGCTCCTCGGCCGCGACGCCTCGCGCATCGAGGACACCTGGCAGTTCCTCTACCGGTCGTCCTACTGGCGCCGCGGGCCGGTCACGATGGCGGCGATCGCGGCGGTCGACACCGCCCTCTGGGACATCAAGGGCAAGGCCGCGGGCATGCCGCTCTACCAGCTGCTCGGAGGCGCGTCCCGCACCGGCCTGCTCGCCTACGGCCACGCGTCCGGGCGGACGGACGCGGAGCTGTTCGACAGCATCCGCGAGCACCAGGAGCAGGGGTACCGCGCGATCCGCGTGTAGACCGCGGTGCCGGGACTGACCTCGATCTACGGCATCGCCTCCAACGCCGTCCTCGAGGGCAACGCCGGCGTGCGCTACGACCACGAGCCGGCGCAGCGCGGCGGCCTGCCGACCGAGGAGGACTGGGACACCCGCGCCTACCTGCGCCACGTCCCCCGCGTCTTCGAGGCCGTCCGCAACGAGTTCGGGCCGGGGCTCCCCCTCCTCCACGACGGCCACCACCGGATGACGCCGATCCAGGCCGCGGCCCTCGGCAAGTCCCTCGAGCCGTACGACCTCTTCTGGCTCGAGGACTGCACGCCCGCCGAGAACCAGGAGGCCCTCCGCCTCGTCCGGCAGCACACCACCACGCCCCTGGCGATCGGCGAGGTCTTCAACACCGTCTGGGACTACCAGCTCCTCATCCGCGAGCAGCTGATCGACTACATCCGGAGCGCGGTCACGCACACCGGAGGCGTCTCCCACCTCCGGAGGATCCTCGACCACGCCGCGCAGTACCAGATCAAGTCCGGGATGCACGGACCCACCGACGTCTCCCCGGTGGGCATGGCGGCCGCGATGCACCTGGGCCTGGCGATCCACAACTTCGGGATCCAGGAGTACATGAAGCACGGCGAGCGGACCGACAGCGTCTTCCAGCAGTCGTTCACCTGGAGCGAGGGACGGCTGCACCCGGGCGACGCCCCCGGTCTGGGCGTGGAGCTCGACGTCGACGCCGCCGGGAAGTACCCCTACGTGCGCGCGTACCTGCCCTTCAACCGACTCGCCGACGGCACCGTCCACGACTGGTGACCTGCCCCCCTCCGCCGAGGCGATCCCGGCCCGTCGAGGGAGCCACGGCCAGCGGGCCCCCTCGACGGTCCGGGGTTCCCCCGCCGAGCACAGGCCGGTCAGGGCACGAAGCGGTAGCCCATGCCCGCCTCGGTCAGCAGGTGGCGCGGATGTGCGGGGTCGGGCTCGAGCTTCTTGCGCAGCTGCGCGAGGTAGAGGCGCAGGTAGCCGGTGTCGGTGACGTGCGCGGGGCCCCAGATCTCGGCCAGCAGCGAGCGGCGGGTGACCAGCTTGCCCGCGTTGCGGATGAGGATCTCGAGCACCTGCCACTCCGTCGGGGTGAGCCGCACGGAGACGCCGTCCCGCGTCGCGCTCTTGGCCACCAGGTCCACGGTCACCTCGCCGATCACGACCAGCGGCTCGCCGTCGGCCGGCTGCACCCGCCGCGAGAGGGCCCGGATGCGCGCGAGGACCTCGTCCATCGAGAACGGCTTGGTCACGTAGTCGTCCGCGCCGGCGTCGAGCGCGCCCACCTTGTCGGCCGCGCCCGTGCGCCCCGACACCACCAGGATCGGCGCGCTCGTCCAGCCGCGCAGTCCGTGGATGACCTCCACCCCGTCGAGCCGGGGCATGCCGAGGTCGATCATGTAGAGGTCCGGATGCTCGTCCACCGCGCGGTTGATCGCCTCGGTGCCGTCGCCGGCCGTCACCACGTCGTATCCGCGGGCGGTGAGGGTGATGCGCAGGGCGCGCAGGATCTGCGGGTCGTCGTCGGCGATCAGGATCTTCATGCGGCTCCTCCGGAGTCCTCGTGCGGAGCGGTGCCCGACCCGCCGTCGTGCGGGGCGGGACCCGACCCGCCGTCGTGCGGAGCGGCAGGAGCGACGTGAGCCGCAGGAGCAGCGGCAGCAGTCTCCTTCGCCAGCGGCAGCGTCACCACCATCGTCAGCCCGCCCCCCGGAGTGTCCTCCGTCTCGAGCGTGCCGCCCATCCCCTCCGTGAACCCCTTCGAGAGCGCGAGGCCGAGGCCGAGGCCCGTCAGGTTGTCGTCGTCGCCGAGTCGCTGGAACGGCACGAAGATCTCGGCGCGGCGCTCCTCGGGCACCCCGGGGCCGTGGTCGACGATCCGCAGCTGCGCGCTCCCGCCGAAGGCGCTGGCGGCCACGCGCACCCGGGTGCCGGACGGCGCGTAGCGGACGGCGTTCGCGAGCAGGTTGACCACGACGCGCTGCAGCAGCACGGCGTCGGCGAGCAGCGCCGGGCCCTCCGGATCGAGGTCGAGGTCGACCTCGCCGGGACCGAGCCCGAGCTCGTCGAGCGCGGGGAGCACCACGTCGGCGGCGTCGAGCGGAGCGAGCGCCACGGCGAGCGCCCCCGCCTCCAGCCGCGTCACGTCGAGCAGGTCGGTGACCAGCGCGGCGAGCACGGTGAGGCTCTCGTCGGCGGTGGCGAGCAGCTCCTCCCGGTCGCGCTCGCTCCAGACCACTTCGGGCGAGCGCAGTCCGCTGACGGCCGCGGTGGCCGCGGCGAGGGGCCGGCGCAGGTCGTGGCTGACGGCCGAGAGCAGGGCGCTGCGCACCCGGTCGGTCTCGGCCAGCGGAGCGAGGGAACTGGCCGTCTCGCTGAGGGCCGCGTTCTCGAGCACCGAGTCCAGCTGGGCGGCGACGACCTGGAGCAGCCGCCGCTCGCTCCCCTCCAGCTCGCGGCCGTGCAGCTCGAGCACCGCGCCCTCGCCCACCGCGATGCGCGCGGGATCGCCCTCCGGCTGCGGCTCGCCGTCAGCCGCGACGAGCTCGCCGCCGCGCAGCAGCCGCACGCCGGTCAGCCCGAACGCCTCGCGCGAGCGCTCGAGGATCGCCTGCAGCGCCCCCTGCCCGCGGATCACGCCGCCCGCGATCGTCGCCAGCAGCTCCGACTCCGCCCCCGACCGCTTGGCGGCCCGCGCCCGCCGGGCCGCGCGGTCGACCACGGCGCTGACGAGCGCCGCGTTCAGCACGTAGAGCACCAGCGCGAGCGCGTGCAGAGGCTCGTCGACGGTGATCGTGTAGAGGGGATCGACGAAGAAGAAGTCGAGGGTCAGCCCCGAGAGCACGGCCGCGAAGAGGGCCGGCCAGAGCCCGCCGACCAGCGCGACCACCACCACCAGCAGCTGGTACGAGAGCACGTCGCTCGTGATCGACTCGTCGCTGCGGAGGCTCGAGAGCAGCCAGGTCACCAGCGGGCCGCCCACGAGGGCGAGGGCCAGTCCCAGGAGGCGGCGCCGCAGCGTCAGGGCCCCGTCGAGCCTCGGCAGCACCGCGGTGCGCCCGGCGGCGGAGTGGCTGACGATGTGCACGTCGATGTTGCCGGACTCGCGGATCACCGTCGACGCCGTGCCGGGCGTCAGCGCCGAGGCGAGGCGGCTCCGCCTGCTCACGCCGATCACCAGCTGCGTCGCGTTCACCGAGCGGGCGAACTCGACCAGCGTGCGCGGCACGTCCTCGCCGACCACCTGGTGGTAGCTGCCGCCGAGCTTCTCGACCAGCACCCGCTGCGCCTCGAGCACGTGCGGCCGGGGAGTGCGGAGGCCGTCGGGGGTCACCACGTGCACGGCGAGCAGGTCGCCCCCGGAGGCGCGGGCCGCGATCCGCGCGCCGCGCCGCAGCAGGGTCTCCCCCTCCGGCCCGCCGGTGAGGGTCACGACCACGCGCTCGCGCGCCTCCCAGGTGCTGTCGATGCCGTGCTCGACGCGGTAGTCGCGCAGCGCGCTGTCGACCTCGTCGGCGAGCCAGAGCAGCGCGAGCTCGCGCAGGGCGGTCAGGTTGCCGAGCCGGAAGTAGTTGGACAGCGCCGCGTCGATGCGCTCGGGCGGGTAGACCCGGCCGTCGGCGAGGCGGTCGCGCAGCGCCTGGGGCGCCAGGTCGACGACCTCGATCTGATCGGCGGCGCGGAGGACCGCGTCCGGGATCGTCTCGCGCTGCGGCGCTCCGGTGATCGCGTGCACCACGTCGTTGAGCGACTCGATGTGCTGGATGTTCACGGTCGAGAAGACGGTGATGCCGGCGTCGAGGAGCGTCCTGACGTCCTCCCAGCGCTTCTCGTGCCGGGAGCCGGGGGCGTTGGTGTGTGCGAGCTCGTCGACCAGCGCGACGTCGGGCCGGCGGGCGAGCACCGCGTCGAGGTCCATCTCGTCGAGCAGCACACCGCGGTGCTCGACGGCCCTCCTCGGCACGACCTCCAGCCCCTCGACCATCGCGGCGGTGGCGGAGCGGCCGTGCGTCTCGACCACGGCCACCACGACGTCGCGACCCTCGGCGGCGAGCCGGCGGCCCTCCTCGAGCATCGTGTAGGTCTTGCCCACTCCGGGCGCGGCTCCGAGGAGCACGCGCAGGCGGCCCTTCGTCATGCTCCCGGCCTCCCCTCGTGCTCGCGGCTCCGGGGCGTCCCGGGCTCGCGGGACCGGCGTCGATCCGCTCGATCGGACGGTCCCGACGAGCCGATCGCGATTCTACGAGCCGGAGGCGCCACCGGAGCGGTCACAGCCGCGCGAGAGCGGCGTTGAGCTCGAGCACGTCCACCGTCGGCTCGCCGAGGTACCCGAGCTCGCGGCCCGCGGTGTGCTCCTCGACCAGCGCGCGCACGGCGCTCACGTCGAGCCCGCGGGCGGCGGCGACGCGGGGCGCCTGCAGCTGCGCGTAGGCGGGGCTGATCGCGGGGTCGAGCCCCGAGGCGGAGGCGGTCAGCGCATCGGCCGGCACCGCGGCCGGGTCGACGCCCTCGAAGGCGGCGATCGCGGCCCGGCGCTCCTCGACGGACGCGACCAGGTCGGCGTTCTCGGGGCCGAGGTTGCTGCCGGTCGAGGCCGCGGCGTCGTAGCCCGCGGCGGAGGGACGCGACTGGAACCACTCCGGCAGGGGCGCTCCGTCGGCGTCCGTGAACGACTGCCCGATGAGCGACGAGCCGATCACCGCGCCGTCCTGGCGCAGCAGCGAGCCGTTCGCCTGGGCGGGCAGGGCGAGCTGCCCGATCCCGAGCACCGCGAGCGGGTACGCCGCTCCCAGCAGCACGGTGAGCACGATCATCGCGCGCAGCGCGACACCGTAGGGACGGAACATGGTCTCTTCTCTCTGTCTTCGGTGGTCGGGACGGACGGGTCAGAAGCCGGGGATCGCGGCGACGACCAGGTCGACGAGCTTGATCCCGAGGAACGGAGCGATCACTCCGCCCAGCCCGTAGACCAGGAGGTTGCGGCTGAGGATGCGCGAGGCGGCGACCGGGCGGTACGCCACTCCCCGCAGCGCGAGCGGGATCAGCACGACGATCACCAGCGCGTTGAACACGATCGCCGAGAGGATCGCCGAGGCCGGCGAGTGCAGCTGCATCACGTTCAGCACCGCGAGCCCGGGGAAGACTCCCGCGAACATCGCCGGGATGATCGCGAAGTACTTCGCCACGTCGTTCGCGATCGAGAACGTGGTGAGCGCGCCGCGGGTGATCAGCAGCTGCTTGCCGATCCGCACGATGTCGATGAGCTTGGTGGGGTCGGAGTCGAGGTCGACCATGTTGCCCGCCTCCTTCGCCGCCGAGGTGCCGGTGTTCATCGCCACGCCCACGTCGGCCTGCGCGAGGGCCGGGGCGTCGTTGGTGCCGTCGCCGGTCATCGCGACCAGCGCGCCGCCCTCCTGCTCGCGCCGGATCAGGGCGAGCTTGTCCTCGGGGGTCGCCTCGGCGAGGTAGTCGTCGACTCCCGCCTCCGCCGCGATCGCCTTCGCGGTCAGCGGGTTGTCGCCCGTGATCATCACGGTGCGGATGCCCATCGCGCGCAGCTCCGAGAAGCGCTCGGCGAGCCCGTCCTTCACCACGTCCTTCAGGTGCACGACGCCGAGCAGGCGGGCGCCGTGGGCGTCCTTCACCGCGACGACCAGGGGCGTGCCGCCGCTCTCCGAGACACCGTCGACGAGCACCGTGAGGCGCGCCGCGACCGCGGACGGCAGCGGCCCCTCCTCCTCCACCCAGGCGCGCACGGCCGAGCCGGCGCCCTTGCGGATGGAGGAGCCGTCGGGGAGGTCGAGCCCGCTCATCCGGGTCTGCGCGGTGAACGGCACCACGGCGGCCTGAGCGGGCTCGACGGCGGGGCGGCCCGAGTCGCCCGCGAGGTCGACGATCGACTTCCCCTCGGGTGTCGGGTCGCTGAGCGAGGAGGAGGCGGCCGCGTCGACGAGGGCGGCCTGCGCCACTCCGTCGAGGGGGAGGAACGCCACCGCGCGGCGGTTGCCGTAGGTGATGGTCCCCGTCTTGTCGAGCAGGAGCGTCGTGACGTCGCCCGCCGCCTCCACCGCCCGGCCGGACATCGCGAGCACGTTGCGCTGCACGAGCCGGTCCATGCCGGCGATGCCGATGGCCGAGAGGAGGGCGCCGATGGTGGTCGGGATGAGGCAGACGAGCAGCGCGACCAGCACCGGGACGCTCACGGAGGCTCCCGCGAACGAGGCGATCGGGTTCAGGGTCAGCACGACCACGACGAACACGATCGAGAGGCTCGCCAGGAGGATGTCGAGCGCGATCTCGTTCGGCGTCTTCTGCCGCGACGCGCCCTCGACCAGGCCGATCATCCGGTCGACGAAGGTCTCGCCCGGCCGCGAGGTGATGCGCACCACGATCCGGTCCGAGAGCACTCGCGTGCCGCCCGTCACCGCGCTGCGGTCGCCTCCGCTCTCGCGGACGACCGGGGCCGACTCGCCCGTGATCGCCGACTCGTCGATGGAGGCGATGCCCCAGACGATGTCGCCGTCGCCGGGGACGAGGTCGCCCGCCTCCGCCACGACCACGTCGCCCAGCTGCAGCTCGGCCGAGGAGACCTCGACCAGGCGGGCCGACAGGGCGGAGGGGTCCGCGGGGTCGTAGTCGGCCACGCGCCGGGCCGGAGTGCTGGTCCGGGTGGCGCGCAGGCTCTCGGCCTGGGCCTTGCCGCGGCCCTCGGCCACCGACTCCGCGAGGTTCGCGAACACCACAGTGAGCCAGAGCCAGATCGCGATGCCGGCCGTGAAGGTGACGGGCACCGTCGATCCGCCCGACTCCTCCGGCCCCCCGAGGAACGGCTCGGCGATCGCCAGCACCGTGGTCAGCACGGCGCCGACCTCGACGATGAACATCACGGGGTTGCGCCACATCAGGCGCGGATCGAGCTTGCGCAGCGCTCCGGGGAGGGCGGCGGCGAGCTGGCGCGGCCCGAGGGCGGCGCGGGTGGGGCGCGCGGGTTCCGCGGGGGCCTCGGTGAGTGCAGTGGTCATCGGAGTCGCAGTCCTTCCGCCAGGGGGCCCAGCGCGAGTACGGGGAAGTAGGTGAGCGCGGTCACGACGACCGTGACGCCCACGAGGAGGCCGACGAACTGCGGCCGGTGGGTGGGCAGCGTGCCGGCGCTGGAGGGCACCGGCGACTGCGCCGCGAGCGAGCCGGCCAGGGCGAGCACCAGCAGGATCGGGAGGAAGCGGCCGAGGAGCATCGCGACGCCGAGCGCCGTGTTGAGCCAGGGCGTGTTCGCCGTCAGCCCCGCGAACGCCGAGCCGTTGTTGTTGGACGCGGAGGTGAAGGCGTAGAGCACCTCCGAGAGCCCGTGCAGCCCGGGGTTCAGGATCGACGTGCTCTCCACGTCCTCCCGCACCGCCGGGATCGCGAAGCTCAGGGCCGTGCCGGCCAGCACGAGCGTCGGCGTCACGAGGATGTAGAGGCTCGCGAGCTTGATCTCGCGCGGGCCGAGCTTCTTGCCCAGGTACTCGGGCGTCCGGCCGACCAGCAGCCCGCCGACGAACACGGCCAGCACCGCGAGCACGAGCATCCCGTAGAGGCCCGAGCCGACGCCGCCGGGGGCGACCTCGCCGAGCATCATGTTGAGCATCGGCAGCATGCCGCCGAGCGCGGTGAAGGAGTCGTGCATCGCGTTGACGGCGCCGGTCGAGGTGAGCGTCGAGGCGGTCGCGTAGAGGGCGGAGCCGGCGATGCCGAAGCGCGTCTCCTTGCCCTCCATCGCGGCTCCGGCGGCCTGCGCCGCGGATCCTCCGCCCGCCGCCTCCAGCGCGGTGAGGGCCGCGAGCGACACGACGAAGATCGTCGCCATCGCCGCGAGGATCGCGCGGCCCTGCCGCACGTCGCCGACCATCCGGCCGAAGGTGCGCGGCAGCGAGAACGGGATCGCGAGGATCAGCACGATCTGCAGCAGCGACACCCACGCCGAGGGGTTCTCGAACGGGTGCGCGGAGTTGGCGTTGAAGTAGCCGCCGCCGTTGGTGCCGAGCAGCTTGATCGCCTCCTGCGAGGCCACCGCGCCGCCCGGGATGCTCTGCTCGCCGCCGGTGAGCGTGGTCACCGTCAGCGGGCCGTTCAGGTTCTGGATCACGCCGCCCGCGATCATCACGACCGCCGCCACCACCGCGAGGGGCAGCAGGAGGCGCAGCGTGCCGCGCACGAGGTCGACCCAGAAGTTGCCGAGCGTTCCGGAGGAGCGGCGCGCGAATCCGCGGATCAGCGCCACCGCCACGGCCAGGCCCACGGCCGCCGAGACGAAGTTCTGCACGGCGAGGCCGCCGAGCTGCACCGCGAAGCCGAGGGTCGCCTCCGGGGAGTAGGACTGCCAGTTGGTGTTGGTGACGAACGAGACGGCGGTGTTGAACGCCAGCCCCTCCGGCACCGCGGGCAGGCCGAGGGAGCCGGGCAGGACCGCCTGGAGGCGCTGCATCCCGTAGAGCAGGAGCACGCCGACGAGCGAGAAGGCCAGCACGGCCCGGAGGTAGGCGCGCCAGCTCTGCTCGCCCGCGGAGTCGACGCCGATGAGGCGGTAGACGCCGCGCTCGAGGGCGAGGTCGCGCGTCGAGGTGTAGACGCGGAACATGTGGTCGCCGAGGGGGCGGTGGAGGAGGGCGACGGCCAGGCCGACGGTCGCGACCTGGAGGACGGCGAGGAGCGGATCCATCAGAAGCGCTCCGGTCGGATCAGGGCCGCGACGAGGTAGACGACGGCGGCGAGCGCCAGCACGGCCGCGAGGGCGTCGAAGACGATCACCGGCCCGCCTCCTTCTCGCGGGTCCCGCGGGTCGCCGAGGGGGGCGGTCCGCCCAGCCGCTCGACCCCCTTCGCGGCGAGAGCGATGAGCGAGAAGAGGGCGAGCACGCCGAGGAGGTAGGCGAGGTCGAGCACGGAGGACTCCATCCGGGGAGCGGACGACGCCCGGGACCGGACGCCTGCCGGGAAGCGGCACAGGAAGCGATGCAACACCTCGCGGGGGCCCCTCGGAGCGGTCCTCACGGTTCCCCTACGGCCCGGCCCGGAGTCCTCGCGTTTCCCTCACGCGGACGGCGGCGGGCGCCCGGCGGAGGGGCGCGAGCCGGGCGGGAGCCGAGCGGTGAGAGCGTTCTCTCCCAGCAACGGCGGGGGTCGACGTCCCGAAGATCACATTTCGGCATCGCCTGGACAAATTCACCGCCCGCGCTTTACTCCCCCCGATCGAAGGAATATGTTCTCTCCGTGGACAAAGCCCCTCGGGGCTCTCCCGCCCTCCCGGGCGACGACACGACGACGTGCGCCACACGTGCACGCCTCTTGTCGTCCTCTCCCTCGGACACTGCTTTCAGAGAGGAATGCACTCCATGAAGTTCTCCCGCGGCATCACCACGCTGGCCGCCGCCGGCATCATCTCCCTCGGCCTCGCGGCCTGTTCCGCGAGCCCCGCCAACTCCGGAGGCGCCGCTGCCGGCGCCGGCGCGGAAGGCGACTGCACCGTCGGCATCTCGATGCCCACGCGCAGCCTCGAGCGCTGGATCAACGACGGCGAAGGCCTCCAGTCGCAGCTCGAGGGCGACGGCTGCACCGTCGACCTCCAGTACGCCGACAACAAGACCGATCAGCAGATCTCGCAGATCCAGAACCAGATCGCCGGCGGCTCCAAGATCCTGGTCATCGCCGCGATCGACGGCGAGGCGCTCGCGCCCGTCCTCGCCGAGGCGAAGAAGCAGAACGCCACCGTCATCGCCTACGACCGTCTCATCAACGGCACCGCGGACGTCGACTACTACGCGACCTTCGACAACTACAAGGTCGGCCAGCTCCAGGGCCAGTACATCGAGTCGACCCTCGACCTGAAGAACGCCGCGGGTCCCTTCACCCTCGAGCCCTTCGCCGGCAGCCCCGACGACAACAACGCGAAGTTCTTCTTCTCCGGCGCGTGGGACGTCCTGCAGCCCTACATCGAGAGCGGCAAGCTCACCGTCCCCTCGGGCAAGTCGCCCGCGTCGGACGACGACTGGGCCTCGATCGGCATCCAGGGCTGGGCCTCCGACAAGGCGCAGTCCGAGATGGACAACCGCCTCTCGTCCTTCTACACCGGCGGCCAGAAGGTCGACGTCGTGCTCTCCCCCAACGACAGCCTGGCCATCGGCATCGAGGCCTCGCTGAAGTCGGCCGGCTACACCCCCGGCGCCGACTACCCGGTCATCACCGGCCAGGACGCCGACAAGGCCAACGTCAAGGCGATCCTCGCCGACGAGCAGTCCATGACGGTCTGGAAGGACACCCGCACCCTCGGCGACCGCGTCTTCCAGATGGTGCAGTCGATCGTCGCGGGCGAGGAGCCCGAGGTCAACGACACCGAGACCTACGACAACGGCGAGAAGGTCGTCCCGTCCTACCTGCTGGAGCCGCAGGTCGTCACGAAGGACGACGTGCAGTCGGTCCTCGTCGACTCCGGCTTCCTCAAGGCCGGCGACGTCGGACTCTGATCCGTCGGGCGGGGGCGGGGAGGAGCGATCCTCCCCGCCCCCGCCTCCCCGTCCGCACACCACTCCCCCCCAACGAAGTGAGGCCCTGTTGGCCAGTCCCATCCTCATCATGCGCGACATCGTCAAGGAGTTCGGCGGCGGCGTCCGCGCCCTCGACGGCGTCTCGCTCTCGGTCCAGCCCGGCGAGGTCCACGCCATCTGCGGCGAGAACGGCGCCGGCAAGTCGACCCTGATGAAAGTCCTCTCCGGCGTGTACCCGTACGGCAGCTTCGAGGGCACCATCGAGTTCGAGGGCGAGGAGGCGCAGTACCGGTCGATCAACGACAGCGAGGCCGACGGCATCGTGATCATCCACCAGGAGCTCGCCCTCAGCCCCTACCTCTCCATCGCCGAGAACATCTTCCTCGGCAACGAGAAGTCGACCCGCGGCGTCATCAACTGGAACGCGACCAACGCGGAGGCGGCCAAGCTGCTCGCCCGCGTCGGCCTCGCCGAGAGCCCCGCGACCAAGATCCTCGAGCTGGGCGTCGGCAAGCAGCAGCTCGTCGAGATCGCCAAGGCCCTCGCCAAGGAGGTGAAGCTCCTCATCCTCGACGAGCCCACCGCCGCCCTCAACGACGAGGACAGCGACCACCTGCTCGGCCTGATCGACCAGCTCCGCAAGCAGGGCATCACCTGCATCATCATCAGCCACAAGCTGAAGGAGATCCGCGCCATCGCGGACACCGTCACGATCATCCGCGACGGCCGCACCATCGAGAGCTTCCCGATGGCGGGCGAGGAGGCGTCCGAGAGCCGGATCATCCGCGCGATGGTCGGCCGCGACCTCAACAGCATGTTCCCGCCGCGCGACCCGCAGATCGGCGAGGAGAAGCTGCGCGTCGAGAACTGGACGGTCCACCACCCGGTCGACATCAACCGCGTGGTCGTCGACGACGCCTCCTTCACCGTCCGCGCCGGCGAGATCGTCGGCTTCGCGGGCCTGATGGGCGCCGGACGCACCGAGCTCGCGATGAGCATCTTCGGGAGGAGCTACGGCACCGGCATCTCCGGCCGCGTCTACAAGGACGGCGAGGAGATCCAGACCCGCACCGTCGACGAGGCGATCCGCAACGGCCTCGCCTACGCGACCGAGGACCGCAAGCGCTACGGGCTCAACCTCATCGGCGACATCACCGTCAACGTCTCGGCCGCCGCGCTCTCGCGCCTGGCCCGGCTCGGCGTGATCGACAAGCACCGCGAGTACAAGGTCGCCGACTCGTACCGATCGAAGATGAACATCAAGGCGCCGACCGTCTCGGCCGTCACGGGGAAGCTCTCCGGCGGCAACCAGCAGAAGGTCGTCCTCTCGAAGTGGATCTTCTCCGGTCCCGACGTGCTGATCCTCGACGAGCCCACCCGCGGCATCGACGTGGGAGCCAAGTACGAGATCTACGGCATCATCAACGAGCTCGCGGCCCAGGGCAAGGCGGTCGTCGTCATCTCGTCCGAGCTGCCCGAGCTGATCGGCCTCGCCGACCGCATCTACACCATCTCCGAGGGACGGATCACGGGCGAGATCGATCGCGCCGACGCCACCCAGGAGCACCTCATGCACTACATGACCGCCGGAAAGGAACAGGCCCGATGAGCGCCACGACCACCACAGCGCCGGCGGACACGCCCGCCAACACGCCCTCCACCCCGCCCAAGCGCTCGCGCCGGCTGAACATCAACCTCCGCCAGTACGGCATCCTCGCCGCACTGGCCATCATCGTCCTGCTCTTCCAGGTGCTGACCGGCGGGCGCCTGCTCCTGCCCGGCAACGTCAACAACCTGATCCAGCAGAACGCCTACGTGCTGATCCTCGCGATCGGCATGGTGATGGTCATCATCGCCGGCCACATCGACCTCTCGGTCGGCTCGGTCGTGGCGATGGTCGGCGCCATCTCGGCGATCGCGATGAACAACTGGGGCCTGCCCTGGTGGGCGGCCGTCGTCGTCGCCCTCGTCACCGGCGCCGCCGTCGGAGCCTGGCAGGGCTTCTGGGTCGCCTTCGTCGGCATACCGGCGTTCATCGTGACCCTCGCGGGCATGCTGATCTTCCGCGGCTTCACCCTCGTCCTCCTCACCGGCGGAACGATCAACGGCCTCCCCACCGAGTTCACCGCGATCGGCGCCGGCTGGCTCCCGGGCGTCCTCGGCGGCATCGCCGGGCGCGACGCGCTCACCCTGGTCCTCGGCCTGATCGTCTGCGTCGTCCTCGTGGCTCAGCAGCTCCGCAGCCGCGCGACCCTCCGCCGCCTCGAGCTGCCCCGCGAGCCCATCGGCTCGCTGGTGGCGAAGTCGGCCATCGCCGTCATCGCGATCATGGCCCTCTCCTGGCTGCTCGCCGGCTACAGCGGAACCCCGATCATCCTGATCGTGCTCGCCGTGCTGATCCTCGCCTACAGCTTCGTGCTCGGCCGGACGGTCTTCGGCCGCCACATCTACGCGATGGGCGGCAACCTGTTCGCCGCGATGATGTCCGGCGTCAAGACGAAGTGGGTCAACTTCTTCATCTTCGTCAACATGGGCGCACTGGCCGGAGTCGCGGGCATCGTCAGCACCGCCCGCGCCGGCGGTGCGGTCGCCTCGGCCGGACAGAACTACGAGCTGGACGCGATCGCCGCGGTCTTCATCGGCGGCGCCGCCGTCCAGGGAGGCGTGGGCACCGTCGTCGGAGCCGTCATCGGCGGACTCGTGATGGGCGTGCTCAACATGGGCCTGTCCATCCTCTCGGTCGACGCAGCCTGGCAGATGGCGATCAAGGGCTTCGTGCTCCTGCTCGCGGTGGCGTTCGACATCTTCAACAAGCGCCGCGCCGGCGGCCGCTAGGCGAACGCCGGGCGCCGCCCAGCGGCGCTCCTCGTCCTTCTCTTCTACAGTTCTCGGGCGCGGCTTCTCCTCGGGGGAGCCGCGCCCGAGTGCATCCGAGACCCGTCGGGGTCCAGCGACAGGCAGGCGATCATGGCAGGAGCAGTCGGAGCCTCCAGCAACGCGCTGCTGCGCCGCACGAACCTCGCGAGCCTCGCGACGCTGGTGCACCGCTCCGGTCCCACCAGCCGCGCCGAGCTCGGCCGCCTCACCGGGCTGAACCGCTCCGCCGTCGCGAACCTGGTCGGCGAGCTGAGCGAGCTCGGCTGGGTGGCGGAGGAGACCACCGCACCGGACGGCCGCATCGGCCGCCCCAGCGCCACCGTCGTCCCCGGCGACCGGTTCGCGGCCGTGGGCGTCCACCTCGACACCGACGCGATCATCGTCGGCCTCGTCGGCCTGCACGGCGAGCTGCTGCGCCGCGTCCGCTTCGACACCCCCAAGCCCGCGAGCCCGGCCACGGTGGTCCGCGTCGTCACCGGCATCGTCGAGGGCTTCCGCTCCGAGCGGGAGTCGCTCCGCACGCTGGTCGGCGCGGGCGTCGCCGTCCCCGGCCTCGTCCAGGCCGACTCCGGCTTCGTCCACCGCGCCCCGCACCTGGGCTGGCGCGACGTCGACCTCGCCACCCAGCTGAGCCGCGCCCTCGACCTCCCGGTCGCCGTCGGCAACGACGCAACCCTCGGCGCCATCGGCGAGTCCCTCTTCGGAGCCGCGCACGGCGTGGCCGATGTCGTCTACGTCACCGGCGGCGCGGGCGGCATCGGCGGAGGAGTCATCATCGGCGGCGTCCCGCTCCAGGGCTCCTCGGGGTTCGCGGCCGAGCTGGGCCACACCCTCGTCGCCACGAACGGCCGCCTCTGCGGCTGCGGCCGGCGCGGCTGCCTCGAGGCCGAGGTCCGGATGCGCTCCCTCCTCGACGTCCTCGGCGCCCGCGTCCTCGACCAGGACGAGCTCGACATCGCCCTGGGCACCTCCCGCGACCCCGCCGTCCTGGGCGAGGTCGCCCGCCAGGTCGACCTGCTCTCGGAGGGCCTGTCCACCTACATCAACCTCTTCAACCCCACCGCGGTCGTGCTCGGCGGCTTCCTCGGCTCGCTGCTCACCGTCGACCGCGAGCGCCTCGCCGCCCGCGTCTCGGCCCGCGCCCTGAGCGACCTCGCGCGCGGCGTGCGGATCGAGCGCGCGGCCCTGCGCTCGAGGCTGGAACTCGTCGGCGCCGCGGAGCTACCCTGGCGGCGGGCGCTGGCGGATCCCGCCGCCGTCACCGGGGGCGCACAGCCGCCGGGTGGGAGCAGCAGCCGCGAGGACGCTCTGGGCGCCCGCGCCTGACCCCGGCACTCGAGTGCCGGCACCGCGTCGAGGAGGACGAGCATGGCCGACTGGAACGACACGATCATCGAGGAGTTCCGCGCGAACGGCGGGACCGTGACCACGGGCGGCTTCGGGAGGAGCCTCGTGCTGGTGCACCACCGCGGCGCCCGCTCCGGTGAGGAGCGCGTGACTCCGCTGATGGCGCTGCACCCCTCCGAGGACGTCTGGCTGCTCGCCGCGTCCGCCGCCGGTGCGCCGAAGCACCCCGCCTGGTTCCACAACACGATCGCCCACCCGGACCTGGCGATCGAGACCCCCGACGACGGCACCGTCGACGTCCGGGCGCGCGTCCTCGCCGGGGAGGAGCGCGACGCTGGCTGGGCCCGCTTCACCACCGCCTCCGCCGGCTTCCTCGACTACGAGAAGCGCACCACCCGCATCATCCCGGTCGTGGAGCTCACCCGCCGCTGACCGCGGCTCGTCAGCGCAGCAGCACGGGCACCGTGTCCGGCGTGCTCCAGCTCAGCGCGATCCGCTCGCGGAAGCCGCCGCTGCGCACCTCCGCCTCGAGCGCGTCGATCACCACGGGGAGCAGCGCGCGCCGCTCGATCAGCAGGTCGAGCACGAGCCGGTCGCCGGCCGTCAGCAGCACCGGGCCCGATCCGGGCAGCACCGCGATCCACTGGCACTCCCCCACCTGCACGCTCCGGTGCCGGCGGAGGCGTCGGAGCAGCTCGGGCAGCGCCTGCGGATCGAGGGCGGACACGTCGGCACGGAGGGCGATCACCCCGCGAGCGTGCCCGCGCCGGACGACCTCGCGCCGACCTCCCGGTGAACACCGCCCCTCCGCGGGACGCCGTCCGCGAGAACGACACGACAGGAGCCCGCCCCGCGGCGCACCGCACCCGGGAACGGAAGAAGCCCCCGACCGGACATCCGATCGGGGGCTTCTCCTCTGGTTCTCTCGAACCCGGTTCTCTCGAACTCCGGTTCTCGTGAAGTCTGGTGCGCGAGGGGGGAGTTGAACCCCCACGCCCTTTCGGGCACACGGACCTGAACCGTGCGCGTCTGCCTATTCCGCCACTCGCGCTCACCAGCGGCACCGAAGCGCCGACGAGAAATCGTAGCACCCCCCGGCCCCCGAGCCGAACCGGCGCTCACCGTCCCGGGCCGCCGCTCCCCCGGGAGCCGCCGCCGAGCCGCCCCGGTGAGAGCGCGCACACGGCAGTCCGGCCGCGAAACCACTGCGGAGGATCGCGCATCCAGACCATCCCAGTAACATGCCCGTAGCCGTGCGCGGCGCAGACCAAGAAGAGGAAGCGGCGACGGGCGCGCAGACATCTCGATCCGTGCGCGACCGCCGAGAAGGCGAAGAACCGGAAGATCGGAAGACTGTGGGCATACTGGACAACTTCGAGAAGGGACTCGAGCGCGTCGTCAACGGCGCGTTCGCGCGGACCTTCAAGTCGGGTCTGCAGCCGGTCGAGCTCGCCTCCGCCCTCCGCCGGGAGCTCGACACCTCCGCCGCCGTGGTCAGCCGCGACCGCATCCTCGTCCCCAACAGCCTCGTCCTGCGGATGTCCGCGACCGACCTCGACCGGATGCAGCGCCTCGGCGCCACCCTGATCGACGAGCTCACCACGGTCGCCACCGAGCACGCCACCAAGCAGGGCTTCCGCTTCCCCGGCCCGATCGACATCTCCCTCGCCGTCGATCCGGCGCTCAGCGACGGCATGGTCGAGGTCGACTCCCGCAGCGTGAAGGGCACCGTCGCCTACACGCCCGTCCTCGACATCGACGGCCGGCGCCACCCGATCACGAAGGCGCGCACCGTCATCGGCCGCGGCAGCGACGCCGACATCACCGTCGACGACTCGGGCACGTCCCGCAAGCACGTCGAGATCCTCTGGGACGGCTCCCGCGCCCAGGTGCACGACCTCGGGTCCACGAACGGCTCCAAGCTCGACGGCCGGCCCGTCACGCAGGCGCCCCTGGCCCCCGAGCAGACCATCACGATCGGGCGCACCTCGATCGTCTACCGCGTCGTGCAGGGCTCCGCGCCCGCACGCACCGACCGCCCGTCGTCCGGCAGGGCAGCCGGACGCGGCTCCGAGGGATTCTGGGACGACCGGCTATGAGCGAGCTCACTCTCTTCCTCCTGCGCATCGCGTTCCTCGCGCTGCTGTGGTTCTTCGTGTTCGGCATCGTCTACGCGCTGCGCTCCGACCTGTTCGGGCAGCGCGTGCGCAAGCTGCCGCCCGGCGCGCAGGCCGCGTCCCCCGAGGCCCCGTTCGTGACGGCGGCCCAGCCCGTGGTCGCCGCGGCCGCCGCGGCTCCCGCGCCCGCGCAGCCCGCCTCCCCGTCGGCCCCCTCGGCCCGGAGGAGCCGAGAGGCCGCCGCCGAGCGCGCCGAGCAGGGAGGCGCCGCCACGGTCCACACGGCGCAGCGCCTCGTGATCACCTCGGGCCCCAAGCGGGGCACCGAGCTCGAGCTGACCGGCGACCCGCTGACGATCGGCCGCTCCGCGGAGTCGACGCTGGTCATCCGCGACGACTACACCTCGACCCACCACGCCCGCCTGCTCCTCTGGAACGACGAGTGGATGATCCAGGACCTCGACTCCACCAACGGCACCTTCCTCGACGGCCGCCGCGTCGGCGCGCCCACCAAGGTGCCGCTGGACACGCCCGTGAAGGTCGGCACCACCACCTTCGAACTGCGGCGGTCGTAGCGCGTGGCCCCCACTCCGGAGAGCGGCTCCGGCCACGGCGCGGTGCGCGAGAGCGCCGCCGTCTCGCACGTCGGCAGGATCCGCTCGAACAACCAGGACTCCGGCTACGCGGGCCGGCAGCTCTTCGTCGTCGCCGACGGCATGGGCGGCCACGCGGGCGGCGACGTCGCCTCCTCCATCGCGATCAAGCGCATCGCGGAGGCCGACCGCGTCTACGCCTCCACCTACGAGGCCGAGGACGAGCTCAAGCGCACCCTGCTGGCGGCCAACACCCTGCTGGCCGACGCCGTCGTCGACCACCCCGAGCTCACCGGCATGGGCACCACCGTCAGCGCGATCGCCCGCGTCGGCGAGTCGGTGGCGATCGCGCACATCGGCGACTCCCGCATCTACGTCCTCCGCGACGGCCGGCTCGAGCAGGTCACGACCGACCACACCTTCGTGCAGCGCCTCGTCGACTCCGGCCGCATCACGGAGGAGGAGGCGATGACGCATCCGCGCCGCTCCGTCCTGATGCGGGTCCTCGGCGACGTGCACACCAACCCCGAGATCGACACGCTCACGCTCGAGACCGAGCCGCACGACCGCTGGCTGATCTGCTCCGACGGCCTCTCCGGCGTCGTCCCGCACGACGAGATCCTCAAGGAGCTCAGCCGCGACGAGACCGCCCAGCAGGTGGCCGACCGCCTGATCCGCGACAGCCTCTCGCACGGCGCCCCGGACAACGTCACCGTCGTCGTCCTCGACATCCCCGGGGCGGGCGACACCGCGCGCATCCTCGCCCCCGTGGAGGAGCCGGTGGTCGTCGGATCCGCCGCCGCACCCACGCCCTTCAGCACCGACGACTCGCAGAACCGCGTCCGGATCCCCGGCCTCCGCCTGCACACCCGGGCTCCCGCCGCGCAGGGCCCCACCCACTTCGAGCCCGCGTCCGAGGACTACCTCGACGAGCTGATCGAGGAGGACCGCCGCCGGCACCTGCGCCGCCGCATCACCTGGCTCGTCGGCCTGTCCCTCGTGCTGATCATCGGATTCCTCGGGATCCTCTTCGCCTACGACTGGACACAGTCCCGCTTCTACGTCGGCACCGACGGGGACACCGTGATCATCTACCAGGGCATCCAGCAGTCGGTCGGCCCGCTCTCGCTCTCGGAGGTGAAGGAGGACACGGGCATCCCGCTCGACTCCCTCCGCGCCTACGACGTCGAGCAGCTGGAGCAGACGATCAGCGCCGACTCCTACGCCGGCGCGGTCGACATCGTCGAGCGCCTCACGGACGCGAACGGAGCACCATGACGGACGCCGCCACGGCCACCGCCCGCCCCGCCCCCGAGCGGCAGGGCTTCTTCCGCCAGAAGCTGCGCAATCTCGAGCTCCTGCTCCTGATCGGCGCATGCCTGATCGACGCCGGCGCGATCGTGCTCGTGCAGCTCGGCGCCCTCGGCTCGATCGACACCACGCTGGTCTCGCTGGGCGCCGGCCTCTCGGCGCTCGTGCTCGCCGTGCACGTCGTGCTGCGCTTCGCGGCCCCGGCGGCCGACCCCTTCCTCCTCCCGATCGCCACCGTGCTGAACGGCCTGGGCGTCGCCGAGATCTACCGGATCGACATCGCCGACGGCGCGACCGGCTGGGAGTCGGTGGCGGTGCGGCAGATCTTCTGGAGCGCCCTGGCCGTCGTGGCGGCGATCGTGGTGCTGCTGGTCATCCGCAACCACCGCGTGCTGTTCCGCTACACCTACGTCGCCGGGTTCGCGGCGATCGTGCTGCTCCTCCTGCCGCTCCTGCCCTTCATCGGCCGCGAGGTCAGCGGCGCGCGCGTCTGGATCGGGATCGGCGACGTGGCGAGCTTCCAGCCCGGCGAGATCGCCAAGATCGCCCTCGCGGTCTTCTTCGCCGGCTACCTCGTGCGCAACCGCGACTCCCTCTCGATGGTGGGCCGCACCGTCCTCGGTATGCGCTTCCCGCGCCTGCGCGACCTCGGCCCGATCCTGGTGGTCTGGGCGGTCACGATGGGCGTCATCGTCTTCCAGCGCGACCTGGGGACGGCGCTGCTCTACTTCGGCCTGTTCCTGGTCATGCTCTACGTCGCGACCGGCCGCACCGGCTGGGTCCTCATCGGCGTCGGCCTGTTCCTCGGCGGCGCGCTGCTGGCGAGCCAGACGCTCGACTACGTGGGCAACCGCTTCGCCAACTGGCTCGAGCCCTTCAGCGCCGAGCGCTACGGGGCGGATCCGGGCGGCAGCTACCAGCTCGTGCAGGGCCTCTTCGGCCTCGCGCACGGCGGACTGCTCGGCACGGGCCTCGGCCAGGGGATGCCGGATCTCACGCCGGTCCCGCAGTCCGACTACATCATCGCCAGCCTCGGCGAGGAGCTGGGCCTCGCCGGGCTCTTCGCGATCTTCGGCCTCTACCTCCTGCTGGTCTCGCGCGGGTTCCGCATCGGCTTCGCCGGGCAGGACGACTTCGGGCGCCTCCTGGGAGTCGGCCTCTCGTTCGTGATCGCCCTGCAGTGCTTCATCGTCATCGGAGGCGTCACCCGCGTCATCCCGCTGACCGGCCTGACCACGCCGTTCCTCGCCGCCGGCGGCTCCTCCCTCGTGGCGAACTGGATGATCGTGGCGGTGCTGCTGCGCCTGTCCGACACAGTCCGCAGTCAGCCTCGTCTGGTGGTGTGATCCGTCGATGAACCGAGAACTCAAACGGGTGAGCCTCGTCGTGCTGACGATGTTCGTGGCCCTCTTCCTCTCCACCACCACCATCCAGGTGATCCAGGCCGACTCCCTCGACGAGGACGGCCGCAACACGCGGACCCTCTACGAGAGCTTCTCGACCGAACGCGGCGCGATCCTCGCCGGCGGTCAGCCGATCGCCTCCTCGACGCCGTCGGACGACCTCTACAAGTTCCAGCGGCAGTACGCGAACGGCCCGCTCTACTCCGCCGTGACCGGCTACTTCACCCTGAACCAGGGCACCACCGGCATCGAGCGCACGCTCAACGACTACCTCTCGGGCACCTCGAACTCGCAGTTCTTCGACGAGATCAACAACCTCGTCACGGGCCAGGACCCGAAGGGCGCGTCGGTCGAGCTCTCGATCGACCCGGTCGCCCAGCAGGCCGCCTTCGACGCGCTCGGCGACTACACGGGGGCCGTCGTCGTGACGGAGCCGGCCACCGGACGCATCCTCGCGATGGTCTCGAAGCCCACCTTCGATCCCACCGCGCTGGCCTCCCACGACACCGACGACGTCCTCGCCGCCTACCGGGCGCTGAACGACGACTCCTCCGAGCCCCTCGTGAACCGTGCGATCGGCGGCTCGCTCAACCCGCCCGGCTCCGTCTTCAAGCTCGTCGTGGCCTCGGCCGCCCTCGAGTCCGGCCGCTTCACGGCCGACTCGAGCTTCCCCAACGTCGAGTCGTACACGCTGCCCGGCTCCTCGTCGCAGGTGATCAACTCCGGAGGCGGTCTCTGCGGCTCCGGAGAGACGGTCACGCTGGCCACCGCCGTCTCGCTCTCCTGCAACGTCCCGATGGCCGAGATGGGCGTGCAGCTGGGAGCGGACGCGATCCGCTCGCAGGCCGAGAAGTTCGGCTTCGACACCGAGCTCGAGATCCCGATGTCGGTCGAGGCGAGCACCTACCCGACGAAGACGGACGACGCCCAGACGGCCCTCACCGCCTTCGGACAGTACGAGGTGCGTGCGACGCCGCTGCAGATCGCCATGGTCTCCGCGGCGATCGCGAACGGCGGCGAGGTGATGCAGCCGAACCTGGTCGACTCGATCCGCTCGCAGGACCTCAGCGTGCTGCAGCAGTTCCAGGAGAAGTCGCTCGGCCGGGCGGTGAGCACGCAGACCGCGGACGCCGTCAAGGCGATGATGGTCGCCAGCGTCCAGGGCGGCGCGGCGACGAATGCAACAATAGGGGGCGTCACTGTGGCCGGTAAGACCGGTACCGCCGAGAACGGCGGGGACGACCCGTACACCCTCTGGTTCACCGGCTTCGCGCCTGCGGACGACCCGCAGTACGCCATCACCGTGCTCGTGGAGAACGGTGGAGGGCTCGGCCAGACCGGGTACGGCAACCTGATCGCCGCACCCATCGGACAACAGGTACTAGAGGCGGTGCTGAACAAATGAGACCCACGACAGGCCTCACCTTCGGGGGACGCTACGAGCTGCAGTCCCGGATCGCCATCGGCGGCATGGGAGAGGTGTGGCAGGCGACCGATCTGGTCATCGGCCGCACCATCGCGATCAAGATCCTGAAGGACGAGTACCTCGGCGACCCCGGCTTCCTCGAGCGCTTCCGCGCCGAGGCCCGCCACGCGGCGCTGGTCAACCACGAGGGCATCGCCAACGTCTACGACTACGGCGAGGAGGACGGGTCGGCCTACCTGGTCATGGAGCTCGTCCCCGGCGAGGCGCTCTCGACCGTCCTCGAGCGCGAGCGCGTCCTCTCGACCGACAAGGTCCTCGACATCGTCGCGCAGACCGCGCTCGCCCTGCACGCCGCGCACGCCGCGGGCCTCGTGCACCGCGACGTGAAGCCGGGCAACCTGCTCATCACGCCGGACGGCCGCGTCAAGATCACCGACTTCGGCATCGCGCGCATCGCCGACCAGGTCCCGCTGACGGCGACCGGGCAGGTCATGGGCACGGTCCAGTACCTGTCCCCGGAGCAGGCGAGCGGCCAGCCCGCCTCCCCCGCCACCGACATCTACTCGCTGGGCATCGTCGCGTACGAGTGCCTGGCCGGGCGCCGCCCCTTCACGGGCGAGTCGCAGGTCGCCATCGCGATGGCGCAGATCAACGACACCCCGCCGGAGCTGCCGGTCACGGTCGCGGAGCCGGTGCGCAACCTCGTCTACTCCTGCATCGCCAAGAAGCCGGCCGACCGCCCCGCCACCGCCGCGCACCTCGCGCGGGCGGCCCAGGCGCTGCGCTCGGGCGACGTGCGCGGAGCGGCGCTGGCCGTCCCCGCGGTCCTCAGCGACCTGCCCGCGACGCAGGCGACCACGGTCCTCCCCTCCAACCAGGGCGCGACGCAGGCGACCACGGTGCTCCCCTCCGGCGCGCCCGCGGCCGCGGCCGCCGCTCCGTTCGTGCCGATCGAGGATCCGCTCGAGCCGGCCGAGGAGCCGCGTCGCCGCAGCCCCTGGACCTGGCCGCTGATCGCCCTCATCGTGATCCTCGCCGTCGTCATCGCGGGCACGATCTTCGCCCTGACGACCGGCGGGAGCAGCGACCCGGCCGCCTCCCCCACCGCGCCGACCAGCACGGCCCCGTCGCCGACGCCGTCCGAGACTCCGAGTCCCACGCCGACGCCGACCTCGAACACGGTCGTCATCGACAAGGCCGACTACGTCGGGCGCTCCTTCGACGACGTCGAGACCGAGCTCGAGGCCCTGGGCATGGGCGTCCGCCGCGCGGACGGTCCGAGCGCCCCCACCGCCGAGCAGGTCGGACTCGTCGAGGACGTGAACCCCACCGCGAACGTGGTGAAGGGCACGACCATCGAGGTCTCCGTCTTCACCGAGGTCGCGACCCCGGACGCACCGACCGCCGTGCCGACCGTCACCCCCGCCGCCTCCAGCGTCGAGGCGGGCGCGACGTTCAACGTCACCTGGAGCAACTACAACCAGTGCCCGAGCGGAACCTCCGTGAGCGGTTACCGGGTGACCGCGACCGGTGAGGGCGCGAGCGTGACGAGCACCAACCCGTCGAACTCGACGACCGCGACGATCCAGGCCGGCACCACGGCGGGCACGATCGACGTCACGTACACCGTGCTCTGCGGCGAGTCGGAGTCGGCGGCCTCGCCCACCCTCTCCGTCACCGTCGAGGAGCCGGCTCCGACCCCGGCGCCGACCCCCACCTCGAAGGCCACCTCGACGCCCACCCCCTCCGAGTAGCGGCGGCGCGCCGGCTCGGGGCACTGCTCCGGCCCGGCGCCTCGCGGCCGTCGCGTCGCGCCCCCGCCCGGAACACCAGGGGCCCATAGGTACACTTGCCGTGGCTCCTCGGGGCCGCACCACACGGAAGTACAGGGCGGGAGCGTGCGCGTGACGGATGAGGGTCGCCTGATCGCGGGACGGTACCAGGTCGGGCCCCGGCTCGGCCGCGGCGGGATGTCCGAGGTGTACCTCGGCACCGACACCCGGCTCGGCCGCACCGTCGCCATCAAGGAGCTGAAGCTCTCCCTCTCCTCCGACTCCGCCTTCCGCCTGCGGTTCCGCCAGGAGGCGCAGTCCGCATCGCGCATGTCGCACCCCACGATCGTCCGGGTCTTCGATGCGGGCGAGGAGGTCTCGCTCGACGACAGCGGCGCCGAGTCGCGCCGGCCCTTCATCGTCATGGAGCACATCGAGGGCCGCCTCCTCAAGGACCTGATCGCCGAGGGCCCCCTCGACGTGGACGAGGCCGTCCGCATCACGGAGGGCATCCTCACCGCCCTCGAGTACTCGCACCGCGCAGGCGTCGTCCACCGCGACATCAAGCCCGGCAACATCATGCTGACCCCGTCGGGCCAGGTGAAGGTGATGGACTTCGGGATCGCCCGCGCCGTCTCCGACTCCGCCGCCACGGTCGCTCAGACCACGGCGATCCTCGGCACCGCGGCCTACTTCTCCCCCGAGCAGGCGAAGGGCGAGCAGGTCGACGCCCGCAGCGACCTCTACTCCGCCGGCATCGTGCTCTTCGAGCTCCTCACCGGGCGTGCGCCCTTCCGCGGCGACACCCCGGTGGCCGTCGCCTACCAGCACGTCAGCGAGACGCCGCCGGCGCCGAGCTCCATCAACCCGGCCGTCACCCCCGCACTCGATGCGGTCGTCGCCCGAGCACTCTCGAAGGACCGCTACGAGCGCTTCCAGGGAGCTGCGGAGTTCCGCGACGACCTGCGCGACGCCGCCGCCGGACGCCTCCCCGACCACCGCCCGATCGACGAGCTGACCACCTCGCTCTTCGCGGCCCGCAGCCAAGGTGGAGTCAACGACTCCGAGCTCGCCCTCCGCCAGCTGGCCGAGGACAACTCGATCGTCCGCACCCAGCGCCGCCCGCCGGTCCTCTGGATCTGGTCCTCGATCGTCGTGCTGGCCGTGATCGTCGCCGCACTCGTGATCTGGGTGCTGACGCTCCAGCCCGCGTCGACCCTCCCGTCGCAGTCGCGCGAGGTCCCCACCCTCACCGAGACCACCTACGACAGCGCCCAGTCGACCCTGACCGAGCTCGACCTCGTGCCGAGCCAGGTCGCGGAGTACAGCTCGACCGTCCCCGAGGGCGAGGTGATCCGCACGGATCCGGGCTCGGGCACGATCGTCGCGCCCGAGACGGTCATCCGCATCGTCGTGTCCCAGGGTCCGCAGCCCGTCGCCGTGCCGGACACCGTCGGGCAGAGCCTCGCCGAGGCCATCGACGCGCTCACCGCCGTCGGCTTCGTCGAGGGCTCCCAGACCCGCGAGAACTCGCCGACCGTCCCGGGCGACGTCGTACTCGCCGCCTCTCCCGGAGCGGGCCAGCAGGTCGCCCCGGGCACGCCGGTCGACCTCACGGTCTCCTCCGGCCAGGTCACGCTCCCCGACCTCGTCGGGACGTCCCTCAGCAGCGCGCTGGCCACCCTCGCCTCCGAGAAGCTGCAGCTCGTGGGGGTCGAGGTCCCGGACGAGACCTGCGACGCGACCCGGGCGAACCCGCCCATCACGACTCAGTCCCTGGCTCCGGGCGACGTCCCGCAGGGATCGACCGTCCAGCTCGGCTACTGCGCGGGCTGACCCGGCCTGCAGCCCGCTGCGGCTGCGGCGTCGGCCGACGGTGCTCGGTGGAGGCCGGGCCGCTGCTCTGCGCGCCGAGAAGGGCTCGTCCGGACGTCGCTCGTCGGGGTCGATGCTCCGCGAGGCCGACGGCCCCGAGGTGAACGGCTACGCCCGGCGCGCGTCGGCGAGCGGGGGCTGGAGCCGCACGACCTCGCCGGCTGCCGATCCGTCGGCGGGGCGCGCGATCCTGCCGCGGATGTCGCTCGGGGTGAGCCCCTCGCGGCGCTTGAGCGCACGGCGGAGGTGGTCCGCCGAGGAGAATCCGGACGCGGCGGCGATCGCCTCGAGCGGGACCTCCCGCGGGCGGCGGCGCAGGAGCTCCACGGCGCTGGCGACCCGGGAGCGCTCGATCTCGCTCGCGACGGTGGTGCCCGCGTCCTCGAAGAGCCGCTGGAGGGAGCGGGTGGACACGTTGACCGCGTCGGCCACCGCCTCCGGGGTGCAGCGTGGCGTGCGGTGCGTCCGGTCGATGACCGTGCGCGCGCGCCCGAGCGTGGCGGCCCGGACGCTCGTGGTGCCGGGCTGCGAGCTCGCCGCCGCGAGGAACGCGCTGGTGAGGAGCTGCTTGACAACGTGGGCGAAGCCGGTGACCTCGCCCTCACCGGGCAGCCCCGTCCCGGACTCCGCCGCGAGGGCGAAGGCGGTCGTGAAGGCGTATGCGGCGCGGGTGGACCGGGCGTCGGGATCGAGCGCGTAGACCGGGGCCGACGTGTCGAAGCCGTAGCGGCGCATCTCGTCGGCGCGCAGCGAGAGGTGGAGGATCGTGGCCGGAGTCGTCGACTCGGTCGTGAACGTCGTCGTCCCCTGCTGGTACGAGATCGAGCCCGGACGCAGCAGCACCGTTCGGTCCGGGGCGACCATGCGCACGAAGCCGTCGATGAGGAAGCTGAAGGTGAGGAAGGAGGTGTCGTCGGCCGGCCACGTCCCGCGGAGGACGCGCAACGGCGAGACCGTCATCAGCACGACGCTCAGATCGGCGGTGCCGAATCCCGAACCGGTGATGCTCGGAACGGTGCCGGGTTTGACGACGATGCGCGGTCCGAGATTCTCGAGTTCTCGGATTCCCGAGAAAGCCCAGGAGATCGATGCGACCATGAGGTCCCCCCGGACTTCTCTTCTGCGGCGCCGACCCCCTGTCGGCGCCCTCTGATTATGCAGGGAAAAGGGGCCGCATCCTCCGCCGGGAGCCCGTCAAATCCCGCCACCTGATCGGGGGGTGCGCAAGGGGGTGGACAAGGTCACGCTCATACCCTGTCTCGGCTTTCTCCTCCGCCCACCGTCATTTAGCCGTCAGATGGCGGATTTCTACGTGAGAACGCACTCAGGGCGGCATCCCCGTTCGGGGGACGGTGGTCGCTGATCATTCTCAATGCTCTCGACTCGATAACGAGCCCGATAAGCCCGGCGAATTCCGCCTCACCGAGCCGGGATCGAGAGTCCGGGCGTGTCGTCGGCCGATACGGACGACCGGATCGACGTCACCTCGCGCAGCCAGTTCTCGAGAAGGCGCCGCCCGCCCTCGGTGAGGACCGACTCCGGATGGAACTGCACGCCCACGAGCGGAGCACTCCGGTGCCGGACGGCCATGACCACTCCCTCCGGTGTCCGCGCCGTCACCCGCAGCTCCTCGGGAAGGCTCTCACCGTCGACCGCGAGCGAGTGGTACCGCATCGCGGCGAATCCGGAGGGCAGGCCGTCGAAGAGCGGATCTCCGTCGTGGAGGACCGCGGACGTCCGGCCGTGCAGCAGCTCCGGCGCCTCCGTGACGCGGGCGCCGAGAGCGTGGGCGAGCACCTGGTGGCCGAGGCAGACTCCGAGCAGCGGCCGCCCGGTCGCCTCCGCCCGCTGCACGAGCGCCGTCGACGCGGGGACGTCCCCGGGACGGCCCGGCCCGGGTGAGACCAGGACTCCGTCCGCCTCCTCCGCGCGAGCCAGGAGCGCCGTCGTCCCGAGATCGTCGCCCTCGACCACGTCGACCTCGGCACCGAGCTCGCGGAGGTACGAGACGAGCGTGAAGACGAAGCTGTCGTGGTGGTCGACGACCAGGATCCGCGGGGCCGCGCCGGCGGTCACGAGCCGACGGTCACGTTCCGGTCGAGCACGAGCGACTGCACCCAGGGGAACACCCACTCGTCGAGCGCGACCAGGACCGCCGCGACAAGGACGAGGACGATCAGGAGCCGGACCCACCACGGCCCGGGCAGGAGCCGCCACAGCGCTGCATACACGGTCAGCCCTCCTGAGCCAGCGAGGCGGCGATCTCGGCGGGGGCGCCCGCGGACCGAGGCTGGAACGAGTCGAAGACGCCGTACGCGATGATCCGCTCGGCCGTCGAGTAGAGCGGGTTGCAGCTCGTCAGCGTGATCAGGCGATCGGTCGGAGCCGCGTCCGGAGTCCACGGAACCGGGTCGATCACCTGGACGTCGGAGGGCTGGACGTACTCGAGATTGCGGAAGCGGTAGGTGTACCAGCCGTCCGCCGTCTCGATGTAGATCGGGTCGCCGAGCTGGAGCTCGTCGATCAGGTGCATGCCTCCGCCGTACGCGCTGCGGTGCGCGGCGAGCGCGAAGTTGCCGGCCTGGCCGGGCATCTGCGTCCCGGGGTAGTGGCCGATGCTCCCCTCGTCGAGCACGTTCTCGGCGTCGATGCCCTCGGCGATCGTGCGCACCCACCCCTCGCCGTAGCGGGGGATGTAGAGGTTGCCGAAGGAGGTGTCGAGGGCGGCGACCGACGCGACGACCGGCTCCGCCGGGGCGGCCTCGGTCGGCTGCGGTGCCGGAGAGGAATCGCCCCAGGTCTCGCGGAGCTCCGCGGCCTGCGTCGTTTGCCGGCCCGCGATCACCGCGTCGTTCCACCAGAGCTGCCAGGCCAGGAAGAGCAGGACCAGGACGCCGGCGGTCATCAGGAGCTCGCCGACGACTCCGAAGAACGAGAGTCGTCGGACCGGGCGGGCCCTCCGTCGCTTCGCTCGCGGCCGCAGAGCCGCCCCGTCAGGGTTCTGGGCGGTCATGCGACGAGTCTAGGCGCGAGCCGTGACCCGCTGTGGCGCATGATCCGGACCTGTGGAGAGCCCTCCCGAGTCGCCGCCTGAGGAGGGCCGATGAGACCACTCGAGCGCCCGCACCGGCCGCTCCGCGAGTCCGCACAGCACCCGCGCAGCCCCGACGCTCCCGGCCCGGAGCCTCCGCCCGGTACAGTGGTCGGCATGGCACGAGCGACGAAGAGCCCGAAGCCCGAGCGCGACGAGGCCCGGACCGGCGAGAACGCACCGAATCCGGTCTGGTTCAAGCCGGTGATGTTCGGCTTCATGCTGCTCGGACTCGCCTGGATCATCGTCTTCTACGTGAGCCAGGGCACCCTGCCGATCCCCGATCTCGGCAACCTCAACATCCTGATCGGCTTCGGCATCGCGTTCATCGGCTTCCTGATGACGACGCGCTGGCGCTGAACCTCCCCCAGTCGTGAACGACGCCCCGTCCGGTCCGCCGACGGGGCGTTCGTCGTCGGTGGAGCGTCTGCGCGCCGCCGGCTGCGTCTTCGCCGAGGAGGAGGCGGGCCTGCTCGAGGAGGCCGCCGACTCCTCCTCCGACCTCGAGCTGCTGCTCCGTCGCCGCGAGACGGGCGAGCCCCTCGAGCAGATCCTCGGCTGGGTCGCCTTCCGCGGCCTGCGCGTCCCCGTCGCACCCGGCGTCTTCGTGCCCCGCGTGCGCACCGAGTGGCTGGTCGACTGCGCCCTGGAGGTCCTCCCGGACGGCGCCGTGGTGCTCGACCTCTGCTGCGGATCCGGCGCCCTCGCCCGGTCGATCGCGGAGGAGCGGCCGGACGTCCGCCTGCTCGCGGCCGACCTCTCCCCCGCCGCCGTCGCCTGCGCGCGCCGCACGCTCGCAGGCCGCGCCGACGTCCACGAGGGCGACCTCTTCGACGCTCTCCCCCGGAGTGAGCGCGGGCGGATCGACGTCGTCGTCGTCAACGCCCCCTACGTCCCCACCGCGGCGATCGCGCTCATGCCGCCGGAGGCCCGGGTGCACGAGCCGATGCTCACGCTCGACGGCGGATCGGACGGGCTCGCCCTCCACCGCCGCATCGCTCAGGAGGCGGGAGCGTGGCTCGCACCCCACGGCGTCGTCGTGATCGAGGTCGGCGCGGATCAGGCCGCGGCGAGTGCCTCCGCGTTCCAGGCGGCCGGGTTCGCCACCTCGCTGCACCGCGACGACGACCGTGAGGCGACGGCCCTGGTGGCCGTCCGCCGGAGAACTACACCGCTGTAATTATCCCCAGCTGTGGAATCTCCTGTGGAGAACTCCGCGGTCCCCGCCGCGCTGGCCTGCTCGAGGCGAGCAGGGCCCGGATCCGCACCAGTCCGCCGGTCCTCGGACGCGCCGCCGTCCCCGGATCGTCCTCCCGAGGAGGACACCCGGGACGTTCTCCCCAGTGTTAACAACTCTGTGGATAACTTCCTCCCCACCTGTTGAGAGCACCTGTGGACAGCGGTGGAGACGGTCGCCGCGGGAACGACGAAGCGGCGGGCCCGGGAGTGCGCGAGGCACTGCCGGACCCGCCGCTGCGGGAGAGGACGGGGTCAGCCGAGGACATAGGCGCCCGCGGTGATCGCCACCAGTCCGACTCCGATGAGCCCGACGAGGAGGTTCTGCGTGCGCCGCTGGGCGCGCTGCCGCGTCTTCGTGAAGACCAGCCCGATGAGCGCGCCCGCCACCAGACCGCCGACGTGCGCCTGCCACGCCACGTTCATCCCGGGCAGGAAGCCGATGACGAGGTTCAGTCCGACCAGCACCAGCAGCTGCGACGCCTGACCGCCCAGGTGCCGGAGGATCACCAGGTACGCGCCCATCAGCCCGAAGATCGCACCGGAGGCGCCGATCACCGGGGTCAGCGGGTTCGCGAGGAGCAGGACGCCCACCGACCCGGCGAAACCGCTCAGGAGGAAGAGGGTGAGGTACCGCCCGCGGCCCAGCATCCGCTCGAGCACCATGCCGAACACCCACAGCGTGTACATGTTCAGCACCAGGTGGAACGGGATGACGATGAAGAGCGACGTGCTGTGGAGGAACACCGAAGTGAGCATCCGCCACGGCTCGAAACCGGCGCCGAAGCCGGGGAGCGTGTAGGCGGGGGCGTACAGAAGAGCGTTGACCGCCGGCCCGCCGACGAAGGGGAGGATCTCGACGATCCACAGCACGATGCAGAGCGCGATGATCGCGTAGGTCACCGTCGGCTGGTCGGCGCGGGTCATGGCCCGCACGCGGGAGAGAAGGGGACCGCGGGTGCGCGGCGCGGTGGCGCGCTGCTGCGCCATGTCGTCCGGGCAGATCACTCCGACCGGAGCGGGCGTCTGGCACTCGCCGCAGATGGTGCGGCCGCACCGCTGGCAGCGCACGAAGCTCTGCCGGTCGGGGTGTCGGTAGCAGGAGTAGGTGCTGCTCGGCGGGACCTGGGTCACGGACGTGCCTCCGGGGAGAACGAGGGCCGGGCCCTGACGGACCCGGCCCTCGAATGAGTGGTGGATGAGGCGATCAGACCTCGGTGATCTCGACGCTCTCGATCACGACGTCCTCGAGCGGCTTGTCACGGCCGTCGGTGGGGACCGCCGAGAGCGACTGCACGAGCTTCTTCGACTCCTCGTCGGCGACGGCGCCGAAGATGGTGTGCTTGCCCTGGAGCCAGGTCGTCGGCGCCACGGTGATGAAGAACTGCGAGCCGTTGGTGCCGCGGCCCGCCTGCTTGCCGGCGTTCGCCATCGCGAGGATGTAGGGCTGGGTGAAGTCGAGCTCCGAGTTGATCTCGTCGTCGAACTGGTAGCCCGGGCCGCCGATGCCCTGCCCGAGCGGGTCGCCGCCCTGGAGCATGAAGTCGGGGATGATGCGGTGGAAGACGGTGCCGTTGTAGAGCGGCTCCTTCGTCTTCGCACCCGTGGCGGGGTGGGTCCACTCGATGTCGCCGGTCGCGAGACCGACGAAGTTGCGGACCGTCTTGGGAGCGTGGTTCCCGTAGAGGTTGACGACGATGTCGCCCTTGTTGGTGTGGAACGTCGCGACTGCGGTGTGCAAAGGCATGCTCGGATTCTCGCACAGCGCGTCTGTAGGCCCCTGCAACGCCCGGTGTCAATGCGCTGGGTGCGCGATGCGGACGCCGATCGATGAGTGGCAGTATTGAGGCGTTCGCTGCTCGTAGCCGATGGAGGACCAACATGGGTCTGTCACGTAAGCACAAGAAGGACCTCAAGCGTCTTCGCAAGAACGCCGAGGCGGTCTGGGGCGAGCAGCAGGAGGTGCTGGCGCACGCGGCCTCCGTGCTCGAGAAGAGCCGCCGCCACGCGTCGAAGTACGCCAAGAAGGAGCTCGTCCCCTTCGTCAAGGACACGTACGACTCGCGAGTCAAGCCGGTCTACGACAACGGCGTCTCGGCCGTCGAGGGCACGTACTCCTCGGCACGCAACGCCTACAAGCACAAGGTCGTCCCGACCTTCGCCGCTGTGGGCGGCACGGCCGCCGCCGCCTTCGAGGCCGCCAAGGACTCGAAGAACCGCGCGAAGCTCGCCGAGATCTCGAAGGCGCGCTGGGAGGAGCTCACCACTCCGCCGAAGAAGAAGAGCAAGGTCGGCACGGTCTTCGCGATCGGCGCCGCGCTGGTCGCCGTCGGCGGCATCGGCTACGCCGTCTGGCAGACGTTCCGCGCCGACGACGAGCTGTGGGTCGCCGAGGACGAGCCGCAGAGCGCCGCGCAGAACGCGGCCTCGACCGCTTCCTGACGTTCTCGTCGCTGGAGCCGGGCCCCTCAGGGGGTCCGGCTCCTTCGCATGCCCGGGTTAGGCTTCTGCGGTGGACATCCGGGTCGCCGCGTACGGCGTGATCATCGACGGCGAGCGGATGCTGCTCGCGCACTGGAGCCAGGGCCCCTGGTCGGCCTGGACGCTTCCGGGCGGCGGGATCGACGAGGGCGAGTCGCCCGCCGACGCCGCGGTCCGCGAGATCTTCGAGGAGACGGGCTACCGTGCCGAGCTCGACGCCCTCATCGGCGTGGACTCGCACGTGATCCCCGCGCACCGCCGCAGCGATCCCGAGGCCGGCCCCCTGCACGCCATCCGCGTCGTCTACCGCGCCCGCATCGTGGGCGGCGAGCTCACGCACGAGGTGGACGGCTCCACGGACGCCGCCGCCTGGTTCCCCCTGAGCGACGTCGAGGAGCTGGAGCGCGTCGAGCTCGTCGACGCGGCCCTCACCATGAACGAGGCCTGGCTCCTCCGCTGACGGTGCCCGGGAATCCCCGGCCGCGCCCCGGCGTTCCCTTCGTCGTGATCGTCGAGCTCTACACCTCCGCCTTCTGCGGCGCCTGCCATGCCGCGCGCTCGGTGCTGGAGCGCGCCGCGGAGCTCGTCCCCGCCGCCGAGATCCGCGAGCGCGACGTGGCCTTCCACCCCGTCGAGGCCGAGGCCGCCGGCATCCGCTCGACCCCCACCGTCGTCGTGCGCGATACGGCCGGAGAGGTGGTCTTCCGAGCGGAGGGCGCTCCCTCCCTTCCGCAGGCTCTCGCCGCTCTGGCCCTCGCGCTGCCCGCGTAGGGTGGCCGCGGGAGGACCCATGCACTGTCGTGCCGCGCTCGCGAGCACCGTCGTTCTGCTCGGCGCCCTCGCGCTCTCGGGATGCGCCTCCGAGGAGCCGGTGACCACGGCCGCGGTCGGGCTCGGACGGGGCGGCGAGCGAGGCGAGGTCCTCGGGGTCGTCGTCGTGTGCTCGGGGTCCGTCGACGGCCTCGACCTCGCCGCCTCCGACTCCGCTCCCCTGACCATCGGCGACGGGCTGCGGAGGGTCACCCGCTGGGTCTCCCCGTCCCCGGTCACGCAGCTGGGCGCGACCGACCTCTCCGGATCCACGGTCTGGCCGGCCGACACGGTGATCGAGCGGTTCCCGCTCGGCGTCGACCTCGCGCTGGGCGCCTACGCGACCGACCGCTCCGTGCTCGCCCGCCCGGTCGTCTTCACGGCCGAGCAGTTCGACACGCTCTCCGTCGGCGAGATCATCGTCGGCGACATCCGCGACGGCACGTCCGAGACCCTCTCGGTCCAGCAGTTCCTCGGCCTCGCCTGCGTGGACCGCTGAGCGGGCGACTCGGTCATCCGAGTGGCGACCTCGATCGCGGGGACCGCACGGTCGGCGACAGGAGGGGCCGCCGAAGACCTCGACACGGTGACCCCGCGACGGCGGAGGACCCGGAGTGCCGTGCGCCGGTGGACCAGAAGGGCCGGCGAAGGGGAAGCACCCGCGAGAGGGAGGAAGTGTGGAGCCTAGGAGATTCGAACTCCTGACATCCTGCTTGCAAAGCAGGCGCTCTACCAACTGAGCTAAGGCCCCGGGCCGGAGACGGGGCGATCCGTCTCCGAGAGTCGAACGGCCCGCCACCGCGAGGTGACGGGCCGTTCGGACCGGGTGGGGGTACCAGGACTTGAACCTGGGACCTCTTCATTATCAGTGAAGCGCTCTAACCGCCTGAGCTATACCCCCGGAATGGCCAGAGGAGACTCTACCCGACATCGAGCAGGAATCCCAATCGGCCGGACCGTGCGCCCTACTGGTTGGTGAAGCCCACCAGGAGGCCGCCGGTGATCTTGACGCTGAGGTTGTACAGCAGCGCCACGATCGCGCCGAGCGCGGTGGTGACGATGGTGTTCAGCACCGCGACGACGATCGCGAAGCCCATGACCTGCGGCAGCGAGATGATCGTGTTGAGGTCGAACGCCTCCGCGCCGGCGATGTCCTGCACAAGGCCGTTGACCTCGTCGAACACTCCCGTCTGAGCCAGGACCGTGTAGACCAGGTAGACGACGACGATCGTGATGATCGCGAGCGTCAGGCCCAGCAGGAACGAGAGCTTCACGGCCGACCAGAAGTCGACGTAGACGAGCTTCAGGCGGACCTGCTTCGCCGCCGGGCTCTTCGCGGACTTCCTGGCGAGCTTCTCGGCGACGGTGCTACTCATCTACGGACCCATCCTCCTCCGACACCGGAGCGGACTCGGCCGGCGCCGCGGCGTCGGGATCCTCGTCCTGGGCGTCGAGATTGCGTTCGGTGTTCTTGGCGAGTGCGATGATGCGGTCGTCCTCAGCGAATCGTGCGAAGACGACTCCCATGGTGTCGCGACCCTTGGCCGGTACCTCGGCCACCGCAGAGCGTACCACCTTGCCGCTGGCGAGCACGACGAGCACCTCGTCGTCCTCTCCGGTGATGATGGCGCCCACGAGGTCGCCGCGCTTCTCCTCCAGCTTGGCCACCTTGATGCCCAGCCCGCCGCGTCCCTGGAGGCGGTACTGGTCGACCGCGGTGCGCTTGGCGTAGCCGCCCTCGGTGACCACGAACACGAAGCCCTCGTCGCTGACGACGTTCGCGTCGAGGAGGCGGTCCTCCCCGCGGAACGACATGCCGCGGACTCCGGAGGTGGAGCGGCCCATCGGACGCAGCGCCTCGTCGGACGCGGTGAAGCGGATCGACATGCCCTTGCGGGAGACCAGCAGCACGTCGCTGTCCTCCTCGACCAGGAGCGCCGAGACGAGCTCGTCGCCGTCGCGCAGCTTGATCGCGATGATGCCGCCGGAGCGGTTCGTGTCGTACTCCGAGAGGGCCGTCTTCTTCACGAGGCCGTCGCGCGTGGCGAGCACGAGGTAGCGGGCCGCCTCGTAGTCGCGGATGTCGAGGATCTGCGCGATCTGCTCCCCCGGCTCGAGCGCGAGCAGGTTCGCGATGTGCTGGCCCTTGGCGTCGCGGCCGGCCTCCTGCAGCTCGTAGGTCTTGGCGCGGTACACGCGACCGGTGTTCGTGAAGAACAGCAGCCAGTGGTGCGTGGTGGTGACGAAGAAGTGCTCGACGATGTCGTCGGCCTTCAGCTGCGCGCCGCGCACGCCGCGGCCGCCGCGGTGCTGCGCCCGGTAGGAGTCGCTCCGGGTGCGCTTGAGGTAGCCGCCGCGGGTGACGGTGACGACCATCTCCTCCTCGGGGATCAGGTCCTCGACGCTCATGTCGCCGTCGAACCCGAAGAGGATCTCGGTGCGGCGGTCGTCGCCGAAGCGGTCGACGATCTCGTCGAGCTCGTCCGAGATGATCGTGCGCTGGCGCTCGGGGCTCGCGAGGATCGACTTGTAGTCCTCGATCTCGGCCTGGATCCGGTCGTGCTCGTCGATGATCTTCTGGCGCTCGAGGGCCGCGAGGCGGCGCAGCTGCATGTCGAGGATGGCGCGGGACTGCACCTCGTCGATGTCGAGCAGCTCCATGAGGCCGTCGCGCGCCTCCTCCACGGTGGGGGAGCGGCGGATGAGGGCGATGACCTCGTCGAGCGCGTCGAGCGCCTTGAGGTAGCCGCGCAGGATGTGGATCCGCGCCTCCGCCTCGTCGAGGAGGTACTGGGTTCGGCGCACGATGACCTCGACCTGGTGGTCGACCCACGCGCGGATGAAGCCGTCGAGCGAGAGCGTGCGCGGGATGCCGTCGACGATGGCGAGCATGTTCGCGCCGAAGTTCTCCTGCAGCGGGGTGTGCTTGTAGAGGTTGTTCAGCACCACCTTCGCCACGGCGTCGCGCTTGAGGACGACGACGAGGCGCTGGCCGGTGCGACCGGAGGTCTCGTCGCGGATGTCGGCGATGCCCGAGACGCGCCCGTCCTTGACCAGCTCGGCGATCTTGATCGCCAGGTTGTCCGGGTTCACCTGGTACGGCAGCTCGGTGACGACGAGGCAGGTGCGGCCCTGGATCTCCTCGATGGAGACGACGGCGCGCATCGTGATCGAGCCGCGGCCGGTGCGGTACGCGTCCTGGATGCCGCGGACGCCGAGGATCTGCGCACCGGTGGGGAAGTCGGGTCCCTTGATCCGCTGCAGCAGCGCCTCGAGGAGCTCCTCGCGCGTCGCGTCCGGGTTCTCGAGCGCCCACTTGGCGCCGGCGGCGACCTCGCGCAGGTTGTGCGGCGGGATGTTGGTCGCCATGCCGACCGCGATGCCGACGGAGCCGTTGACGAGCAGGTTCGGGAACCGGGCCGGCAGGATCGCCGGCTCGCGCGTGCGGCCGTCGTAGTTGTCCTGGAAGTCGACGGTGTTCTTGTCGATGTCGCGGACCATCTCGAGCGCGAGCGGCGCCATCTTGGTCTCGGTGTACCGGGGAGCGGCCGCACCGTCGTTGCCGGGGGAGCCGAAATTGCCCTGGCCGAGCGCGAGCGGGTAGCGGAGGCTCCACGGCTGCACCAGGCGGACCAGCGCGTCGTAGATCGCGGAGTCGCCGTGCGGGTGGAACTGGCCCATCACGTCGCCGACGACGCGCGAGCACTTCGAGAACGCCTTGTCGGGGCGGTAGCCGCCGTCGTACATGGCGTAGATCACGCGGCGGTGCACGGGCTTCAGGCCGTCGCGCACCTCCGGCAGGGCTCGCCCGACGATGACGCTCATCGCGTAGTCGAGGTAGGAGCGCTGCATCTCGAGCTGCAGGTCGACCGGCTCGATCTTGTCGTGACCGTGGATCACCACACCGGTCTCGGTGACGATGTCGTCGCTCTCGTCCGGGCCGGTGGGGGTGGTGGGTTCTTCTGCCATGGTCTCTGGTCTCTCAGGTGGGTCCGTGCCCCGGAGGAGCGGGGGCGGCGGTCGCGCTGGGTGTCAGGTGTGTCGTCGGTGTGCGGGCCGGTGAGGGCCTCTGTCGCGTTCTGGTCGAGGATGCGGCCCATCGAGGGCCGCCGTCACGTGTTCGAGATGCTCGCGAGGGCGGTCCACTGGACCGCCCGGCCGCCGCCTCTCGAAGGACGTCCGTTTCCTCGACAGCTAGATGTCGAGGAAGCGCACGTCCTTCGCATTCTTCTGGATGAAGGAGCGGCGGGACTCGACGTCCTCGCCCATGAGGGTGGAGAAGATCTCGTCGGCCGCGGCCGCGTCGTCGAGCGTGACCTGGAGGAGGGTCCGCGTGGCGGGGTCCATCGTGGTCTCCCACAGCTCCTTGTAGTCCATCTCGCCGAGGCCCTTGTAGCGCTGGATGCCGTTCTCCTTGGGCATGCGCTTGTTGGTCGCCGAGCCGTGCGCGATCAGGGCGTCGCGCTCGCGGTCGCTGTAGACGTACTCGTGCGGGGAGTTCGACCACTTGAGGCGGTACAGCGGCGGCTGCGCGAGGTAGACGTAGCCGAGGTCGATCAGCGGGCGCATGTAGCGGAAGAGGAGCGTCAGCAGCAGCGTCGTGATGTGCTGGCCGTCGACGTCGGCGTCGGCCATCAGGATGATCTTGTGGTACCGCGCCTTGTCGGGGTTGAAGTCCTCGCCGATGCCGGCGCCGAACGCCGTGATCATCGCCTGGACCTCGTTGTTGCCGAGAGCGCGGTCGAGCCGCGCCTTCTCGACGTTGAGGATCTTGCCGCGGAGGGGGAGGATCGCCTGCGTCTCGGGGTTGCGGCCCTGCACCGCGGATCCGCCCGCCGAGTCGCCCTCGACGATGAAGATCTCGGAGATCGACGGATCCTTGGACTGGCAGTCCTTGAGCTTGCCCGGCATGCCGCCGCCCTCGAGCAGGCCCTTGCGGCGGGCGGTCTCGCGTGCCTTGCGCGCCGCCATGCGAGCCGAGGCCGCCTGGATCGCCTTGCGGATGATGTCCTTGGCCTGGCTCGGGTTGCGGTCGAACCAATCGGCAAGCTGCTCGCCGGCCACGCGCTGCACGAACGCCTTCGCCTCGGTGTTGCCGAGCTTCGTCTTGGTCTGGCCCTCGAACTGCGGCTCGCCGAGCTTGATCGACACGACGGCGGTGAGGCCCTCGCGGATGTCGTCGCCCGAGAGGTTCTCGTCCTTCTCCTTGAGCAGGTTGTTCGCGCGCGCGTAGCGGTTGACCAGCGTGGTCAGCGCGGCGCGGAAGCCCTCCTCGTGGGTGCCGCCCTCGTGGGTGTTGATGGTGTTGGCGTAGGTGTGGACGCTCTCGGTGTAGGCCGTGGTCCACTGCATCGCGACCTCGAGCGAGATGCGGCGCTCGGTGTCCTCGGACTCGAAATCGATGATCTCGGAGTGCACGAGGTCCGACTTCTTCAGCGAGTTGATGTACTCGACGTAGTCGACGAGGCCCTTCTCGTAGTGGAAGACGTCGGTCCGGTCTCCCTCGGTCTCGTTCTCGCCCTCCCCCTCGAACTCGACCTCGTTCTGGTCGGTCAGCGCGATGCGCAGGCCCTTGTTGAGGAACGCCATCTGCTGGAAGCGCGCGCGCAGGGTCTCGTAGTCGAACTCGACCGTCTCGAAGATGCCGGCGTTGGGCCAGAAGGTGATCGTCGTGCCGGTCTCGTCGCTGGCCTCGCCCTTCTCGAGCGGGGCGTCCGGCACTCCGTCGGTGAAGCCCATCCGGTACACGGCGCCCTGGCGCTTGACCTCGACGTCGAGGCGCGTCGACAGCGCGTTGACCACGGAGGAGCCGACGCCGTGCAGGCCGCCGGAGACCGCGTAGCCGCCGCCGCCGAACTTGCCGCCGGCGTGGAGCACGGTGAGGACCAGCTCGACCGTGGAGATGCCCTCGGTCGGGTGCATGTCGACCGGGATGCCGCGGCCGTTGTCGGAGACGGTGACGCCTCCGTCGGCGCGCATCAGGATCTCGATGTTGTCGCAGTAGCCCGCGAGCGCCTCGTCGACGGCGTTGTCGACGATCTCGTAGACCAGGTGGTGCAGACCGCGCGGACCCGTGGATCCGATGTACATGCCGGGGCGCTTGCGGACCGCCTCGAGGCCCTCGAGGACCTGGATCTGGTTCGCGCCGTAGTCGCCGGACGACTTGGTCGACATGCTCTCGTGCGGAGCGGAGGGGGCTGCTGAGCCGTTCGCGTCCAGGTCGTTCGCTGCGGGTGACGTGGAGTCGTTCGGCTCGTGAGTCATAGCTGTGGAGTTCTCCTCTGACGGTCCGTCGCGACGCGCACGGTGATCTGGAGATCGCCCGCGCGGCGGCGTCACTGCGGTTCGGCGGCCCTCCATTCTACCGCGTGCCGGGTCGATCCGAAGCGCTGGACGGCGATCTGAGGCGCGAAAGATCGGCGGTCGACCGAAAATGCGTCCTCAGCCGTAGGTGTCGCGCGGACCACGCCCTGGAATCGACCTGGGACCCTTTTTCCAGTTCGGGACGTCCGGGCCCTGGAATCGGATCGACGCGATGCCCGCGTCGGGGAAGTTCACGGCGATGTGGTTCATGATCTCGATCCGCATCAGCCGGAGCTGCGTCGACCACGCCGTGGACTCGCACGCGACGGTCAGCACGCCGTCGACGACGCCCACCGGAGTCGAGTGCTTCGCGGTCTCCTCGCCGGCGATCGCCGTCCACGACGACATCAGGTCGCCCTGCGCCAGCGGCGCCGTCCAGCCGAGCTTCACGGTGAGGGAGTCGAGGACGTCGCCGAGGTCGTGCGGGTCGCGGCCCTTGCCGAACGGGATCGCGTCGCCCTTGGGCTCGGCGCGCTCGACGGTCTTCCGGATGCGGCGCCGACGGGGCGGGGGCGGTCGGCTCCGGGGACGCGGGATCCGTGGACGCCGGCGCTGGGGACGCGGTCTCCGAGGAGGAGGCCGCGGCGGAGGAGACGGCACCAGGAGAAGGGGAGTCGGACGAGACCGGATCGGGAGAAGAGGAGCGGGAGGACTCGGGACCGGGAGGAGGGGAGTCGGAGGACACCGGATCGGACGAGGCGGAGTCGGGTGCGGTCGGCTCCGGCACGGCGATCGGCGCGGCGGCGGCGCCCGTGCCGACGATCCGGCCGGCCTCGATCCGCACGGTGTGCGCGGCCAGCGCCTCCGGGACGTCGTCGAAGACGGCCGCGGTGATCAGGACCTGCTCGTAGTCGGCGACCACCGAGGCGAGGCGCTCGCGCCGGCGCGCGTCCAGCTCGGCGAAGACGTCGTCGAGCATCAGCACCGGATCGCCCATGGGGGAGTCGCGCCGGAGCAGCTCCGCGGCGCCCAGCTTCAGCGCCAGCGCGAACGACCAGCTCTCGCCGTGGCTGGCGTAGCCCTTGGCCGGCAGCGCGTTCAGCTCGAACTGCACGTCGTCGCGGTGCGGGCCGACGAGGGAGACGCCCCGGTCGAGCTCGCGGCGGCGCACCCCGGCCAGGGCGGACGCGAACGCCTCCGCCAGTCCCTCGCCCGCCGCCGGTGACGCGGCGCCCGGCTGCTCCACGGGCTCGCCGTCGTCGTCGACCGCGCCCTCGATGCTCAGGCGGGAGCGGAGCACCGGACGCTGGTCGGCACCGGCGACCGCCTCGTACGCGGCGCGCACGGGTCCGCTCAGCTCCTCCACCAGGGTGAGGCGCGACTGCATGATCTCGGTCCCGAGCGCGATCAGGCGCTCGTCCCAGATGTCGAGGGTGCCGAGCTTCGACGGGTCGCGGACGCCGCTCGCGCGCGCCGACTTGAGCAGCGAGTTGCGCTGGCGCAGCACCCGCTCGTAGTCGGCCTGGACGGCGCTCATCCGCGGGGAGCGGAGGATCACCAGCTGGTCGAGGAAGCGGCGGCGGGCCGACGGGTCGCCGCGGATGAGGAGGAGGTCCTCCGGCGCGAAGAGGACGCTGGAGAAGAAGCGGGGGAGCTCGCGCGGCTTGATCCCGCCGCGGTTGATCTGCGCGCGGTTGGGGGAGGAGCGGTTGATCTGCACCTCGGCCAGCAGGTCGCGCTCGCCGTTGCGGAGGCGGGCGCGCACCACGGCGCTGTCCCGGCCGGCGCGGATGAGCGCCTGGTCGCTCGACACGCGGTGCGAGCCCAGGGTGGAGAGGTAGCCGAGAGATTCGACGAGGTTCGTCTTGCCCTGGCCGTTGCGGCCGACGAAGAGGTTCGGTCCGGGCACGAGCTCGACATCGACCGACTCGTAGTTCCGGAAGTCGCTGAGCGCCAGCTGCGTCACCTGCACGTCGCGCTCCTCTCCTCCACCCGTCGTCGCGGGCCTTCCCTGCACCCCTGCGGGTCCTCGCCCGTCCCGATCGGGCTGGTCCGCCCGTTCCGGCGCCTGCGATCCGCTCTCCCAGCGCCGGCCAGACCCTCGCCTCGAGCCTCGATACGCCCCTCCGGGGCTACTCGACCAGCATGCTGGCAAGACCATCCGTCGGGCTGGTCTCCATGCGCCGTCGCGGGGCTACTCGACCAGCATGATCGGCGGCGCCCCGTCCCTGCCCGTGAAGGCGGCCGCAGGCTCGCCGCCCGACGCCGGTAGCAGGGTGGAGGCGGCCGGAGGCCCGCCGCCTCCGCGAGAGCATCCTTGCCTCACGGGGGCGGCGGGCCGCAGTCCGCCGTCCGTCACCGGCTCTACGGAACGCGCCCGCCTCCGGAAGCCGACCGCCGTGAGGACTGCCGGAGGCAGTCCTCACCAGCCGACTCAGTCGACGGCCTTGACGGAGTGCCCGCCGAACTGGTTGCGGAGCGCTGCGACGGCCTTCATCGCGGGGGAGTCCTCCTGACGGGAGACGAAGCGGGCGAAGATCGAGGCGCTGATCGTGGGCACCGGGACGGCGTTGTTGATGGCCTCCTCGATGGTCCAGCGGCCCTCGCCCGAGTCCTGCACGTAGCCCTCGATGTTCTTGAAGTCCGGGTCCTGCTCGAGGGCGCGGACGAGGAGCTCGAGCAGCCAGGAGCGCACGACCGTGCCGCGCTGCCAGGCCTTGAAGGTGCCGGTGACGTCCTTGATGATGTCGCTGCGGGTCTCGAGCAGCTCGTAGCCCTCGGCGAACGCCTGCATCAGGGCGTACTCGATGCCGTTGTGGACCATCTTCGCGTAGTGGCCGGCGCCGACCTCGCCGACGTGGACGAAGCCCTCCTCGCGGGGGCCCTCCGGGCGCAGCGCGTCGAAGACGGGCATGGCGTACTCGACGAGCTCCTTCGGGCCGCCGACCATCAGGCCGTAGCCGTTCTGGAGTCCCCAGACGCCGCCGGAGACGCCCGCGTCGATGTAGTGGATGCCCTTGGGCTTCAGCAGCGCGTCGTGCTTGAAGTCCTCGGTGAAGCGGGAGTTGCCGCCGTCGATGACGAGGTCGCCCTCGCTGAGCTTCTCCGACAGGTCCTTGACGACCGCGTCGGTGATCTCGCCCGCCGGCACCATCACCCAGACGATGCGGGGCGAGGGGAGTGCGGCGATCATCTCGTCGAGAGAGGCCGCGTCCGAGACGTCGGGATTGCGGTCGTAGCCGGTGACCTCGAGCCCCTTGGAGCGGAGGCGGGAGCGCATGTTGTCGCCCATCTTGCCGAGGCCGACGAGTCCGATGTGCATGGTGAACCTTCCTGGATTCGTTGTCCGGCGGGCGGGCGCTCGTCGGGAGCGGGGCGGTCGCGGCTCTGCGATCCGGGGAGTGGTCAGCGCAGCAGCAGGTTGGGCTGGAGCAGGTAGCGGTAGCTGTCGCTGCCGGGCTGCTCCCGCGAGGTCTGCGCGGTGATCAGGACGGGGCCGGGCTTGTTGGGGTTCTCGGTCTTCGTGAACGCGATGCGCACGAACTCCGAGTGGACGGCGGCGAGGCCGTCGAGCAGGAACTGCGGCTTGAGCGAGACGACCACGTCGTCGCCGGTCACGATCGCGTCGATGCTCTCGGACGCCTGCGCCTGCTCGGAGCCGATGGCCTCGAGGGTGAGGCCGTCGCTGCTGAAGCTGAAGCGGAGGGCCGCCTCGCGCTCGAGCACGAGCGAGACGCGGCGGGTGGCCTCGATGAGGTCGCTGGTCGACATGACCGCGTAGTTCTCGACGGAGGCGGGGAAGAGGCGCTTCACGGGCGGGAAGTTGCCCTTGATCAGCAGCGAGGTGACGGTCTTGCGGTCCGCGGTGAAGGCGATCAGCTCGCGCTCGTCGCGGTTGGTGATCCCGACGGAGACGGTGCCGGAGTGGCCGAAGGTCTTGCCGACCTCCTGCAGCGTGCGTGCGGGCACGAGGGCGGTGAGCGGCTGGGTGGGCGCGGGGTTGTCCCCGTTGTCCCAGTCGATCTCGCGGACGGCGACGCGGTAGCGGTCCGTCGCGACGAGGCCGATCGTGTTCTCGGTGATCTCGAGCTGCACGCCGGTGATGACGGGGGTCACGTCGTCGCGGGAGGCGGCGACCGCCACCTGCGAGACGGCGGCTGCGAAGGCGTCGGCCGGGACGAGGCCGGTGGAGGCGTCGATCTCGGGGATGCTCGGGTACTCCTCCACGGGCATCTGCAGGAGCGTGAAGTGCGCCGAGCCGGCCGAGACCGAGACGCGCGACTCCTCCGTGGCGATGCGCACGGGAGCGTTGGGGAGGCGGTTCGCGATGTCGGCGAGCAGACGGCCCGAGACGAGCACGGTCCCCGTCTCCTCCACATCGGCGGCGATCTGCGTCTGCGCGGACACCTCGTAGTCGAAGGAGGACAGCGTCAGACCCTCGGCGGTCGCCTCGATGAGGACTCCGGAGAGGATCGGCAGGGTCGTGCGCTGCGGAAGCAGCTTGACCGCGAAGGACACCGCCTCGCTGAAGACATCGCGGTTGGCTTGGAACCTCACGAGTACACCCCTGACGAGTCGCGGACGAAGACCGTCGCCCATCGTACCCGCCGGGCTCGACGAGCTCGGAAGGGGGTGGACCGCCGAGCACTCCCGAGCCGCTGTGGAGAGGTTGCCGGTCGAGGCTTCATTAAAGAGAGAACTGCGTTAACAGTGTTAACACGTGTGGAAACTGTGGAAAACGCTTAGGACCCCTTCTCCTGGGTGGGATCGGAGGGACCCGCCCCTGTGGAGGGAGTGTGAGCGGGGCCGTGGACGCCCTGTGGAGGGATCCGAGCCGACCGGTCGCCCTCCACAGGCGGGCTCTCCCGGCGCACAGTCCCGAGGCGGTTGTCCACAGTTATCCACAGGTTCCTCACACTGTGGAAATCGGCCCTCCGGGGTGCGCGAGGCGGCGTGTCCGAGGCGCGCGCGGAAGGTCCGAGGAGTCCGTCGACGACTTCTCCGGTCACGACGGAGACCGTCGAGGGCAGCTGCCGCCGTCCGAGCGGCCCGGAAGACAGTGCGCGCTCCCTCTCCCCCGCGTTGCCCTCCGGGCCAACGCACGGCGGATCGACACCGTCCGATCGCACGCCGGCCGCTCAGCCGCCTACCCGGACCCCTTGAGCACGTGCGGTTCATGCTGGTCGAGTAGCCGCAGCGCGGCGTGTCGAGACCCCCGCCAGCGCCTTCGCCTGATCTCGACGCGCGCCGACACCGACGTCCTGCTGCTCGCGCCGCGATCCCCGTCGCCTCCGCCTCCCCTCACGCGAGGAAGGAGGGGAGCGATTACCCGACCACCGGGCACGGACGCTGATGGACCCCGGGGCACGCCACCCGGGACAGGCGGTCCCGGGGACCGCACGACTGCCGGCTAGCGGTTCGTCTTGATGCGGGTGGTCAGCTCGGTGACCTGGTTGTAGATGCTGCGGCGCTCCTTCATGAGCTCCGAGATCTTCTTGTTCGCGTACATGACCGTGGTGTGGTCGCGGTTCCCGAACAGCTGGCCGATCTTGGGCAGCGAGAGGTTCGTCAGCTCGCGGCACAGGTACATGGCGATCTGGCGCGCGGTGGCGACGGCCTGCGAGCGCGACGAGCCGTAGAGGTCGTCGACCGTGAGCTTGAAGTAGTCCGCGGTGTGGTTGATGATGTCGACCGGCGAGATGACGTTGTCCTCGTCGAGCGTGATCAGGTCCTTCAGCACGGTCTGCACGAGCGACATGTCGACCGGCGTCCGGTTCAGGCTCGCGAACGCGGTGACGCGGATGAGCGTCCCCTCGAGCTCGCGGATGTTGCTCGACACCTTCGACGCCATGAACTCGAGGATGTCGTCGGGCACGAGCAGCTTCTCGCTGACCGCCTTCTTGCGGAGGATCGCGATGCGGGTCTCGAGGTCGGGAGCCTGCACATCGGTGATGAGGCCCCACTCGAAGCGCGAGCGCATCCGGTCCTCGAAGCCGGTCAGGGCCTTCGGCGGCAGATCGGACGTGATCACGACCTGCTTGTTGTGGTCGTGCAGCTGGTTGAAGGTGTGGAAGAACGCCTCCTGCGTCTCCGCCTTCCCCTGCAGGAACTGGATGTCGTCGATCAGGAGGATGTCGACGTTGCGGTAGCGGCCGTGGAAGGCGTTGCCCCGGTTGTTCGCGATCGAGTTGATGAAGTCGTTCGTGAACTCCTCGCTCGAGACGTACCGCACGCGGATCCCCGGGTAGAGGCTCATCGCGTAGTGGCCGATGGCGTGGAGGAGGTGCGTCTTGCCGAGCCCGGAGTCGCCGTAGACGAAGAGCGGGTTGTAGGCCTTGGCGGGAGCCTCGGCGACGGCGACGGCCGCGGCGTGCGCGAACCGGTTGGAGCCTCCGATGACGAAGTTGTCGAAGCTGTACTTCGGGTTCAGCCGGGTGTCGGTCGCCGGCACGGTCCGCAGCTCCTCGACCCCGCGGGTCGGCGCGACCGTCGCCGAGGAGGCGGTGATCGGCTCGAACGGGTTCATCGACTCCTGCGACGACGGGGAGCTGAGGGGCTCGTGCTCGATGTCGGGGTTCACCACGAAGGCGAACGTCGTGACGCCGAAGGAGTCGTCGAGCGTCCCGATCGCGCTGAGCAGGGGCACGCGCACGCGCTGCTCGAGCATCCCGCGGGTGAACTCGTTCGGGACCTCCAGGTAGAAGGTGCCCGCCATGATGCCCTTGGGCTCCACGAGCGAGACGAACCCGTAGAGGGGAGCGGTGATCCGCTCGTCCTGGGACAGTGCGCCGAGGATCACGTTCCACGCGTCGACCATGGACGTGTCGTCTGCCATCTGTCTCCGGTCCTGGGTGCTGTCGCTGTGAAGTCGCTGCGGGATCGCCGTCTCCGCCGGACCCGTCGCCGCCCGCTGCAGGGGCGTCGCGGACCGGGCGCGGAGCCGGGTCTCGAGTGCCGCTCTCTCCACAGGGTTGTCCACCGGCCTCGAGCGATGCCTGTGCGGGCGCGGGAGGACGCGGATCCCACCTGTGGATAACTGCGGCTCAACACCGTAACGAACGGAGCCGACGGGAGACAAATCCACCACAGCGACACCCGCGTGTCAATGCGCGGAACCCCGTGTCCCGTGTGCATGATCGAGGTTTCGCGCCGTCCACATTTGACCGGTGACGGAACAGGCCGTAGTTTAAATCAGTTGACGCCTGCCCGGTGTCGTCCGTGCGGCCCTCGCAGGCCGAGCGGATTCCGCAGCCGGGCACCCCTTCTTCCCGGAGGATCCGAGTCTCCGCCCGAGCGGGTGGTGCCGGTTCGCGCCGCGGAACACGTACGTGGAGATCTGATTATGAGCAAGCGAACCTTCCAGCCGAACAACCGTCGTCGCGCCAAGGTGCACGGCTTCCGTCTGCGCATGCGCACCCGTGCCGGCCGCGGCATCCTCAGCGCGCGCCGCGCCAAGGGGCGCACCGAGCTCTCCGCCTAGCAGCGAGCGGTACCGACCAGCGGTGCTGGCCAGAGCCAATCGCATCGTCCACGGAGGCGAGTACCGGACAGTCGTCCGTCGCGGTGTGCGGTCCACAGGACCGCACACCGTCACGTATGTCCGCCGGTCCTCCGCGGGCGATCCGGCGCGGTTCGGGTTCATCGTCGCCAAGACGGTCGGCACCGCGGTGACGCGCAACACCGTCCGCCGCCGGCTCAAGGCCGTGGCGTTCGAGCTCGTCCCCGAGATCGACCCCGGCACCCAGGTCGTCGTCCGCGCGCTGCCCGGCAGCGCCGACGCCCCCTGGTCGGAGCTGCGCTCCGAAGTGTGGTCCGCGATGGCGCGAGCCGCGCGGAAGAGCGGGGCGTCCTCGTGACCGCCGTGCTCCCCCGCCGCGAGGCGCCGCTCGCCCGGTTCGGGTGGGCGATCCTCCTGCTGCCGCGGAACATCGGCGTCCTGCTCCTGATCGTCTACCGGGCGGTCGTGTCCCCTCTCTACGGGGACGTCTGCCGTTACTACCCCTCGTGCTCCGCGTACGCGCTCCAGGCGGTCCAGCTCCACGGGCTCGTCCTCGGCTCCGTCCTCGCGGCCCGCCGTCTGCTCCGCTGCCACCCGTGGGCGGCCGGCGGCATCGACGACGTCCCGACCTCGATCCCCCTGCACCGACCGGCTTCCGGCCGGACCCGCTTCGCCGTGACGCGAGCCGGGTTCGTCGTGGGCCCTCGAAAGGACTGACCCCACTCCATGGACCTCCTCGGCACGATCCTCTGGCCCCTCAAGTGGGTGGTCGAGCTGCTCCTCGTCGCCTTCCACCAGCTGCTGACCTTCACCGGCATGGAGGCGGCCGCGGGAATCACCTGGGTCCTCTCGATCGTCGGCCTGGTCATCGTCATCCGCGCCGCGCTCATCCCGATCTTCGTCAAGCAGATCAAGAGCCAGCGCCGGATGCTCGAGGTCGCACCCCAGCTCAAGAAGATCCAGGACAAGTACAAGGGCAAGCGCGACCAGCTGTCCCGCGAGGCGATGTCCCGCGAGACCATGGAGCTCTACAAGAAGACGGGCACCAACCCCCTCGCCTCCTGCCTGCCCCTGCTGATCCAGATGCCGATCTTCTTCAGCCTGTTCTCGGTGCTGAACGCGGCTCAGCACAGCCAGAAGGGCGTGGGCCCGCTCGACGAGACGCTCGCCCGCCAGTTCGGCGAGGCGAACCTCTTCGGCGTCGCACCGCTGCACCAGTCGATCCAGGGCGCACTCGCCGAGGGCGGCCAGGAGCCGGTCATCATCATCGCGGTGATCATGGTCGTCCTGATGACGGCGTCGCAGTTCATCACGCAGCTGCAGATCGTGTCGAAGAACATGTCGCCCGAGGCGAAGGCCTCGCCGACGTTCAAACAGCAGCGGATCCTGCTCTACATCCTCCCCCTCGTCTTCGCCTTCTCGGGCTTCGCCTTCCCCCTCGGCGTGATGTTCTACTGGCTGACCTCGAACATCTGGACGATGATCCAGCAGTTCATCGTCATCCGGAACATGCCGACCCCGGGCAGCGAGGCCGCCAAGGCCCGCGAGGAGCGCCTGCGCCGCAAGGGCAAGCTGGTCGAGGAGACCACGGCCGCCGGCGACGTCACCCTCGTCGAGAAGAAGGCCGTGCAGCGCACGCAGCCCGTGAGCAAGAACCGCTCCAAGAAGCAAGCCGGAAAGAAGTAGAGCCGCCATGACCGATCCGATGCAGACCATCACCGAGGACGCGTCCGCACCCGTGGACGCGTCCGCCGTCGACGAGGCGCCCGAGTCCACGCTCTCTCAGCTCGAGGACGAGGGCGACGTCGCCGCCGACTACATCGAGGAGTTCCTCGACATCTGCGACCTCGACGGCGACATCGACATCGAGGTCCGCAACGGCCGCGCCTACCTCTCGGTCACCGCCTCCGGCGACACGAACCTCCGGGTGCTCTCCCGCCCCGACGCCGTCCAGGCGCTGCAGGAGCTCACCCGCCTGGCGGTCCAGACGAAGACCGGCGCGTTCTCCCGCCTCATCCTCGACATCGGCGGCTCCCGCGACGCCCGCGAGGCGGAGCTGGCCCAGCTGGTCGACCGCGCGATCGAGCGGATCGAGGACGGCGCCACGTCGGCCTCGCTCCCGCCCATGTCGTCGTACGAGCGCAAGCTGGTCCACGACATGGTGGGCGAGCGCGGCTTCGTGTCGGAGTCGCGCGGCGAGGCGCGCGAGCGCCACACCGTCATCACCCGCGGCTGAGCGGCGTGGAGTCGACCCTCGAGGCCGAGCCTGCAGCCGCTGCGGCGATCGCCGGCGATCGCCTGCCCGTTCTGCGGCGCTTCACGGAGGCTCTCGCCGACCAGGGCGAGGAGCGCGGCCTGATCGGGCCGTTGGAGCTCCCCCGGCTCTGGACGCGGCACGTGCTCAACAGCGCCCTGGTGGCCCCTCTCCTGCGTCCGGGACTGGTCGGTGATGTCGGCAGTGGCGCTGGCCTTCCCGGGCTCGTCCTGGCCATCGTGCGGCCGGACGTCCGCTTCGTGCTCATCGAGCCGATGGAGCGTCGCGTCGTCTGGCTTCAAGAGCAGGTCGACGGACTCGCACTCGAGAATGTCTCAGTTATTCGCGCCCGTGCCGAAGAGGTGCAGCTCCCGGAGCCTCTCGACCAGGTGACCGCTCGGGCGGTCAGCGCCCTCTCGAAGCTGATCCCGCTGACCGCGCCGCTGCTGCGGCCCGGAGGCGAGCTGGTCCTGCTGAAGGGCATCAACGCCGAGAAGGAGATCGAGGCGGCGGCCAAGCAGATCCGTCGTTTCCGGCTCTCCCCGCCCGAGGTCGTCGTGCTCGGCGACGGCGTGCTCTCCGAGGTGACGAGGGTCGTCCGGGCTACAGTGGGTTGATCGCCACGACGCCGCAGTGAGCCCCCGACTCCTCGTCCGTCGACTCCTCGGTGCTGATGTCCGTCCCACTCGCTGAGCGAAGGTTTCACGTGAAACAAACCGATTCCGCCGGTCTGACCGGAGGCTTCGATTCCTCGACTCCCCTGGCCCGGGAGATCGCGGACATGACCCGTCGGCGCGCACTGCTGAACGCCCAGCCGCTGCCCAAGCCCGAGTCGACGCGCGTCATCACGATCTCGAACCAGAAGGGCGGCGTCGGCAAGACGACGACGACCGTCAACCTCGCCGCCGGGCTCGCCCGCGGTGAGGCGAAGGTGCTCGTCATCGACCTCGATCCGCAGGGCAACGCGTCGACGGCCCTGGGCATCGAGCACCGCGCCGAGACGGCCAGCGTGTACGACGTGATCGTCAACGACACTCCCCTCGCGGACGTCGTGCAGAAGAGCCCGGAGTTCGCCTCGCTCTACGGTGTGCCGGCGACCATCCACCTGGCCGGCGCCGAGATCGAGCTGGTCTCGCTCGTCGCACGCGAGCAGCGTCTCCGCCGTGCGCTCGACCGCATGCTCGACACCATGGACGAGCCGTTCGACTACGTCTTCATCGACTGCCCGCCGTCGCTCGGTCTGCTGACCATCAACGCGTTCGTCGCCGCTCGCGAGGTGCTCATCCCGATCCAGTGCGAGTACTACGCGCTCGAGGGGCTCAGCCAGCTGCTCAAGAACATCGACTTGATCGAGCGGCACCTCAATCCGAACCTCGGTGTCTCGACGATCCTCCTGACGATGTACGACGGCCGCACGAACCTCTCCCAGCAGGTGGCAGCGGATGTCCGAGAGCACTTCCCGAAGGAGGTGCTGCGCGCGGTGATCCCGCGCAACGTGAGGATCTCGGAGGCGCCGAGCTACGGACAGAGCGTGATCAGCTACGACCCGCAGTCGTCCGGTTCGCTGGCGTATCTGGAGGCGGCCGCGGAGATCGCACGACGCGGAGCTCGGAAGACACCCGAGACGGCACACGAAGGAGAGGCACGCTGATGGCGACCAAGCGCACGGGACTCGGCCGGGGGATCGGCTCGCTCATCCCGACCAGCGACGAGTCGCGCTCCCGGCCTGTCGACGTCTTCTTCCCTGATCAGGTCGGCGATTCGGCCCGTGCCGAGGAGCTCCTCGAGGTCCCCGGAGCGCGCTTGGCGCGACTCCCCCTCGCCGACATCACGCCCAACACGGCGCAGCCGCGGTCGGTGTTCGACGAGCACGACCTCGCGGAACTCGTCCACAGCATCCGCGAGTTCGGAGTGCTGCAGCCGATCGTCGTCCGGCCCGTGACGGCTCGCGGCGGAGCGAAGTACGAGCTCGTGATGGGTGAGCGCCGGTTCCGCGCCTCGAAGGCCGCGGGACTGACCACCATCCCCGCGGTCGTCAAGGACACGGCCGACGAGAACATGCTCCGCGACGCGCTGCTGGAGAACCTGCACCGCGCCGACCTCAACCCGCTCGAGGAGGCGTCCGCCTACCAGCAGCTCCTCAGCGACTTCGGGATCACCCAGGAGGCCCTGGCGACGCGGCTCGGACGTTCGCGGCCGCAGATCTCGAACACACTCCGTCTTCTGCGTCTCCCGGCCGATGTGCAGGCCCGCGTCGCTGCCGGCGTCCTGACCGCAGGACACGCGCGTGCGGTTCTGTCCCTCGACGACGTCGAGATGATGCGCCGCCTGGCCGACAAGATCGTCAACGAGGACCTGTCCGTCCGCGCCGCCGAGGCCGCCGCCGCGCAGATGAAGGCGCCGCGGACGACCGTGCGTCCCGTGGTGGAGGAGCAGGGCGGGCACTCCGGACACCTCTCGTCGATCGCGGATCACCTCGGCGACCGGTTGAACACGCGCGTCAAGGTCACCCTGGGTGCTCGCAAGGGCCAGATGGTCATCGACTTCGCCACCATCCAGGACTTGAACCGCATCCTCGCCGAGATCGGGGAGCCGACCGAGGTGTCGCTCGCTCCGTAGTGGCCGGCCTAGCGGCCGCCACTGATTCGCCGTGCGGCTGGCGTGCGCGTGCTCGCGCTGTGTTCTTGGCCGCAATCGCCGATGTGGCGGTATCCGCTCCCCTCGTCGGCACCGCGATCGCAGATCAGCACGCTTGGGGCGATCTTCGAGATGCCTTGTGAGCTGAGAATTCTCGGTTGTCGTCCTCTCTCTGATTGATAGGCCCTTCTGACCGGTACAGTCCGATGAAGTGGTTCCAGGTTCTGCGGGGCCCTGCTGACTCCGGTCCTGGTCGAGAATACGGCTGGTATCGCCGAACGGTGACGATCGCCGGGTATCTGGGGCATTGATCTCTGGATGGAGTAGCTCACGATGCGCCTATATCGCGGTTGAGTAGGCGTGGAGCGCCGGATCTAGGGTTGGCTGAGTTCAGACCTCCTGACCTCCGGAGTTCATGTCGCTTTCAGTGACTCGCTGGCGGGCTCAGGACGGGTGCCTGGGCGGGTCGTAATCGGTGGCGCTCTCCGCTGCCCGGGGCGACGTCATGGTCGCCCATAGTCGCGTGCGCAATGTTTCACGTGAAACATTCCTACGTTGGCCGCTGAGATGAGGATCACCTCGGCTGTCCGTGCATCCCAAGTCTCCGGTGAGGAGCGCTTCCTCGGCCTCCAGAAATTGGCCGGCGGGGGGGCAACCTTAGACGAATTGCAGTATTGCTTCGTTTTCGCGGATCGATGCAGATGTGATGACTGGGTTCGCCGAGCTTTGACGGAGGACTCCGTCGGCGGTCGCCCCCGGAGAGCACTGAAAGAGACGATGGAAGGGCCGTTTCACGTGAAACGGTCCGCTCTAGGGCGGCCTAGCCATTGAAGAGCTACGAGCTTGTCAGGTAGGAGAGGAGGCCCTCGTCGGCTCGACTCGCTCCAACGAGCGCAACATTTCGGATCGAAGTTGCTCAACGGCTGCGGAAGCGTTTCACGTGAAACGCCCCTGCCGAGAACATTGGACGCCCATGCGGATCATCGTGGGACCGACTTCGACCGCAATGCTCGAAAGAGATTGCTCGCCTGACCAGCGGAATAGAGACACCACCCCCCCGAGGCGAAGTTGAGGTCGGAGAATCAAGCTAAAGGGGTCCCTTCGGGCCGTGGGTCTCGGTACGTCGCGTAGTGGCTACTCGACCCGCATGGCGACGGGTGCCTGGTGTCGATCAGCGTCGATCGACCATGTTGTGTCTCCCCAGAGATGGCGCGGGTGGCGATCGTGGTGAGCCTCGATTCGACGCACTACTGCTCTTCACCGGTATGTCTGCGGATATGGCCAGACAGTGGGCGTGGATACATCGCTCCAGGCAACGCCCGCCAGGTACCCACTGGGGGTGGCCGGGTCTCGATACGCGGCAATGCGTCTACTCGACCAGCATGACGACGAGGACCAGGTGGCGATGGATGCCCGTGGGCCTGGTGAAAAGGTGGCGGCGGGGGCGGGATGTACCACGCTGATCTGCGGATAATCGGCCGGCGCGGCGACAGATGTCCGACGTTGGTGGGAGTCGATACGCGGCCTCGGGTTCTTCCCCGAGTTGGCACTAATGGTCTGCTGATGATGACGTGGACCCGTTATTGAGCGGCTACTCGACCCGCATTGTAGGGAGAAGGCGGCGATAGAGGGTCCTGATCGGCCGCGACGCAACTACTCGTCTGGCATGGATTCGAGCTTTCGTTCAGAACTCAGCAGCCATGTGATCAGGAGCGTACGCGCAGCGGACCGTTTCACGTGAAACGGTATGGAGTCAGGAGGCGGCGAGCTTCGCGAGAGTGGAGTAGACGTCGCCGAGGTAGCGGCCGGATGCCTCGATGGCCTGGGGAACGAGTGAGGTCTCGGTCATTCCGGGAAGGACGTTCGCGTCGAAGAACCAGGGGAGTCCGGCGTCGTCGATGATGAAGTCGAGCCGCGACAGGTGGCGGAGTCCCAGCAGTTCGTGGATCGCAACGGCCACGCGGGACACCTCCTCCGTAATCTCCGGCGGGATCCGTGCCGGCGTGTAGAAGTGCGTCTCCCCCGCGTTGTAGCGCGCCTCGAAGGTGTACTGGCCCGCGACGGGTGCGATCTCGACAGGCGGCAGGGCGAAAGCTCCGTCACCGAGGTCGAGAACACCGACGGAGACCTCGGTCCCCTGGATCTGCTGCTCGATGAGCACGACGTCGCCGTAGGTGTACGCCTCCACCATCGCTCGCGGGAGCTGCGACGACTCCGTCACGATGCTGACACCCTGGGCCGAACCGCCCTGGGCGGGCTTCACCACGAGGGAGCCCGGCAGGTGCGCCTCGACCTGCTCCAGGATCCCGGCGGCTCCGAGCTCGCGGAAGGTCTCGCGGGGGAGGGTGACGGAGCGCGGGGTCGAGAAGCCGGCGCGAGCGACGAGCGTCTTCGCGGTCGGCTTGAACCAGGCCAGGCGCGCCGCGTCCGTCCGCGAGCCGACGTAGGCGAAGCCCGCCGCCTCGAGGAGCCCGAGGAGCGCACCGTCCTCACCGCTCGCCCCGTGCACCGCGGGCCAGACGACGTCGGGACGCTTCTGCAGGAGCGTCGAGAGGAGGCTGGCGTCCGGTTCGTGCAGGGAGACGCGGTGGCCCATCGCGGAGAGACGATCCGCCACGCGTCGGCCCGACCGCAGGGAGACGTCGCGCTCGTGGCTGATGCCACCGCTGATGACGACGATGTCGAGTGTACGGTCGAGCACAGAGAAATCGGTCATGACCAGGGCTTTCTTATCGAAGGAGCGGTGTCAGGAGACGTTCGGCGGCAGGACGGCGTCGCGCTTGCTCGCGTCGGCGCTGCTCAGCCGGCCCGTGCCCGCGAAGGTCGACAGCAGATCGAGCTCCCCGTTGATGACCGTGGCGAGGCGGCGGATGCCGTCACCGATGCGCTCCGGCGTCGGGTAGCAGAACGAGAGGCGGATGTTCTGACGTCCGTCTCCGTTGCCGTAGAACGCGGTACCCGGCGTGTACGCGACGAGCTCCTTCACTGCGCGCGGCAGCATCGCCTTGGAGTCGAGCTCCTCGGGCAGCGTGACCCAGACGTAGAAGCCGCCGTTCGGGTTCGTCCAGCTGAGGCCGGGCAGATGGGTCTGCAGGCCCTTCAGCATCGCCTCCTTCCGCTCGCGGTAGACGCCACGGAAGGTGTCGATCTGTCCGCGCCAGTCGGCTGTCTCGAGGTACTTCGAGATGACCAGCTGGCTGAAGGACGACGGACTGAGGACGGCCGCCTCGTTGGCGAGGATCAGCCGCTCGCGGATCGCATGCGGAGCGAGAGCCCAGCCCACTCGGAAGCCGGGAGCGAGCGTCTTCGAGAACGTGCCGAGATAGATCACTCCGTCCTCCTCCAGCGAGCGCATCGCCTTCGGCGGGACGTCCTCGAAGTAGAGGAGGCCGTACGGGTTGTCCTCGAGCACGAGGATTCCCTCGGACTTGCAGATCTCGAGGATCTCGACGCGGCGCTCCCAACTGAGGGTCACGCCCGCGGGGTTGTGGAAGGTGGGGATCGTGTACAGGAACTTGATCGTCTTGCCGGCGGCGCGCACGCGGGCGATGTGCTCGCGGAGGGCGGCGGGGATGAGCCCGTGCTCGTCCATCGGGACGTGCTCGACCTCGGCCTGGTACGACCGGAAGATGACCATCGCCGTGACGTAGCTGGGGCCCTCGGAGAGGACGACGTCCCCCGGGTCCAGGAACAGCTTCGAGACGAGCTCCAGGGCGTGCTGAGAGCCCGTGGTGACCACGATGTCGTCCGCACTGGCGGAGATGCCCTCGAGGGCCATGACGTCGAGGATCTGCTCGCGCAGGACGGGGACGCCCTGGCCCGACCCGTACTGCAGCGCGACGGGTCCCTGCTCCCGCATCACGGTGTCGATGGCGCCGGTCACCAGGTCCTGGGGGAGCGCGGACACGAACGGCATGCCGCCGGCGAGCGAGACCACTTCGGGGCGTGACGCGACGGCGAACAGGGCTCGGACCTCGCTGGCGGCCAGACCGGCCGTGCGCTCCGCATAGGAGTTGTACCAGGGGTCGAGGTTGGTGCCGCGGTTGGTCACGATGGTTCCGCTTCGCTCGGTGGACAGGGTCTCTCCGGCCGGAGCCGGGTGGATCCACAGTACCGGCCGGTCCTGTGCTGCGGCGGGGCGGTCGGTCGCCACCGCAGGGATCGTGGCCTGCGCCCCGGCGGGGCTGTTTCACGTGAAACAGCCTCGGGAACGAGGAGAGCCCCCGTCACGACGTGACAGGGGCTCTCGGAGACCGCAGAGGGCGGTCAGGAGTGCGAACTCAGAGGAACGCGGCCAGGTCGGCCTCGAGGGCCGGCTTCGGCTTGGCGCCGATGACGGTCTTCACGACCTCGCCCTTCTGGTAGACCTTCATCGCCGGGATCGACGTGATCTGGTACTTCGCGGCGGTCTGCGGGTTCTCGTCGACGTTCAGCTTGACGATCTCGATCTTGTCGCCGTGCTCGGCCGAGATCTGGTCGAGGATCGGTGCGACCATGCGGCAGGGGCCGCACCACTCGGCCCAGAAGTCGACCAGGACGGTCTTCTCGGAGTCGAGGACGTCGGACTGGAACGATGCGTCGGTGACGCTCTTCGCGGTGGACATGGTGTTCTCTCCTTCACGAGTCGGCGGGCTGCCGGCTCCGATGTGCGATGACCGGACGGTCAGCGGGTGATGAGCTCGGCCCGGGGTGAGCCTTCGGTGTGGGCGGTGCCATCGGCGAGCGAAGCGAGGTAGTGCTCCGCGTCGAGGGCGGCGACCGTTCCGGATGCCGCGGCGGTGACGGCCTGACGGTAGGTCGGGTCGATCACGTCGCCGGCGGCGAAGACGCCGGGAACGGAGGTCTGGGAGGAGCGGCCGACCACCGAGATGGTGCCCTCGGTGGTGAGGTCGAGCTTGCCGTGAACGACGTGCGTGCGCGGGTCGTTGCCGATCGCGATGAACAGGCCGTCGAGGTCGAGGTGGGACTCGGTGCCGTCGACCGTGTCGCGCAGCTTCACGCCGTCCACGTGGTTCTCGCCGGTGATGCCGGTGACCTCGGCGTTCCAGATGAACTCGATCCTCTCGTTGTCGAAGGCGCGCTTCTGCATGACCTTCGAGGCGCGGAGAGAGTCTTTGCGGTGGATCACGTAGACCTTCGCGGCGTGCTTGGTGAGGAAGGTCGCCTCCTCCATGGCGGAGTCGCCTCCGCCGACGACGGCGATGGTCTTCCCCTTGAAGAAGAAGCCGTCGCAGGTGGCACACCACGAGACACCGTGTCCCGACAGGCGGTCCTCATCGTGGAGGCCCAGCTTGCGGTAGGCGGATCCGGTCGCGACGACGACGGTCTTCGCCTCGATGCTCTCGCCGGAGCCGAGGTGGACGGTCTTGATCTCACCCTCGAGATCGAGGGAGGTGACGTCGTCGTAGAAGGTCTCGGCGCCGAACTTCTCGGCCTGCGCCTGCATCGAGGTCATCAGCTCGGGGCCGAGGACGCCGTCGGGGAAGCCGGGGAAGTTCTCGACGTCCGTCGTGTTCATCAGGTCGCCGCCGATCTCGACCGACGAGGCCACGACCACCGGGTGCAGCTCGGCGCGCGCCGCGTAGATGGCGGCGGTCCAGCCGGCGGGGCCGGATCCGATGATGACGATGTCGCGCACGGCAACTCCTCGGGGTCTGTACGAGCGGTGACGGGTGGGGCGGGAGCCGAGCACCCGGAGCCGGTCGCTCGAATCGTTCCGCGGCTCCGTGGGCTACAACACATCCTAGGCGGGCACTATTCCGCGGGCCCGGGAGTGCCGGTCGTGCCACGCGCCGCTCGATGCAGCAGCCCAGGAAATGCACTCTGACCGGGCTTTTACCGGAGCAGCATCAGCGGCCGAGTCGGCGGAGCACCGGAGCGAGGACGGCGCGCAGCTCCGGCACCCGGAGGAACCAGAGGACCGCGAAGTAGACGAGCGCCATCACGGTGCCGGTCGCGGCCATCGAGAGCAGCGGCTCCACGTAGTTCGAGACGGCGAAACCGCCCGCGCGCGTGCCGCCGAGGGCGACCAGGACGCCGTAGCCGGCGGCGGCGGAGGGCACCGCGGCGAGGACGAACTGCGCGAGCCTGACGAGGATCCGCCTGCCTCCGCGGCCGCCGAGCCGGCGGCGCAGGAGGAGGGCCGCCACGAGGGCCTGCACGCAGATGCCGAGCGAGGTCGCAGCGGCGATGCCGACAGCGGTGCGGTCAGCGGGGAGCCGGAGCACGATCAGGTACCCGGCGACCGCCACGACGACCTGCACCAGGGTGAACAGGAACGGCCGCGCTCCGTCGCTCAGGGCGTAGAACGCGCGCTGCATGATGGCGATCGAGGAGAACAGCGGCAGGGCGATCACGTAGGCCATGGCGATCGCTCCGATGGCCTGCGCGTCCGCGAACGAGTCGGTGAAGACGGAGCCGAACGGCACCGCGACCACGACGATCGCGGCGGCGGCGAAGACGAGCATCATCAGCACCAGGCGGAGCGAAGTGGAGACGTCCGAGCGGAACTCCTTCATCTCCCCCCGCGCGGTGTGGCCGCTCATCTTGGTGAAGTACGCCATGGCGATCGAGATCGCGATGACCGAGTGGGGCAGCATGAAGATCAGCCACGCCTTCTGCAGCGCCGCGGCCGAGGGCCCCTCGCCGGACGCGGTGGAGGAGACCTGGCTCTCGACGATGCCGGCGACGATGGTCAGCAGCACCGTGGCGAACGACCACAGCGACATCCGCCCGGCCGTGCCGAGGCCGACGCCCCGGAAGCGGAAGTCGGGGCGGTAGCTGAGGCCGACCCTCCGCCAGAAGAGCATCAGGAACAGCGACTGGACGACGATGCCCAGCGTCGCGCTCCCGCCGAGGAGGGTGACCATCGCCGGGGACCACGAGTCGACCGGACGGTTCCCCTCCGGATCGGCGCCGAACAGCACCATGAAGGCGACGAGCCCGGCGATCACCACGACGTTGTTCAGCACGGGCGCCCAGGTGAAGGGGCCGAACGAGCCGCGGGCGTTGAGCACCTCGCCGAGGATCGTGAACAGGCCGTAGAAGAAGACCTGCGGCAGGCACCAGAACGCGAAGGCGACGGCCAGCTGGTACTGCTCCGGTCCGTAGCCGGGCGCGTAGAGGCGCACGAGCAGGGGAGCGAGGACCGTGGCGGCGATCGTGGTCACCAGGAGCAGGCCGAGCGCCAGGGTCAGCAGGCGGTTGATGTAGCCGCGGCCGCCGTCGGCGTCGAGGCCCGCCCGCACGATCTGCGGGACGAGGACGGCGTTCAGAGCGCCGCCCGCGATGATCGAGTAGATCGTGTTGGGGAGCAGGTTCGCCGTCGTGAAGGCGTCCGCGCCCGGCGCGACCGCGGCTCCGATCGTGTTCGCCATGACGATCGACATGATGAAGCCGAGGATCCGCGAGACCATCGTGCCGGAGGCGAGGACGGCGCTCGCGCGTCCGAGGGAGAAGCTAGCCACGCGGGTCCGATCGCTGGTCGTCGAGATCGGGCTGGACCTCGAGCACGGCGTTCGGGTCCTCCTCGTCCTCAGGGGTGTCGCCTCGACGGCGACGGCGGATGTTGCGGAGGATGCCGGCTCCGAAGACGACGACGAGCGCGATCCCGATGACCAGGGTGCCGACGGTCTCCCAGTCGGCGCGGACGCTGGTCGTCATGCCCGTGGGGGTGCCGATGGGGACGCCCTGCGCCGAGGTCAGCTGCAGGCCGAGGCTCGTCTCGCCGTTGCCGACCCGGGCCTTCACGGGGATGAGGACGCGGCCCTGCGAGCGGGCGTCGATCTCGGTGGTCTCGATCGCCTCCTCGTCGATGTCGAGGACGGCGTTCGAGGTCGAGGCCTGGATGCGGACGGCGATCGGCCAGGGGAGCTCGTTGCGGACGTACACGGGGATGCTCGAGTCGCGGGAGACCTGCAGGATGCTGCCGGTCGCGTCGATCGACACCAGCGAGAGCGTCCGTTCGGCCTCGGTCATGGCCGCGCCGACGGCGTCGCCCCAGCCGCTGCCGTCTCCGCGCCAGGTGACCGAGAGCAGCGCCAGCACGTCGTTGCGGCTCTTGCCCGACAGCAGCTCCGGCTCCTGCAGCACGGAGGAGAACGCCTCGACCTCGGAGCCGGCGTCGAGCAGGTCGCGCACCCGGTCGAGCCGCGACTCCGACTCCGGCGAGTCGACGACGCTCGCGCCCTCGGTCGCGGGGACGGCGAGGGCGGTGGAGAGGGCGACTCCGCGGGCCCAGGGCAGCGACTCGATCGCGTCGAGGGTCTCGGAGAGGCGCGCGGCGCCGATCGCCGAGCCGCGGCCGAGGGTGAGCACGACGTCCGGCGCGGTCCCCTCCTCCTGCACCTCGGCGAGATCGGTGGCGATCTCGGACATGCGGGCGCGCCACTCGGTGTCGTCGGTGGCGGTGGTGGCCGCATCGAACGCCTCGGTGAGGCGCGAGTCGGCCACGACCAGGTCCGAGTCGCCGACGGTGGCGCGCGAGGTCGTGGTCACCTCCTCCGGCAGCAGGAGACCGGAGGAGGGGACGACCGTGCGGTTCACGCCGCTGGCCGCGTAGACGTCGAGGTCCGACCCGCGGAGGGTGCCCTCGTCGGGCCAGGCGACGCTGCCGAGGGAGGTGCTCCAGTCGGAGGCGAGCAGCGACTCGGTGCTCGGACGCGCCGGCAGGTCCTCGGCCGGCTGGTCGGAGTCGACGGCGACCGTGGGCGCCGGGCTGGCGGTGCCGGGGACCGCGGCGAAGCGGGTGTCGTCGATCGCGTACTCGAAGGAGGTGGGAGAGAGGAGCGCGGAGAGCCCGGCCTGCGCCTGGGCCGAGACGTCGGCGTCGGCGTACGGCAGGGCGAAGCGCTCGTTCGGCACGGACTGCAGCCGGTCGAGCCAGCCGAGGGCGGACTCCGGAGCGGCGCTGCCGAGAATGCGGATCGAAGCGAGGATGCGCGGGTCGACCCCGATCGTGACGCCCTTCCCCGCGACCGCGTCGAGCTGCCGGGTGAGGGTCCCCGTGCCGTCGGTGTAGTCGGCGAGGGCCTCGGCCGAGAGCAGGCCGTCGGCCGTGTCCGGGACGGTGAGCGGGACGAGGACGCTGACGCCGGTCTCGCGCTCCGGGGCCACCGCGTCGTCGGTCAGCTCGACGGCGGTGCGAGCGGTCGAGACGACACCACCCGGACCGGTGACCGTGACGAGGACGGCGTGGGTGCCGAGCGCGGTCCGGTCGTTGGAGAAGGGGATCTGGTCGACCGGCACGGTGAGGCCGGCCTCGGCGGTGCTGGAGGGCAGCAGGCGCAGCTGGGCGGTCGCACGGACCGGGTCGGTGTCGTTGTCGGCCTCGGCGTCGAGCCAGTCGTGCAGCTCCGCGCGGGTGTCGAGGGTGGCGTAAGAGAGGGCGACCGTCACGTCGGCGCTGTCGATCGCCTCGGTGGTGCCGTTGCGCACGGCGATCGAGAGCTCGAGGTCCTGGCCGGGCCGCAGGACGCCGTCACTGCCGGCCCCGGCGGTCGTGGTGACGGTGCCGGGAGCGGGCGTCGAGGTCGCCGTCGCGGCGGTGACCGGGGCCGCGAGGGCGGGGGAGGCCACGCCGGTCAGGCCGAGCGCGAGGGCGGCAGCACCTGCCGAGCGGAGCAGGAGGAGGGCCGCCCGCGAGCGGCGGGAGCGGAGGGAGGGGTCGCGCCGATGCATCGGACTCACTCGGCCTCCATGCGGGTGATTCTACGGGCAGCCCTCCTCGGGGCAGGCGGTGCGTCCGCTGTGCAGGCGGTTCCCCCGCGTAACCCCCTGGCACGGTCACCCGCTGCCGGGACACCCCCCGCCACTAGGATCGTGCGAATGCACAGCGTCCAGACCGCTCTCGAGACCCTCCGCGCGCTCGCGGGGACGCCCACGGTGGCGCGGCTGGCGGAGGCGTTCGCAGCCCAGGGCCACGAGCTCGCGCTGGTCGGCGGCCCGGTCCGCGACGCCTTCCTCGGCCACGGCGTGCACGACCTCGACTTCAGCACCTCCGCACGCCCCGACGACATCGTGCGGATCGTCGCTCCGATCGCCGAGGCGCACTGGGACATCGGCCGGGCCTTCGGCACGATCGGCGCTCGCGTGGCCGGCGAGACGGTCGAGATCACGACCTACCGCAGCGACAGCTACGACGGGGTGAGCCGCAAGCCCGAGGTCGAGTTCGGCGACTCGCTCGAGGGCGACCTGGTGCGGCGCGACTTCACGGTCAACGCGATGGCGCTGCGGCTCCCGGAGGTCGTCCTCGTCGATCCCTCGGGAGGAGTGGAGGACCTGCTCGCCGGCCGGCTGCGCACCCCCTCCCCCGCCGACCTCTCCTTCGGCGACGATCCGCTCCGGATGCTCCGCGGCGCGCGCTTCACCTCGCAGCTCGGATTCCGCACCACCGACGAGGTCGAGTGGGCGATGGCCGAGCTCGCCGGCCGGATCGACGACGTCTCGGCGGAGCGCGTGCAGGAGGAGCTGCGGAAGCTCCTCGCGACCGCCTCGCCCCGTGCCGGCCTGGAGCTGCTCGTCGACACCGGTCTGGCCGGTCGCTTCCTCCCGGAGCTGCCCGCGCTGCGCCTGGAGCAGGACGAGCACCACCACCACAAGGACGTCTACACCCACAGCCTCACCGTGCTGGAGCAGGCGATCGCGCTGGAGGAGTCGCGGCACCCCGGAGCCGCGCCCGACGTGGTGCTGCGGCTCGCCGCCCTCCTGCACGACATCGGGAAGCCGGCCACGCGGCGGCTCGAGCCGGGCGGAGCGGTGAGCTTCCACCACCACGACCTGGTCGGCTCCAAGCTCGCGATCAAGCGGTTGCGCGCGCTCAAGTTCGACAACCAGACGACGAAGGACGTGGCCCGCCTCATCGAGCTGCACCTGCGCTTCTTCGGGTACACGGACGGCGCGTGGACCGACTCCGCGGTGCGCCGCTACGTGACCGACGCCGGGCCCCTGCTCGAGCGGCTGCACATCCTCACCCGCGCCGACGTGACCACGCGCAACCGCCGCAAGGCCGACCGGCTCGCGCACGCCTACGACGACCTCGAGGCGCGCATCGCGGAGCTCGCCGAGAAGGAGGAGCTCGCCTCCAAGCGCCCCGACCTCGACGGCACGCGGATCATGGAGATCCTCGGCCTCGCCCCGGGCCCCGAGGTCGGACAGGCGTACCGGTTCCTGCTGGAGCTGCGGCTCGAGGAGGGGCCGCTCGGCGAGGAGGTCGCGACGCAGCGGCTCCGCGAGTGGTGGGCGTCTCGCTGAGGCGCTGAGCCGGGCCGCGTGCCCGCCCCGCCCTGCACCCGGGGTGGTGCGCCTCGAGCGGATCCGTCCGGCGCGTCGCGGCGGTCCTGTTGTAGTCTGTACAGGTTGTCCACGACCAGACGCACTCGCGTCCGCGGGAGTGGGCAGATGCTACATACCCTCCTGTCACGGAAATACCGTGGCCGTTCAGTCCGAAGGAGGTGGGTTAGTGACGCATCAGTACGAGATCATGGTCATCCTGGACCCCGAGATCGATGAGCGCACCGTCGCTCCGAGTCTCGACAAGTTCCTCAACGTCATCCGCACCGATGGTGGATCCATCGACAAGGTCGACGTCTGGGGCCGCCGTCGTCTGGCGTACGAGATCAACAAGAAGTCCGAGGGCATCTACGCCGTCGTCGACTTCACGTCGACCTCCGCCGCAGCGAACGAGCTCGACCGTCAGCTGAAGCTGTCCGAGGCCGTCATGCGCACCAAGGTGCTGCGGGCCGAAGAGGGCATCGCCCAGGTCGCGGCCGCCGCGAAGCTCGCCGACGAGAAGGCCGCCCGCAAGGCTGCCAAGGCCTCGGCCGCTCCCAAGGCGTAGCGCTCATGGCCGGCGAGACGATCATCACCGTGGTGGGGAACCTCACCGCCGACCCCGAGCTGCGCTACACGCAGGGCGGGCTCGCGGTCGCGAACTTCACCATCGCCTCCACGCCGCGCACCTTCGACCGTCAGGCGAACGACTGGAAGGACGGCGAAGCGCTGTTCCTCCGCGCCTCCGTCTGGCGCGAGTTCGCCGAGAACGTCGCAGGAACGCTGACCAAGGGCAGCCGCGTCATCGCGACCGGCCGCCTGAAGCAGCGCTCCTACGAGACGAAGGAAGGCGAGAAGCGCACCAGCATCGAGCTCGAGATCGACGAGATCGGGCCCTCGCTGCGCTACGCGACCGCGCAGGTCACGCGCGCCTCCGGTGGAGGCGGACGCGGCCAGGCCGGTGGCGGCCAGGGCAACGGCGGTCAGATCGGCGGCGGCCAGGGCGGCTTCGGCGGCGGCGGTCAGGGGGGCTCCGGCAACGCCGGCGGCAACCGTGGCGGTCAGGCCGAGGAGCCGTGGGCGCCGAGCGCTCCCGCCGGTGGCGACGTGTGGAGCACGCCGGGCAGCTACAACGACGAGACGCCGTTCTGAGCCTCGGCTCGGACGCTCTCCTCACCTGAATCACGCCTCCCCCGCACCGCGATCGCTCGCGGCGGGGCAGGGGCGAACCAGAATCTAAGGAAACCACTATGGCTGGAAAGAGCAGCGGCGACCGCCGCAAGCCGATCCGCGGCAAGGGCGCGAAGAACGCGGCCCCCGCGAAGTCGGTCCGCGTGGGTGTCATCGACTACAAGGACGTCGCGACCCTCCGCAAGTTCATCTCGGAGCGCGGGAAGATCCGCGCCCGTCGTATCACCGGCGTCTCCGTTCAGGAGCAGCGCCTCATCGCCCGTGCCGTCAAGAACGCCCGCGAGATGGCGCTCCTGCCCTACGCCGGCAGCGGAAGGTAGGTAACGGTATGTCCAAGGTCATCCTGACCCACGAGGTCGACGGACTCGGCTCGGCCGGCGACGTCGTCGACGTGAAGAACGGGTTCGCCCGCAACTACCTCATCCCGCAGGGCTTCGGCGTCGCGTGGACCCGCGGTGGCGAGAAGCAGGTCGAGCAGATCAAGTCGGCGCGAGCCGCTCGTGAGCACAAGACCATCGAAGAGGCCCAGCACACCAAGCAGGTCCTCGAGGCCAACCGCGTGAAGCTGACGGTCAAGGCCGGCAAGGACGGCCGCCTGTTCGGCTCGGTGAAGACCTCCGACATCGCGAACGCGGTGGCGGCGGCCGGATTCGGCGAGCTCGACAAGCGCAAGATCGTCATCTCGAACGCGATCAAGCACGTCGGCGAGCACGAGGCCGTGGTGCGTCTGCGTGACGACATCCAGGCCACTGTGAAGCTGCAGGTGGTCGCGGCCAAGTAAGGCCGCGAGAACGCCGCGGAGGGCGGTGCGACGGGACTTCCGAGTCCCCTCGCACCGCCCTTCGTCGTTCCCGTTCTCCACAGCTCCATCCACATACACCCTCCAGCGGGACCAACCTTCACTGTGGTCTTGAGACTCTTTTCCCCACACACCTGTGGAAAGCAGGAAATGCCTGGTCAGGAGCCGGAAAAAACTTACTGAGAGCCGCTGATCCCACAGGGTTGTCCACATGTTGCCCACAGTGGGCCCGGCGTTTCCCCGCGGTTCTGCACAGCTCTCTCCACAGGGCGGTTTGCGTGCCGCGGGCGGCGGTCCGTAGGGTGGCGCAGCGCCCCGCGAGGGGTGCGGGCAGGCGCCCGTGCGCCGCTGTCGGAGGTCGCTGGTAGACCGGATCCCGGCACCGCGCGACCGGACGCGCAGCACCCGACAGGAGGAGGCGAAGGCATGACGATCGCGCACCTGGCGGTACCCGGCTCGGACGGACGGGACGGTCGCGGAGACCGCGGCGAGTCGCGCGGGAACGAGCGGACCCCTCCGCACGACCTCCTCGCCGAGCAGTCGGCGCTGGGCGGCATGCTGCTCTCGAAGGACGCGGTCGCCGACGTCGTCGAGAGCGTCAAGGGCACCGACTTCTACATCCCCAAGCACGAGATCGTCTTCGACGCGATCCTCGCCCTCTACTCGCACGGCGAGCCGACCGACGTCATCGCGGTCACCGACGAGCTCACGAAGCAGGGCGAGCTGCAGCGGGCCGGCGGCGCCGACTACCTGCACACGCTCACCTCGATGGTCCCCACCGCGGCCAACGCCGGCTACTACGCCTCCATCGTCGCCGAGCGCGCTCTGCTGCGCCGCCTCGTCGAGGCGGGCACCCGCATCGCGCAGATGGGCTACCAGGGCGAGGGCGAGGTGCTCGACCTGGTCAACACGGCGCAGGCCGAGATCTACAACGTCACCGGCTCCGAGACGGCGGAGGACTACGTCCCGCTGACCGACGCGGTGACCGTCGCGATCGACGAGATCGAGGCGGCCGCTCACAAGGACGGCAGCTTCACCGGCGTCCCCACCGGCTTCGCCGACCTCGACGACCTGACCAACGGCTTCCACGCCGGGCAGATGATCATCGTCGCCGCGCGCCCCGCGCTCGGAAAGTCGACGCTGGCGCTCGATTTCGCCCGCGCCGCCGCGATCAAGCACAACATGGCCACGATCTTCTTCTCCCTCGAGATGGGGCGCAGCGAGATCGCGATGCGCCTCCTCTCGGCCGAGGCGTCCGTGCCGCTGCAGCACATGCGCAAGGGCACGGTCGACCAGCGCGACTGGACGACCATCGCCTCCACCCGCGGCCGGATCAACGACGCGCCGCTCTACATCGACGACTCGCCCAACATGACCCTCGTCGAGATCCGGGCGAAGTGCCGCCGGCTCAAGCAGCGGGTCGGGCTCAAGATGGTCGTCATCGACTACCTGCAGCTGATGACCTCCGGCAAGAAGGTCGAGAGCCGCCAGCAGGAGGTCTCGGAGTTCTCGCGTGCCCTCAAGCTCCTCGCGAAGGAGCTGCAGGTGCCGGTCATCGCGCTCTCGCAGCTGAACCGAGGCCCCGAGCAGCGCGCCGACAAGCTCCCCGCGATCTCGGACCTCCGCGAGTCCGGCTCGATCGAGCAGGACGCCGACATGGTGATCCTCCTGCACCGCGAGAGCGCCTACGAGAAGGACAACCCGCGCGCGGGCGAGGCCGACCTCATCGTCGCCAAGCACCGCAACGGCCCGACCCGCACGGTCACCGTGGGCTTCCACGGCCACTTCTCGCGCTTCGCCGACATCCCGGCGGTCTGACGTGTGCTACCGACAGGGGCGAATCCCGGTCATGATCTTCCCAATTTGACCTACTCAGTGCGAGGTGCATGTAAGGGCACCGAGGCAAGACCGAACTGCGGCTGGAACCGTACTGTTCAGCGTGCCGTGCAATAGCATCGATGACGGCAGACTGCTTCCGATCGCGTCCGAATACAATCGGCGTCGGATCGATCTCGGCCACTCCCCACACTTGCCGGTGAGCCAATTGCCGAAGCGCTCTCCTTGCATCGAAATTGTCGGCGCTCCTCAGCGGGAATGCCATCATCGGACACGCCGCCTCACCGGAACAGCAGGTGAACGCCAGCCGCGCCGTGCTCTGAACGGATCCGAACCGGTTGTCGAGAATCCGAGATGTCGCGTCACTCGATCAATAGGTCAAGGGCGCTCCTGGCAACATCGATGAACTTCGATCGATAGAGCTCCAGTGGGTCACCGGGTTGTTCGGATACGCCCAGGGCAACCACGGAATAGACGGCACCGTCGCTCCCCACGGCAACCAGCGTGACCGCCACGACGCCTGGCGAGCTTCCGATCTTCTCCGAGAGTGTCACCAACCCGCGTTCTACAAACGGCGAAGAAGACGCGATCTCGGGTGACCGGAGGATCTGCGACATGCGCGGATCGTCGCGTCCCAGCTCCACGACCGCCCGGTGCGCACTCGCCACGTCTTCAGCGTTCGCGAACCAATCGATGTCGCGTGGCCAGAACGGCGCGCGCTCGATCCATGCCGGGTCCACTGTCAGCGGCTGACTGCTCAACTTCTCAAGAATGCCATGGCGAGCCGCGCTGGATGCCTCGTTCCAGTCGTTCGCGAGCGACGTGTCGCCGCCGAGCGTCAACTGGAACATTTTCCTCGTCGTCGGGAACGGTTCGAGGAGGTCAGGTTGGTGATGCCCGAGATCGCGCACCGCGGCCGACAACCGCTGGGCTCCGACAGCGTCCATGAGAACGTCGGCTGCTGTGTTGTCGCTGATCTGCATCATCAAACGTGAGAGCTCGAACACGCTAATTTCTGTTCCGTCCGGCTCGAGGTGCAGCCGACCGGTTGGGAGACTCTTCTTCCCATCGTCGATCATGAGCACGTCCTCCCAGGAGAGATCCCCTTCTTTGATCGCTTCCACTACAGCTGCCAGAACGTACAGCTTCATCACCGATCCAACCGGACGGAGAACGTCGTGCGCCCGCTCGTGAACCGACTCCGTGTGCGACCCGCGTGTCACCTGCATGAGCAGTGATGACGCAGGAACGAGCGCTTCGAGACGAGCCGCTGCTTCGGCAAAGGATGCAATCGATGGTGATGCAGTGGCAACCGCCGCGTTCACGACGAGCGCTCTGAGCTCTCCGTTCGCGTTCGCGGTGATCTGCAGATCGAGGAGAATGCCAAGCCGATTGCGGACGACAGCAAGAGCTCCCTCGGGTCGAAGTTCGAAGGACTTCACCGTGTATGGGCCCAGGGGCCGAAGGCTCGAATTCACCATGGTGACCAAATGCGCGGTGGACTCCGAGTCGAACGCACCCGCGTCCGATTTCGACTCGACAGCCTCAGTGGTCAAGTCCTCCTCTGCGTTCAGCCGTTCGACCGCCCACAGCATCAGATCTTGGGTCCGGAGTTCCTTAGCGGTCAGGTCTGTGCCCGCTGTCGGAACAGTTTCTCTGAGATTCAGGCTGCATCCGACCAGCACCGAGCACAGGAGGAGCGGAACGGCGAGCTTGCGCCAGTAGGCGTGATCCGTGCGGACTGCGCGCCGGACGCAACCACCCGTGCTCGGCGCCTCACGCCTTTGCCGCGGCCTGGCCGACCGGAGGAATCGCAGCATCACAACACCTCCGATCGCCGAACGGCATCGTCGTCTCCGAGGATCGATGGAGAGTCGTCCTCGTCACTCGCAGAACCGGGCGAAGCGGAGGGCGGGACGAGCTTCATCGTCGCGATCCCGACGGTTGCGATCATGATGATCCCGAAACTCCACAGCCCGATGCTGAGGATGATCCCGACGTGCAATGCGACCGCCATAATGAACGCGATCCGTCGACCGAAGTCAATGGTCACAACGAGAATTCCGATGCAGATCTCTGCGACGATGACACCCCAGGTGATGACGGCTAAGAGGAGCGGGACTGACGTCGCCCAGTGCAGCACATCTGCGATGAGGCCGCTTGCGCCAAACATGTACCCGCGAGAGATGTAGTACTCGGCCGATCCGTTGGACCAGTCATCGACGTTGAACTTCTCAAATGCACTATTGAGATAGATCAAGGTCACCTGGAGTCGCAGGGCATAGATCCCAGCGAGTGCAACACCTCGACCGACTGGTCCGACGGGCCGGCGCTCCTTGGACCATGCCCATCTCCGATCATCCGCAGCCATGATGAAGATGATGATCACCGAGACGATCGCGGCCACAGAATCGCCGCCATCGGGCAATGAGATTCCGGTGGAGATGGAGATGGCGATCCAGGCATGAACGAACGCCATCACCCTCGGCAGGAACCCGACGAGCACGAGGCCCAGCAAAACAATCATGACGATGACCCGCACGATCGAGGGCACCTCTGGACCACCGATGCAGAAGGCGGAGATGATCCGCGCCCCAGCACAGTAAGGCGCCGGTTCGGCTCCTCCGACCGTTTGCATCAGTGCGCTGAACGGCGTGAAAACGAGGATGGAGATCTGGGCGGCCGCCAGAGCGCCGCGGCCGAGCGTGAAGGCACGCTGCCGAACCTCCAACGATTGCAAGGCGATCTGGAGCCGTAGCGCTGGCCCGGGTCGCTCGTGCATCAGCACACCGCGTCCACGGTCGTGAAGGTCTCGATGGAGTGCATGGGGAGATCGAATTCTCGGTATTCGAAGGGCGTGAACGTCTCTGTGGTCAGAATGATCGGGCCGCAAAGCGTACGGTGAGCGAGGTTCACGGTGATCTTCTGTGGCTGCAATGAACTGGCCTCGGCGAGGCAGTGTTCGCGGGTCTGGCCAGTTTCACACTCGTGCCACTGCCCGACGGCTTCGGAGAGCTGTGCGAGCTCGGGCCCCTGCGCCCGCTGCGCCCTGCTGAGGCCGAAGAGATTCTCCACCCGCCCTTGAGGTGCAAGCATCAACGACGCCATCGTCTCCGCGTCATATGCGGCGATCTCAGTCGCCTGTGGTGCGTTCGTGAAGAACCCACACCCCTGTGGGGAGACCGTTGTGAATGCCAGCTGCAGGTTCTTGTGCACGTCCGACTCACTTGACAGAACATTGGGCGGGAGCACGAAGTACACGCTTGCCCCGATCCAAACAGCGAGCACGGCCAAGGCTGCCCCGAAGAACCAGACAGCCTTGTCCGCGATCACTCCCCTCTCCCTCGAGCGCGGAGGCAGCCTCACCTACTTGCCGAGAGCCGCAGCGAACTGGGCCGCGCGCTTCTCATGCGAGATCGGGCTCTGCTCAGTGCTCGTCCCCCAGAAATCGATGGTGTTCCAGACCCATCGCACGTTCCCCGCCCCGGCGACCGTCGCCACGGCCGCTCCGGCGACAGCAGCCACGACGACGACGAAGACGATCGATCGCGCCGAGACGAACTCCTCCTTGTCGGGCACGTTGAGCCCCATGACCTCCGCTACGCCGTAGGAGATCTCGGAGAAGTTCTCGAGAGCAACGTCGACGAGACGAGGATCACCGGACTGCAGCGGCACGGTAACGAGCTCGTTGAAGTTCGGTTCGACACCCATGAACAGGGCGTACATCTCGTCTCGTGCTTCGACGGTGACGCTATCCACTTCCGGCGCATACGGCGAGAGTGCCTTGTGGTCCTCGTAGACCGGACCCGAGCCGAGCACCAGGAAGCTGATGATGTCGTGGTCCGTGTACGACGTCGTCGTCGCCGCCTCGTGCTGTGCAACAAGGCTCGCGCCGGAGGGCGCCGCAACCGCAGGCAGGTTCCCCGCGAGTACCAACGCTGCCGCACACAGCACCGAGACAGCCGACTTCATCCTGATAGCCAATGTTCCCCCAAGAGTGATGGCCTCGAGCGCCAGGGACGGGCTCGTGGACCAGTGGAGCGGAGGCGAGTTGCCAGCGCCACATCGCGAGCTGCACTTCGCAGACTCGTCGAATCAAACCAAACATGTACGGTGCTTTGTTTCTGGGCGCGAAAATTGGCGCGACGACCGACGGCGCGAACGACGACATACAACCGTGCATGTATGTTTGGTTCATGGTTTTCGGAGTGCTCGTCCTCGTGTTCGCTGCTGCTGCCGTCGTCGCAGCCGTCGAATGCGCCGCCCGAGGGCGACTCGGCCCGAACAACCTGGTCGGGATCAGAGCAGCCTCGGTCATGGCTTCCGATGAAGCCTGGCAGCGGGGCCATCAGGCAGCCCGACCCTGCGTGTGGATCGGCGCATTCTTGGCGGTCACGGGGGGCTCGCTCAGCCTCGTGGTCGACCCCACGCACTCGAACGCGTTCGTGCTCGCAGGCCTGTCGGCGTTTCTGATCTTCGTGCTGCTCGGAAGCGCGATCGCCGTGCGCGCGGCACGCCAGGTCCCCCCGCCGGGCGTCGACGACGACCGGCGAGCAGCGCCCCTCCCCTAGCGTCCAGCACGATGCACTCCGGGAGAGCACCATCCCTGTCGATCCGGTGACACCTTGCCTGATCTACGGCACGGGCTCGGTTGCAGCGGAACTCGCGATGCAGGCAAGGCGCCGGGGCATGCCGTTCCTCCTCGCCGGGCGCGACGGCGCGAGTCTCGACATGCTGGCTGACCGGTACGGCGTCGCGAGGATGCAGCTCGACCTCCGGCAGCGTGCGAGCTCCCTGACGCAACACCTCGACGGCGTCAGCGGGGTGATCAACGCAGCCGGACCATAGTCCTCCACCGCGAAGCCGCTCATGGAGGCCAGCGCGGAAGGTTGCGTCTCCTACGCTGACCTGTCGAATGAGGGCCGCACTCACGAGTACGCGTGGAAACGGGATGCCCACTGGCGAGAATGCGGCATCGCCGTGGTAACCGGCGCGGGGTTCGGCACGTATCTGGCCGAAGTGCTCGCCGAGCATGCGCTCCGAACGATAGACCAGCCGCAGAAGGTCAGCCTGACGAGCCTCGCGAGTGGCAGGACTTCGAAGTCACCAGGCGTCACAGCTTCGTCGCAGGCAGTTCTCGCTTCAGGAAGCTGGCGCTTCCGGTCCGGGACGCTGGTCAGGCTGAGAGTTGGAAGAGCAGTTGAGACCTCTGAGACGAGCTCTCACCTGACACTGCACACCGGCGACCTGTTCGCTCTGCGGAGGACGACGGCGGCGACCGACATCCAGGTGTTCGCCGAGCTCGGGTTGCCTCGCGGCCAGCTCCTCCTGCTACTCCCGCTCCTGCGAGTGCTGTCTTCGCTGCACGGAGTTCGCCCTCTCAGGCTTCCATCACATCGGCGAACGCGGCCTCGGATGCTCACGTCGACCGCGAGCACCATCATCAAGCCTCGTCTCCGAGTCACCGTGGAAGGCAGCGCCGGCGATCGTGCATCGTTCGTTCTGACTGCTGGGTCTGGAACAGCCTTTGCGGCTGCGATCTACCTGGAAGTACCGGCAGCCCTCGCAGCCGAGGCACGGTCCGGGTGCATGACGCCGCTCGAGATCCTGGGATCGAATCCGGCGAGACACCTTCCAGGCGTGCACATATCACCAGACCGATCAGAAGATCCGAAGGGACGAGATGCACCACTTTGATGGGCGGCCATTAAAGGAGATACTCGGCAAGGAGTCCGGCCGATACTTCGGTTCGGGTCATCGACACATCAGGCATACCGTCAGCCAGGTGGCCGAACACGTCGACGGTGACAGGATCCGACTTTCGGCGGTTAAGCAGGCGGTCTATCCGCGCCGCTGGTCGCTGGACGCGGCAGGAGATCCCCGCGAGGTGCATCTCAGTTCTATCGATGCGATCAGCCTGGCGCTGAAGACCATCAGCTTGTGTGAGAACACGAATCGCGGCGCTTGGTGGGAAGGGCCGTTCGATGTCACAGGGTTCTCAGTCGTCGCCGGACGTGTGGCGACAACTGATGTGGGCTCTGTCCCCATCGGCATCACGACCGATCACGGCGGACCGCTCGTCAGCACCAAGTCATTGCGGGCTTGTATCGGCGGACTGGACGTCGACTTGGAGTGCGCCCCGAGCCGAGCCCGACCGGGCGCAGCCGAGGCGGCACCCGGCCTCACCCATGCGGCAGCAGGCGACTCGAACCAGATGTCGTCCCACGTCGATCGCGTGGACCTCGTCGATGGACACCTCGAGACGTCCCATTCCGTCACATCATCCCAGGCAGGGTACTCAGCCGCCCCGCCCCGCCTTGACGCCGTCGATGAACTCGTCATGTTCGGTCAGTTGGCGCAAGTCCTCATCTACGCCGTCAATGACACCAGCCGCTCCGCTGTACCGAACCTCTGGCTCAGGCGCGCCTCCGTCTCTCGGACGCCCGCTCCGTCCGGCGGCCAGGCTCGATTCTCCGCTCGCACGTCCGTGCGCAGGAACGCCGAGGTCGTCATCGGCGGCCGAACCCTCCGCGACGTGAGGTTGGTCTCGACATCCGAGCACGGTGCGAGCGCCAGCGCGGCGTTCGGCTACTCAGCGTGAACCCTCCCGAACGGGGACCAGACGGCAGAGACGCTGAACCATGGGCCGATAGAGTGGCTTTGGGATCAGTCGGAGGTGCGCGTGGCACAACAGGAACGCGGGATCGCCACACGAGAGGCGATTATTCTCGGTGGGGCGAAGGTGTTTGCGCGCCTGCACTACTCGACCGCTCGCGTCGCCGATATCCTAGAAGCAGCATCCGTCACGCAGGGTGGTTTCTACTTTCATTTCCGCAGGGGCAAGATCGAGGTGGCGGAGGAGATCATCCGCCGCCAGGACCAGGGCTTCATCCTCCTCCGGGATTCGATTCTGGAGTCGGGCGACGACGGCCTCGCTTCACTGCTCACGCTGTCCCGGTCCCTCGCGAGAGCAGTGCAGCACGATCCAACGGCGCAAGCAGGCCTGCGTCTCGTCGCACAAGCCTCATCTGAATTCCCCGGCGTTGCGAAGTTGCCGGATCCAGTCTGGCTCGACGCGATAGCGTTGTTTCTCGAACAGGCACGAGCTGAAGGCAATCTTCGCGCCGAGGTCGATATCCCGACTGCCGCTCGAGCCGTCGTCTATATGTTCACCGGCGCGCAGACGAGCTCGTTCGTCTCGAACGGTTGGCGACACCTGGAGGCGAGCCTCGAGGCGACACATTGGTTCTCCATGCAAGCGCTCGCCACGCCGGAGTACCTGGCGACCACGAAGAACACCCTCTAGTGCTTCGCCCGCAGGCATGCATGCGAAACAGCCGCACCGACATCGCCCTGACGCCTCGCTTGTTGCGGCTGTTCCGGCAGCCAGCCCGTTCGAGCAGGCCGCGCAGGGCGGCAGCTCCGACGCCGACCGCGACGCCGAGGAAGGCTTCGTGGAGACTGAACCCGAAGTCTGTGCCAACCCGACCTCGTATGGCCGCCGGGCACTTCCTGCGCGGCGAGGGGCCACCGAATGACCCCATCGAGGCCTCAGATCCGCGGAATCACGCGGGCATGTTCGGAGCGACACGTTGTGCTGGAAACTGCGGCGACACTTACGTGGGAAACCCGCTGATCCAGGGGGCCTGCGGCGACATTTCGCGGGCGCGTTCACAGACGTGAAGGGCGCCGCTGCCGTCCCCGAGCCCGTCGACGTCCCGCTGGGCGGCGGGTCGATCCGTCTGGGCCAGTTCCTCAAGTTCGCGGGGATCCTCTCGGGCGGCGAGGCCAAGGAGGCGGTCGCCGAGGGGATGGTGACCGTCAACGGCGAAGTGGATCTGCGCCGCGGGCGCCAGCTCGCCGTCGGCGACGTCGTCGGGTTCGATCGGAACCGCTTCCGCGTCTGCGAGTGAGGGCGGCCGCCCCTCGGCGGGTGCGATCGGCCGAGACGGCGCGGAACCGATGAGACGCCGCTCAGAGGCGGACGCGTCGGCGTGTTGAGCGGTGGCTCGGCGCACACTGGCTCCTGGACATCCCGGGACGACAGGAGACGCGCGTGCAGCTCGGCATTCACTTCATGGACTTCACCCTTCCAGGCGGGAGCGCGGGGATCGCGCCGATCCTCGGAGCGACCGCGCGGACGGCCGAGGACGTCGGCTGCGCGTGGTTCACGCTGATGGACCACTACTTCCAGATGGAGCACTTCGCGACGAGCGAGGATCCGATGCTCGAGGGCTACACCTCGCTCGGCTTCGTCGCCGGCCGGACGGAGCGGATGCGGCTGGGGCTCCTCGTCACCGGCGTGACGTACCGCCATCCGGGACTGCTCGCGAAGATCGTCACCACCCTCGACGTGCTCTCCGGCGGGCGCGCGATGCTCGGCATCGGGGCCGCCTGGTACGAGCGCGAGCACCTCGGGCTCGGCGTGCCGTACCCGCCGCTGAAGGAGCGGTTCGAGCGGCTGGAGGAGACGCTGCGGATCTGCCGTCAGATGTGGAGCGACGACGACGGGCCGTTCGAGGGGACGCACTACCGGCTCGCCGAGACGCTGAACCACCCGGCGCCGATCCAGCAGCCCGGCCCGCCCATCCTCATCGGCGGCGGCGGAGAGAGGAAGACGCTGCGGCTGGTCGCGCAGTACGGCGACGCCTGCAACCTGTTCGGCACCGGCGCGGACGACGTGGCGCACAAGCTCGACGTGCTGAAGCGGCACTGCGACGACCTCGGGCGCGACTACGCGACGATCACGAAGACCATCACCGGGGGCGGCGATCCGATCGGCGACCCCGACGGCTTCGTCCGCGCGATGGAGGAGTACGCGGCGCTGGGGATCGACCACGTGCAGCTGGCGCCGGCCGGGCCGGATCCGGAGGGGTACGTCGCCCGGCTGGGCGAGGGCGTGATCGAGCGGGTGGCGGCTCTCGGCTGAGGGCTCCCGGGACGCACAGCACTCCGACCGGTTCGGGTGCCGCGGGCGTCACCGCTGATCCGCTCCGCCGGCCGGGTCCGCCGTCACCGGCGCGAAGACTCCGGTGGCGGGCATGTCCCGGGTCGGGGGACGCCGTCGGCGGATCCTGCCCCCCGTCAGGGTCGCGGCGTAGACGCGGGCGAGGAGCGCGACCCACGGTTCGAGCCTCCCACCTCGGGTTATTGAGCTCACGCTGACGTGGGCAGATCGCTGGCCTCATTGCCGCACGTGTCCTCTCGTACCTCGCTCCGCCGTCATCGGCAGAACCGCAGAAGAGGGGCGATCGGGACGGGTGTCGTCCTCGCCGTCGTCGGCGCCGCGCTCTTCGCCGGCGTCTCGGCGCACGCGGCCACTGCTCCCGACCTCGGCACGGCGGAGGACTACTCGGTCCTGGCCGCGTCGACCGTGACGAACACGGGGTCGAGCGTCCTGGACCAGAGCGTCGGGGTCAGCCCGCTGACCGCCGTCACCGGGTTCCCGCCCGGACGGACGGACGGAGTGATCCACCGCGGAGACGCGGAGGCGGCTCAGGCCCAGGCCGACGTGGGCACCGCCTACGGACAGCTCGCCTCGCAGGCGACGACCGCGCAGATCGACGCCGAGATCGGCGGCAGGACGCTGAAGCCCGGGGTCTACACCGCGGCCGGACCGGTCGGAGTGACGGGGACGCTCACGCTCGACGCCGAGGGCGTCAACGAGGCGGTCTTCGTGATCCGCGCCGCGTCGACGCTGACGACGGCCTCGTCGAGCACGGTGGCCCTGATCAACGGAGCGTAGGCCTGCAACGTCTACTGGCAGATCGGCAGCTCCGCGACGCTCGGCACCGACTCGGACTTCGTGGGCTCCGTGCTCGCCTCGGCCTCGATCGCGGTGACGACGGGCGTCTCCGTCGAGGGCCGCGCACTGGCCCGCACGGGAGCGGTCACGCTCGACTCCAATGACTTCACCGAGCCGGGCTGCGAGCCCTCCGACGGCGGATCGTCGCCGACGGCGACTCCGACCATCACGCCGACCGTGACGCCGACGATCACGCCGACCGTGACGCCGACGGTCACGCCGACCGTGACGCCGACCGTGACCCCGACAGTCACGCCGACCGTGACGCCCACGGTCACTCCGACGGTGACCCCGACCATCACGCCGACCGTGACGCCGACCGTGACTCCGACGGTGACCCCCACCGTCACGCCGACCGTGACTCCGACAGTGACGCCGACCGTGACGCCGACCGTCGTGCCCACCGTGGCTCCGACGGTCACGCCCACTGTCACGCCGACCGTGACTCCCACCGTCACCCCGACGGTGACCCCCACCATTACTCCGACGGTGACGCCGACGATCGCGCCCACCGTGGCCCCGACGGTCACGCCGATGACCACGCCGACGGTGACGCCGACCGTGGCTCCGACGGCGACTCCCACCACCACGCCGACCGCGACGTCCACGGCCTCGCCGACTCCGACCGCGACCACAGCGCCGCGACCGGCGCCCTCCCACGCCGCGGTCGTTCCCGTGTCCGGGTCGAACGGTCCCCGCGGTCCGGCTCTCGCCTCGACCGGAGTGGACGCCGCAGCGACGGCGACCGCCGGAGTGCTGGGCCTGCTCGCCCTGGTCGGCGGCGGTCTGATGCTCCTCACCCTCCGACGCCGCGGTGAGCACACCGGCAGCTGATCCCGGCTGATCACCGGAAGCTGATCACCGCCAGGCCGTGCGCCGGACTCCCGAGGGGTCCGGCGCACGTCTGCGCCCTCGATCGCGCTCCGCCCGTCTCTCGGGTGTCCTCGCCGATGCGCGCAGGCCCGCTCGTGCGTCGAGACGCCGCTCCGAGCGTCGGGACACCGCTGAGCAGGCGGTGTCCTCCGCGTTCTCGCGGAGGGCGGGGGCGTCAGCCGGAGGACTCCCGCGGCACGAAGCGGACGGGCATGGCCTGCACGCCCGCGGTCGGACGTCCGTGGATCGCGTTCGAGAGCTCCTCCGCGGCGGCGCGGCCGAGCGTGTCGAGCATCATGTCGATGCTCGAGAGCGGCGGGCGGGCGGCCTCGACGAGGAGGTCCCAGTTGTCGAAGCCGACGACGGCCACGTCCTGCGGCACCCGCCGGCCGGTCTCGCGCAGGTAGTCGAGCGTGCCGCGGGCGATCTGGTCGCTCGCGCAGATGATCGCGTCGAGGTCCGGATGCGCCCGCAGCAGCGTCTCGGCGCACTGACGCCCCCAGCTCTCGGACCACTGCCCGAAGAGGACGCCGCCGCCGACCAGCGGCAGCCCCGCCTCCGTCAGCGCCTGCTCGACGCCCCGGGCGCGGTCGTGCGCGGCGGTGTAGCTCGGCTCGCCGTTGACGAGGGCGATCCTCGTCCGTCCGCGCTCGATCAGGTGGCGGGCGGCGAGGACGCCGGCCTGCACGTTGTCGGGCGTGAAGGAGGAGTCGCGCGGATCCTCCGAGGGCGCATAGGCGTAGACGACCGGCACCGGGATGGTGCGGGTGATCGAAGGGCGCGGGTTCGTCGTCCGGCCGAGCACCACGATCCCGTCGACGCGCTTGGCGAGCAGGTTCTTGATGTGGTGCTGCTCGCGGATCGAGTCGCCGCGGGCGTCGCAGAGGAGCACCGACGTCGATCCTGCGCCGAACGCGTCCTCGGCGCCGAGCAGCACGGGGAGCACGAAGCGGTTGTCGAGATCGTTGGTGAGCATCCCGATGGTGCCCGTGCGCCGGGAGTTGAGGGCCTGCGCGAACGGGTTCGGGGTGAAGGAGAGGGCCTCGGCGGCGTCCAGCACGCGCTGGCGGGTCTCGGCGCGCACCTGGTCGCGGCCGTTGAGCGCCTTGGAGGCGGTGGCGATCGAGACGCCGGCGGCGGCCGCCACGTCGGTGAGCGTGATGGTGCCGGTGGGCTTGCGTGGTGGCACCGCGCCTCCGTTCCGGGCCCGGCGGGCCGCCGCGTCGATCCTCGCACGACTCCGGCGAAAAACCGAAAAGACCGAAAAGGTCGCATCTCTTGACGCGCTGACCGCCCCTGCCTAGGTTTACCCGACAGAAAGTAGTTTCGGCCCGGCGTAGACGATCGGGACGACTGCCGAGGAATCCGTCAACGACGAAGGGATCATCCGTGAAGACGAGGAAGCACGCTCGGGGCCTCGCCGCCGCCGTCCTGCTGGGGACGGCCGCCGCCGCACTGACCGGCTGCGCGAGCGGCTCCGGGGGAGACTCCGGCTCCGCCGCGGGAGGCAGCTACACGTTCTGGGACCCGTACCCCCAGTTCGACGAGTCGTCCGACTGGGCGAAGCTCATCGACTCCTGCGGGACCGAGGCCGGCGTCACCGTCGAGCGCACCGGCTACGACACCACCGACCTGACCAACAAGGCGCTGCTCGCCGGCCAGCAGGGCAACTCGCCCGACCTCCTGCTCGTCGACAACCCCGTGGTCTCGACGCTCGCGGAGTCGGGCATCCTGACCACGACCGCCGAGTCCGGGCTCTCCACCGACGGGATCGACGCGAACATCCTCGCGGCCGGCCAGACCGGCAGCGACACCTTCGGCGTGCCGATCGGCGCCAACACGCTCGCGCTGTACTACAACAAGGCCGTGCTCGAGAAGGCCGGCGTGGACGCCGCCTCCATCACCGACTGGGCCGGGCTGACCGACGCGCTCGAGAAGGTCACCGCCTCCGGCGGCAAGGGCATCACGTTCTCCGGCATCGGCACGGAGGAGGGGACCTTCCAGTTCCTGCCGTGGTTCTGGGGCTCCGGCGCCGAGCTGACCGACCTCGACTCGCCCGCCGCGGTCGACGCCGTCTCGCTCTGGAGCGACTGGCTCGAGAAGGGCTACGCGCCCAACTCCGTGATCGGCAACACGCAGACCACGAGCTGGCAGGAGTTCGAGACCGGCGAGTACGCGTTCGGCGAGAACGGCACCTGGCAGCTGGCCAACGCGAAGGCCTCGGGCATCGACTACGGCGTCCTGACCATCCCGTCGAAGGACGGCGGAGCGGCCCCCGCACCGACCGGAGGCGAGTTCCTCACCCTCCCGGTGCAGTCGGATACGGCGCGCTACGAGACCTCGAAGCAGATCGCCGAGTGCCTGACCTCGACGGAGAGCCTGGTCACGACCGACAACACGCTCTCGTACATCGCGCCGACGGCCGAGGCGCAGCAGGAGCAGGTCGCCGGCAACGCCGACCTCGAGCCGTGGGTCACCGCCGTGCAGGCCGCGAAGGGCCGCACCTCGGACGACCTCGGCACGAAGTACCCGAAGATCTCGGAGCAGCTGTGGGGCGCGGTGCAGACCGTGCTCAGCGGCTCGCAGTCTCCCGAGGACGCCCTGAAGGCCGCCCAGTCGGCCGCCGAATCCGCCACGAAGTAGGACGACCGGGGGCTCCCGCTCCCCGAACGAGGTCCCCCCGGCCGGTGCTCCGCGCACCGGCCGGGGGGACGGGAGAGACCATGACCACTGCCACCGAGACCGCCCGCCTTCTGCGGCGCGGCACCGAGCCGCCGGCCCCGCCCGCCCCGGCCGCCGAGAGCCGTCGGCGCCGCTGGCGACCCGAAGGCGGCCGCCTGGTCGCGTGGGCGTTCCTCGCCCCGCTCGTCGCCTACCTGCTCGTCTTCTACGCGTTCCCGCTCTACCGCAACCTCGAGCTGAGCCTGAAGGACTACACGGTCCGCTCGTTCGTGCAGGGGAACGCGCCCTTCGTCTGGTTCGACAACTACGTCCAGGTGTTCCAGGACGCGACCTTCGGCCCGGCGCTGCTGCACACGGCGGTCTTCACCGGCGTCTCGCTCCTCTTCCAGTTCACGCTGGGGCTGGCGCTCGCCGTGTTCTTCTACCGCCGCTTCCCCCTGGCGAGCACGCTCCGGGCGCTGTTCCTGGTGCCGTGGCTCCTGCCGCTGATCGTCTCGGCCTCGACCTGGTCGTGGATGCTCAACAGCGACTCCGGCATCGTGAACGCGTTCCTGGAGTCGTTCGGGATCGGCCAGATCAACTGGCTCACCTCGCCGACCACCTCGCTGATCGCGGTCCTGATCGCGAACATCTGGATCGGCATCCCGTTCAACCTGGTGATCCTCTACTCCGGCCTGCAGAACATCTCGCAGGACCTCTACGAAGCGGCCTCGCTCGACGGCGCGACCGGCGCCCAGCAGTTCTGGCGGATCACGCTGCCGCTGCTGCGGCCGGTGTCGGCGATCACGATCCTGCTCGGCCTCGTCTACACGCTGAAGGTGTTCGACATCATCTGGATCATGACGAAGGGCGGCCCCGCCGACTCCTCGACCACGCTCGCCACCTGGACGTACCAGCTCGGCTTCGGCTCGATGCTGCCCGACTTCGGACCGGCCGCGGCCGTCGGCAACCTGCTGATCATCCTGGCCCTCGTCTTCGGCCTCGTGTACATCCGCGTCCAGCGGAAGCAGGCCGACTCGTGACCGCGCGCCGCCCCTGGTACCTGACGGTGGTCGGGATCGCCCTCACGGCGGTCATGCTGTTCCCCGTCTACTGGATGATCAACGTCTCCCTCACTCCGACCGGCTCGATGCGGAAGGATCCGCCGGACTGGTTCCCGTTCTCGCCCACGTTCACCGGCTACCAGGCGGTGCTGAGCGAGCAGCTGCCCTACCTGGGCACCAGCCTCGTCGTCGGCCTGGGCACGGTGCTGCTGACCGTGGCGATCGCCGCTCCCGCCGCCTACTCGCTGGCGAAGCTGCGGCCCCGCGGCGGTCAGGCCCTCTCGTTCGTGCTGCTGATCGCGCAGATGATCCCGGCGATCATCATGGCGATGGGCTTCTACGCCATCTACCTCAACCTGGGGCTGCTCAACTCGATCCCGGGCCTGATCGTGGCCGACTCCACCATCGCGGTGCCGTTCGGCGTGCTGATCTTCACGGCCTTCATGTCGGGGATCCCCGACGAGCTCACCCAGGCGGCGCGGATGGACGGAGCGAGCGCCTGGCGCACCTTCACCTCGGTGATCATGCCGATCAGCCGCAACTCCGTCGTCACCGTCTCGCTGTTCGCGTTCCTCTGGGCCTGGTCGGACTTCATCTTCGCCTCGACGCTCGACAGCGGCGGGAAGCTCCAGCCGATCACCCTCGGCATCTACAAGTACATCGGCAACAACAACCAGGAGTGGAACTCGATCATGGCGACCGCCGTGGTCGCCTCGCTCCCGGCCGCCGTCCTCCTCGTCGTCGCCCAGCGGTACGTCTCGGCGGGAGTCACCGCCGGCGCCGTCAAGGACTGACCCGTCCCTCCAAGGAGACACCGTGACCCTCACCGCCCCCACCGCCACCGCCCTCGGCGGCCCGGTCGCCCCCTCGCGGAGCGTGCTCCGGCCGCTGCGCCAGGACGAGATCCGCCTCACCGGCGGCTTCTGGAAGCACTACCAGGACCTCAACTCCTCCGCCGTCATCGAGCACTGCCGCTCATGGATCGAGCGCGTCGGCTGGGCCGGCAACTTCGACCGCGCTGCCGACGGCTCGATCTCGTCAGCCGAGAGCGGCGACGCGCACGCGGGCATCGAGTTCGTGGACTCCGAGGTCTACAAGCTCCTCGAGGCCATGGCCTGGGAGCTCGGCCGGAGCGACGACGCCGGGCTGCAGGAGCGGTACGACGACCTCGTCTCGCGGGTCGCCTCCGCCCAGCACCCGGACGGCTACCTGCACACGAGCTTCGGCCGGCCCGGCCAGCGTGCGCGCTACTCCGACCTGGAGTGGGGCCACGAGCTGTACAGCTTCGGGCACCTGATCCAGGCCGGAGTAGCGCGGCTCCGCACCGGGCACGACGACCTCCTGCCGCAGGTCGCCCGACGGCTGGCCGACCACGTGCACCGCGAGTTCGGGCCCGAGGGGAGGGTCGCCGTGTGCGGCCACCCCGAGATCGAGCCGGCGCTCGCCGAGCTGGCGCGGGCGACGGGGGAGGAGCGCTACCTCGAGCTGGCCCGCCTCTTCGTGGAGCGGCGCGGGACGGGGACGCTGAAGCCGATCGCGTTCGGCGCCGAGTACTTCCAGGACGACGTGCCCGTGCGCGACGCGGAGGTGCTGCGCGGCCACGCGGTGCGGGCCCTCTACCTCGCCTCCGGGGCTCTCGATGTCGCGGTCGAGACCGGCGACGCCGAGCTGGAGGAGGCGGTCCGCCGCCAGTGGGAGGCGACCGTCGAGCGGCGCACCTACGTCACGGGCGGGATGGGCTCGCACCACCAGGACGAGGCGTTCGGCGCCGACTACGAGCTGCCGCCGGACCGCGCCTATGCCGAGACCTGCGCGGCGATCGGCTCCACGATGCTCAGCTGGCGGCTCCTGCTCGGCTCGAACGAGCACCGCTACGCGGACCTGATGGAGCGGACGCTGCTGAACGCGGTGCTCCCCGCCACCCGCGACGACGGCCGCGCCTTCTTCTACACGAACACGCTGCAGCAGCGCGTCGACGGAGTGGCGCCGGACGAGTCGCGCGAGACCGACCGCGCGCAGTCCAGCCTCCGCGCGCCGTGGTTCTGGGTCTCGTGCTGCCCGACCAACACCGCCCGCACCCTCGCGAGCGTCGAGCTCGGCTTCGCGACCGCCACCGACGACGGGGTGCAGCTCCACCAGTACGGCGCGTACGAGGTGCGCACCGGAGGCGTCGCGCTGCGCGTCGAGACGGAGTACCCGGCCGACGGCGAGATCGTCGTGCGGATCCTCGAGGACGCGGAGTTCGCGTTGACGCTGCGGGTGCCGCCGTTCGCGCGGGGCTCGGCGCTGCTCGACGGCGAGCCGGTCTCGACGCCGACCGTCACCGTCCGCCGGGCGTTCTCCGCCGGCGACACCGTGCGTCTCTCGCTGCCGATGTCGGCCCGCTTCGTCGCCCCGCACCCCCGGATCGACGCGGTGCGCGGCCAGGTCGCCCTCGAGCGCGGGCCGTTCGTGCTGGCGATCGAGTCGCTCGACCTGCCCGAGGGCCTGGACACCGAGCACATCGCGGTCGACGCGTCGGTGCCGCCCGTCGTGACGGCGGAGGGAGCGCGCGTGTCCCTCGTGGCGCGGGAGGCGGCTCCCGGCTGGCCCTACGGTTCCGTGCCGGTGGAGGAGGGGCGCCGCTTCGAGGCGGAGTTCCGGCCGTACCACCGCTGGGCGAACCGCGGGCCGTCGACGATGCGGATCTGGACGCCGACGGCCTGACGGGCACCGCTCGCGAGAACGCAGAAGTCGTCGCACTCGCGCTCGAGTGCGACGACTCCTGCGTAGTGGCTGCCGTTGCGGCGCCTCCGCTCAGATCCAGCCGCGCTCGCGGGCCTCGATCACCGCGCGCTGGCGGGTGTCGACGTCGAGCTTGCGCAGGATCGACGAGACGTGGTTGCGGACGGTGCCGGAGGAGAGGTGCAGCGCCGCGCCGATCTCGCCGATCGTCTCGCCGCGGGAGCCGGCGCTGAGCACGTCGAGCTCGCGGTCGGTCAGCGGGCTGCGCGTGCTCGCCAGGGCGTCGGCGGCGATCTCCGGATCGACGTAGCGGCGTCCGCTCGCGACCTGGCGGATCACCTCGGCGACGTCCTCGACCCGGCGCGACTTCGGCAGGAAGCCGCTGACGCCCGCTCCGAGCGCTCGCCGCAGGACCCCCGGCCGCGCGTGCCGGGTGACGACCACGACCCGCGTCGCCGAGACCCGGCGCAGCCGCTCCGCCGCCTCGATCCCGTCGAGCCCGGGCATCTCGACGTCGAACAGGCACACGTCGGGCTGCAGGCGCAGCGCCTCCGCGACCGCCTGCTCGCCGTCGCGGCACTCGCCCACGATCTCGAGGTCCTCCTCGAGGCGGAGGAGCGCGGCCAGCGCCGTGCGGATCATGTCCTCGTCGTCGGCGATCAGCACCCGGATCACGAGTCGCTCCCCACCGGCAGGCGCGCGTCCAGCTCGAAGGAGCGGCGGACCGCCCCGGCGCGCAGCGTCCCGCCCGCGCGCTCGACCCGCTCCGCCATGCCGAGGACGCCCGAGCCGGTCCCGTCCGCCTCCTCCGCGTCCGGTGCCAGGTCGTTCACCGCCTCGAACCGCCACTCGTCCTGCTCCCGCGCGAGCCGCAGCCGCGCGCTGGAGCCGCCGCCGTGCTTGAGGATGTTCGTCGTCGTCTCGCGGACCACCGGCCCGAGCGTCTCCGCCGGCGCGTGGGACGCCGCCGGGTCGACCTCGAGCTCGACGCGGAGCCCGGCCGAGCGGAGCAGGTCGGCGGCGTTGGCCAGCTCGTCGACGAGCGGGACGCTGCGGAAGCGCGTGGCGAGCTCGCGGGTGCCGGTGCGGGCGCCGTCGACCGAGCGCTGTGCGGCGCGCAGCTGCTCGAGAGCGGCCTCCGGGTCGCTGCCGAGGAGGCGCTCGGCGAGCTCGAGCTGCAGCGCGATCACCTGGAGGTGGTGGCCCTGGAGGTCGTGCACGTCGCCGGCGAGCAGCAGGCGCTCCTGCGCGGCGGCGAGACGGCCCTCGGCGGCGCGCGCCCGGTCGAGCTCGCGGACGATGTCCCACCACCACAGCGCGCTGACGACCGTCAGGGGCAGCAGCGTCGCGAACAGCAGGAGGGTCGAGAGCGCGGCCGACGCGTCCGGCGCCGCGCGCGTCTGCTCGAGCACCGCCGCGACCGCGAGGACGATCGTGCAGAGCACCATCACCCGGAGCCGCACGCCGCTCTGCCAGGGCAGCACGGCGACCAGGGTCGCGGCGAGCGAGAGCCCGAGCGCGAGGCTCCCGGCGGCCGTGCCGGTGAGCGCGGCGGCCGCCACTCCGAGGCAGAAGACCAGGGTCGGCGCAGCCCGGAGACGCACCGGGCCCTCGCGGTCGGCGCGCCGGTACGCGAGCGCGGTCGGCGAGAACACCGCGACCCAGGCGGCCGCACCCAGGAAGTAGGCGCCCTTCCGCCACTCCTCGGCCTCGGCGCTCAGCACCGCCACGGACCAGACGGCCAGGACGACCACCACGAAGGAGGCGGCCGACGCGAGCGTGTACCACCAGGTCACGGCGACGCCGCGGCCCGCGCGCACGGGCGGATCCGCCTCGGTCGAGTTCACCATGCGGCCCAGGCTACGACCATGACACTTGTCACCCCTCGGGCCGTCGATCCTCCCGGGACGCGGTGACCCGGCGGCACTGCCGCAGCGGGCGCGGACACGGTCGGATGGAGGAGTCCCGAGAGCCGGGGCCACGTACCGGAAGGCACGACCATGACGATCATCAGCGACGCGATCCTCGGATTCCAGGACCTGATCGGCCGCGTTCCCGAGCTCGTGCAGCCCCTCGTCGTCGCCGCGGCCGGGGCCGTCCCCTTCATCGAGGGCGAGGGAGCGGCGAGCATCGGGATCATCGGCGGCATCCACCCGGTCGTCGCCGGGCTCGCCGGGGCGATCGGCAACTTCGTCTGCGTGGCGCTGCTCGTGCTGCTGGGCACCGGCGTCCGCTCGGCGATCACGGGCCGCTCGGAGGCGAAGCGGACGACTCCGCGGCGCGAGAAGTTCCAGCGGGCCTTCACCCGCTACGGCGTCCCGGGCGTGAGCCTGCTGGGGCCGCTGCTGCTCCCGACGCACTTCACCGCGGTGATGCTGGCGGGCGCCGGAGTCGGCCGCGGGCGGATCCTGCTCTGGCAGGGCGTCGCGATCGCACTGTGGACGACGGTACTGACGGTGATCGTCGGGCTCGCGGTCTCGGGCGCGACGCAGGCGGGCTGAGCGGGCCGGACACGGTCCTGAAGCGTGCGACCCCGGTGGCGCAGAGGCGTTCGCGCCACCGGTCAGTGCCGGATGCGCCGTCCCGGTCCGCCGTCCGGATCCGCCGGGCCGGCGGACTGCAGGTGCGTGTGCAGGCGGATGAGGGTGTCGCGCAGCCGGGTCTTGACGGTGCCGAGCGGGATCGACAGCTCCTCCGCGATCTCGGAGTGGCTGTACCCGCGGACGTAGGCGAGGTAGAGGACGTCGTGGTGGATGGCGGCGAGCTGCCGGATCGCGCCGGCCGCGGGCGCCAGGGCCAGCCGGACGTCCGAGCGCTCCCACTCGTGATCGCGGGGCCGGTCGAGGACCGTGTACTGCAGCTCCCGGCGCCGCGCCGACCGGTCCGCCCGGGCGCGGTCCACGGCACGGCGGTGCGCGACCTGGGCCAGGAAGGCGAGCACGGGACGGCCCGGGTCGAGCGAGCGCGCGGTGCGCCAGAGCTCGAGGTAGACCTCCTGCGCGACCTCCTCGGCTGCGGCGCGGTCGTCGAGCACGGCGTCCGCGACGGAGAAGACCCGGCCCGCGGTGAGCGAGTAGAGCTGCCGGAAGGCGGTCCGGTCGCCCGCGCAGACCCGCAGCAGCAGGGCCGCTGACCGCGCAGGGCCGTCCCCGGGCTCACGCCGCTTGCCCGTCATCGTCGACACAGGGCTCAGCCTGGCACCGCGGACGCGCTCCTCCCGGGGTTACTCCCTGTGAGGTGGCCCCCGTTAGAGGCTCACTTTCACAGGAGTCCGCCGATGCGCGCCGCACGCCCGCCGATGCGCGGCCCCGGTCGCGCACGGGGCCCGTGCGGCGGCGTCGACGGACTCGGCCGCCCGTCAGGCGGCGACGCGCGCGTTCGACTGCGCGAGGAGCGCGACCGAGCGCAGGCGCGCCTCCGTCTGCAGCGACGCGTGAGCGACGATGACCTCGTCGGCGTCGGCGGAGCGGGCGAAGTCGGCGGCGTAGTCGGCCACCTGGTCGCCGGTGCCGACACCGGTGTAGGTGGTCATGCTCGCGACGTGGGCGCCGATCGGCGCGCTGAGCAGGGCGTCGAGCTCCTCGTCGTCGAAGGTCTGGCCGACGGGGATCTGCCCGCTCTGGCGCAGCAGCATCATCAGGCGGGCGCGCTTCATCTGCGCGAACTGCTCCTGCGCGTCCTCCTCGGTGTCGGCGGCGATGGCGTTCATCCCGGCGATCACGTAGGGGGCGTCGAGCGGCTCGGAGGGGCGGAAGCCGCGCCGGTACTCCGCGACGGCCTGGTGGAGCGCGTCCGGAGCGAAGTGCGAGGCGAACGCGTACGGCAGGCCCAGCGCGGCGGCCAGCTGCGCGCCGAAGAGCGAGGAGCCGAGGATGTAGAGGGGGACGCGGGTGCCGGCACCGGGCGTCGCGCTCACTCCGGGGATGCGGGACTCGCCGGCGAGAAAGGCCTGCAGCTCCAGCACGTCCTGCGGGAAGCGCTCGGAGGAGTCGGGGTCGCGGCGGAGCGCGCGGAAGGTCGCCTGGTCGCTGCCGGGGGCGCGGCCGAGTCCGAGGTCGATCCGTCCCGGGTGCAGCGTCTCGAGGGTGCCGAACTGCTCGGCGATGGTGAGCGGGGAGTGGTTCGGCAGCATGACGCCGCCGGAGCCGAGGCGGATCGTGGAGGTCTGCGAGGCGACGTGCGCGATGAGCACCGAGGTCGCGCTGGAGGCGATGCTCGCCATGTTGTGGTGCTCGGCGTACCAGACGCGGCGGTAGCCGTTCCGCTCGGCCTCCTGGGCCAGGGCGACGGAGGCGGCGAAGCTGTCGCGAGCGGTCTCACCGGGGGCGATGGGGGCGAGGTCGAGGATGGAGAGGGGAACGCTCATGGTGAGGGCAACGCCCGCGACGGCTCCGGTGTTCCCGTCGCGGGCGCCTTCCTCACGCCTCGGGGATGTCGCGGCCGTACGCCTCCAGCGTCACGGCCTCGGGCTCCGGTCCGCCGCGCACGCCGGCCTCGAGGGCGTCGATCCTTGCGAGCTCCGAGCCGGAGAGCGCGAAGTCGAACACGTCGATGTTCTCGGCGATGCGCTCGGGGCGGGTCGACTTCGGGATGACCTGGCGGCCCTCCTGCAGGTGCCAGCGGAGCATCACCTGCGCGGCCGTCTTCCCGTACTTGGCGCCGAGCTCGAGGAGCACCGGGTCGTCGAAGCTGCGGCGCGGGGAGTCGCGGTAGGCGGTGATGCCGCCGATCGGTGACCAGGCCTGGGTGAGGATGTCGTTCTCGCAGCCGAAGCGCTCGACCCGCCGCTGCTGGAAGTACGGGTGCACCTCGAGCTGGTTCACCGCGGGGACGACGTCGGTCTCGGCGAGCAGGCGGGTGAGGTGCTCGACCATGAAGTTGCTCACGCCGATCGCCCGCACCCTCCCGTCGGCGAGCAGCCGCTCGAGCGCCCGATAGGCGTCGAGGGTGCGGTCGAAGGCCTCGGGCAGGGCCTGGTGCAGGATCAGCAGGTCGATCCGCTCGACGCCGAGCTTGCCCGCGCTCTTGTCGAAGGCGTGCAGCGTCTCGTCGTAGCCGTAGTCGCTGATCCACACCTTCGTCTCGAGGAAGACGTCGTCGCGGCCGGCGATCGCCTCGCCCACCTCGCGCTCGTTGCCGTAGGCCGCCGCCGTGTCGATGTGCCGGTACCCCGCGTCGAGCGCGGCGGCGACGGCGGCGCGGGTCTCGTCGGGCGGAGACTGGAAGACGCCGAGTCCGAGGGCGGGGATCTCGACACCGTTGTGGAGAGTGAACGTGTTCATGAGCCCACGCTACGTCCGCAGACGCCGAGTCGCCCGAGAAGCCGCGCGCGACTCCTCAGGCGACCCCGTCGCTCCGGCCCTGCTCAGCCGTCGATCGGCAGCAGGATCCCCTTCACCGTCTCGTCCGTGGCGAGGAACTCCTGCACGGCCGGGTCCTGGAAGGCCTGGACGAGCTTCTTCACGTTCTCGGTGTCGCGGTACTTCGAGCCGATGGTGAGCTGCCCGGCGAAGTCGTCGGGGGCCTGCGGGGCGAAGATCTGCTGCTCGATCGGGATGCCGGCGGCGAGGTAGTACTCGGTGTAGCCGACGGCCGCGTCGAGGTCCGGCAGCGCGCGCGACTGGGCGGCGAAGTCGAGCAGCGTGAACTGCAGGTTCTTCGGGTTCTCGGCGATGTCGTCCTGGGTCGCGGTGCCCGGCTCCGTGCCCGGCTTCAGCGTGATCAGGCCGGCGTTCTGCAGCAGCCAGAGGCCCTGCGCCTCGTTGGCGGGGTCGGAGTAGAGCGAGACCGTGCCGCCGTCGGGGATCTGGGAGACGTCGGAGTACTTGTCGCTCCAGAGCCCGAAGCCCCAGCGGAAGACGGGGGTGGCCGCCTCCTCCTCGAAGTCGGGGTTGGCCTCGAGCACCTGTCCCAGCCAGAGCTTGTGCTGGTAGACCGTGGCCGCGACCTCGCCCTCGCTCACCGCGCGGTTGATGGTGTTGCTGTCCGAGAGCCCCTTGAAGGCGACGGTGATGCCGTAGCGCGGCGCCACCTCCTTCGCGACGAAGTCGACCAGGGCCTGCTCGGAGGCGTTGCCCTCGGCGGTCGCGACGTAGAGCGTCGCGCCCTCCTGCTCGTTGGCCGAGACGGCGGGGGAGAGGAGCGGGACGGCGATCGCGGAGGCGACGCCGACGACGACGACGGCCGCTCCGGCGATCCAGGGCCAGCGGCGCTTCTTCTTGAGATCGAATCCGAGGTCGTCGGGAGTGGACATGGCGATGCCTTTCGAAGAGGGAGCGCGCGGGCGCGCGCGAGGGACGCCCGAGGGCGCAGGAGGAGGAGTGGTTCTAGACGGCGGCCGCGACCCGGGGCGCTCGCCGCGAGCGGGAGGCGCCGGGCGTGGTCGCGCGGACGAGGGCGTCGCCGGTGAGCTGCACGGTCGCGACGGTGGCGACCAGGATCACGATGGTGGCGAGCATGACGGTGGTGTCGAAGCGCTGGTAGCCGTAGGTCACCGCGACGTAGCCGATGCCGCCGGCGCCGATCGTGCCGGCGATCGCCGAGTACTCGATCATCGCGATCGTGTTGATCGTCAGGCCGCCGATGATCTGCGGCACCGCCTCGCTCAGCTGGGCGGTCCGCACCACCTGCAGCCGCGACGCTCCGGAGGCGCGGGCGACGCGGGTGAGCGAGAGCGGCACGCTGCGCAGCGCGTTCTCGACGATCCGGGTGAAGAAGGCGATCCCCGCGATCGACATCGGCACGACGGCGGCCGCGATCCCGATGTTGGTGCCGGTGATCAGGCGCGTGAACGGCATGATCGACGCCATCAGGATGAGGAACGGCAGCGAGCGGCCGACGCTGATGACGGCGCTGAGCACCTGGTGGGCGGCCCGGTTCTCGGCCAGCCCGCCCGGAGCGAGGTTGTGCACGAGAGCGCCCAGCGGCACGCCGACCAGCACCACGATCGCCATGACGATGCCGACCATGATCAGCGTCTCGCCGAGCGCCGGCAGCACCAGCGCGGGGATCTGCTCGAGCGGGACCTTGTTGTCGAGGTGGAGGATCACGCCGCCACCTCCTCGGCGAGGACGCGCACGCCGGCGGGCCGGACCGACAGGCCGAGCTCGGCCGCCGCACGGGTGAGCCGCGCCTCGTCGACCGGGCCGAGCCCGATCGTCGCGTGGCCGACCGCCTGCCCGTCCACCGTCTCGATCGCCGCGCCGAGCAGCGAGACGGGGCCGACCGCCTCCGCGAGCCGGGTGACCCAGTCGGTCGGCACTCCGGAGCGGGAGTAGCCCACCACCCATTCGCCCAGGCCCGGGCCGGGCGCGACGGCGGGGCGCACCGGGTTGAGGGCGAGGCCGAGCGGGGACGCGGGGTCGCGCAGCAGGTCGACGAGACGTCCCGACTCCACGATGCGGCCGTGGTCGAGGCGGGCGACGGAGTCGGCCACCTGGCGCACCGTCTCCATCTCGTGGGTGATGAAGAGGATCGAGAGGCCCAGGTCGTCGCGCAGCTCCTTCAGGAGCGTGGTGATCGCGGTGGTCGAGGCGGGGTCGAGGCCCGAGGTGGCCTCGTCCGAGAGCAGCACCGAGGGGCGGAGGGCGAGCGCGCGGGCGATGCCGACGCGCTGGCGCTGACCGCCGGAGAGCTGGTGCGGGTAGTAGCGCGCGCGGTCCGAGAGGCCGACGCGCTCGAGCAGCTCCGCGACGCGGCGCTTCGTCTCGGCGGCGGTGACGCCGAGGTACTCCAGCGGAAGGGCCACGTTCTGCTCGGCCGTGCGGCGGCTGAAGAGTCCGTCGGACTGGAAGACGGTGCCGATGCGGCGGCGGGCGACGCGCAGCCGCTCCTCCGAGAGCTGCGAGAGCGCCTCCCCGTTGACGACGACCGTGCCCGAGGTGGGCCGTTCCAGGAGGTTCACGCAGGCGGCGAGCGTGCTCTTGCCCGCACCGCTCGGGCCGACGACGGCGAAGATCTCGCCGGTCGCGACCGAGAAGTCGAGGCGGTCGAGCACGGTCGCCGGACCGTACGACTTGCTGAGCTGCTCGAGCCGGATCATCGCGTTCCTTCGGACGGGTCGGGCGGCCGCGGCCTCTCCGCGTCGTCCCGGACACGATGATGGAGCACCGCGGGCCCGCCCGTCCCGGCCCGCGTCGCCCGGCGTAATCCTTCGTCGCCGGGCGTAACAGTGCGCGGGGCGGAGGGGGTCGCTCACGCCGGTCCCGCCGCTGCCGGGCGCTCCCGCTCAGCTCGCGGCGGCCGCCGCGCGGGGGCTCTCGGCGCTCGCCTCGCGGTCGAAGCGCTCGCGGCTGAAGACCTGGTCGGCTGTCGTCAGGGCGAGGCCGATCACGCCGGCCAGCTCGCCCAGGTCCGATGTGTGGATGGTCAGGTGCCGCGTGGCGAGCGGGTGGGTGCGCAGGTAGACGCGCTCGCGCAGGCCCGACATCAGCACCTCCCCGCAGTCGCCGAGCTGGCCCGAGATCACGATGGTCCGCGGGTTGAGGATGTTGACGAGGTCGGCGACCGCCTCGCCGAGGACGCGGCCGGCCTGGCGCACCGCCTGGGTGGCGCGCATGTCGCCGCGGAGCACGCGGGCCGTGACGTCGGCGACGTGCTTGATCGAGGGGTCGTCGGCCGAGAGGTCGCGGACGAGGGCCCAGCCGCTCGCGTACGCCTCCACGCAGCCGGCGTTGCCGCAGCGGCAGGGCAGCGGATCCGCGTCGACCGTGCCCGTGACCGCGCGGGTGTGGCCGATGTCGCCGGCCGCGCCGACGGCTCCGCGGATCGTCGCTCCGTTGAAGACGAGGCCCGAGCCGATGCCGGTGCCGAGCTTCAGGCTGATCAGGTTGTCGGAGCCGTGGTGGCGCGACTCGGCGAGGGCGCGGGCGTTCGCGTCGTTCTCGATGACGACCTGCACGCCCTCGTGCGGCTCGGCGAAGTAGCCGGCGATGTCGAAGTCGTCCCAGCCGGTCATGATCGGCGGGTTGCGCACGCGCCCGGCGGCGAACTCGACCGGCCCCGGGACTCCGACGCCGATGCCGGCGACCGCGTCGCCCTGCTGCAGCCGCTCGAACGCGGCGATCACCAGCGAGAGCACGGCGTCCGGTCCCTCCCAGACGTCGACGACGCCGCTCTCGTGCCGGAGGGGGGTGCCGCGCAGGTCGCAGGCGGCGGCGACGAACCCGCTCGCCCCGATGTCGGCGGTGAGGAACACCGTGCCGACGAGGTTCATCGCGAACATGCTCGAGGGGCGCCCGCCGGTCGACTCGCCGCCGGTGGTGGGGGCGATCAGGCCGAGATCCACGAGGGTCGCGAGGCGCTGGTTGACGGTGGAGCGGGAGAGCCCCGTCTGCTCCATCACCGCGTTGCGCGAGACCTCGCCCTGCTCGCGGAACAGCGCGAGGACGTCGGCCACGTGCGAACCGGCCTCGCCGGTGGAGTACCCCGTCATCGCTCCCCCTCTTGTCACGGTCAGCGTACATGCCTGCCGACGGGAAACCTGAAGTTCCCCGACTTTCGTGTTGCGGTAACGCGAAAGCGCCGGTAGTTTTCACACACCGGCACGCAGTGGTGCCACTGATCCTCAAGGATGACGATGAACCGCACAGCACGCCGCCTCCTCCCGGTTCTCGCACCGGTCGGCGCCCTCGCACTCCTCCTCACCGGCTGCGCCTCGGGTGGCGACACGGCCGCCGGCGGCTCCGGATCGACCAAGGTCGCCGCGGTCATCAAGGGCCTCGACAACCCCTTCTTCCAGGCGATGGAGAACGGCATCGAGGACACCGCGAAGGACGACTCCGTGGACGTCTCGGTGCAGGCCGCCGCCGACATCGGCGACACCACCGGACAGGCGGACAAGCTCACCACGGTCGCCGGCCAGGACTTCGGCTGCCTGATCGTCAACCCGATCAGCGGCACGAACCTGGTGCAGGCCCTCGCCTCCGCCACCGGCAAGACGATCGTCAACATCGACAGCCCGCTCGACCCCGACGCGGTCGAGGCCGCGAACCTCGACGTCACCACCTACATCGGCACCGACAACGAGGCCGCGGGCGGCAAGGCCGGCGACTTCCTCCTGCAGCAGCTGCCCGCCGGCTCCGAGGTCGCCGTCATCGGCGGAGTCTCGGGAGACGTCACCAGCGCCGCCCGCGTCGACGGCTTCACCGCCGCGATCGGCTCCGACCTCACCGTCGTCCAGGAGGCCGCGGCCGACTGGAAGCGCGAGGTCGCGCTGACCAAGGCGACCGACATCCTCGCCGCGAACCCCGACGTGAAGGCGTTCTTCGCCGCGAACGACGACATGGGCCTCGGCATCGTCAAGGCCGTCGAGAACGCGGGCCTCACCGGCTCCGTCCAGGTGGTCAGCGTCGACGGCAACGAGGACGCGCTGCAGTCCGTGAAGGACGGCGGGCTCACCGCCACCGTCGCCCAGTACCCCTTCGCGATCGGCCAGCTCGGCGTGCAGGCGTGCGAGGCCGTCGGCGCCGGCGAGGAGATCCCCGCCGAGATCGAGTCGCCCACCGCGCTCGTGACCTCCGAGACCGCGGAGCAGGCCCTCGGCGCCTTCCCCCAGCCGTTCGAGGAGTTCGACAACCCGCTCGCCGCGCTCGTCCCCGGCAAGTAGGACCTCCCGCCCATGGCAACCCAGGAAGCGACCATGACCTCAGTCACCGCCCGACCCCCGGCCAGCGCCTCCCCGCTGCTGGCGAACCTCCGTCAGCTCAGCTTCTGGGCCGAGAACGCCGCACCGATCGGGCTCGTCGCCCTGGTGATCGTGTTCTCGATCGCGACGCCGACGTTCCTCAGCCTCGGCAACATCAAGGCGATGCTCGTCGCCGCCGCGATCCTGGTCATCCTCTCGATCGGCCAGTCCTTCGTCATCACCACCGGCGGCATCGACCTCTCGATCTCGGCGACGATGACCGTCGGAGCGGTCGGCTTCGGCATCGGCTGGAGCGCCGGCTGGGGCTTCTGGCTCTCGGCGCTCGCGGCCCTGCTCTTCGCGGGGCTGATCGGAGTGATCAACGGCTTCCTGATCGCGAAGGGCAAGGTCACCGACTTCATCGCGACACTGGGCACGCTCTCGGTGGCGACCGGTCTCGCGCTGATCGTCTCCGACGGCAAGCCGATCACGGTCGGCAGCCCCGAGCTGCTCCGCCTCACCACCGGCTCGATCGGGATCATCGGCTACCCGATCATCCTGGCCGCGGTCATCGGAGTCCTCGCCTGGGTCGTCATGTTCCGCACCCGCTTCGGCCTGCACGTGCAGGCGGTCGGCGGCAACGAGGAGAGCGCGGTCGCCAACGGCATCAAGGCCGGACGCGTGCGCATCGCGGTGTACATCATCGCCGCCGTCCTCGCCGGAGTCGGCTCGCTCCTCCTCGTCGCCCGCGTCGGCGCCGCGGAGCCGGCCATCAACACGCAGTACCTGCTCAACTCCATCGCGGCCGTCGTGCTCGGCGGAGTGAGCCTCACCGGCGGCAAGGCCAAGATCGTCGGCCCGATCATCGGAGCGTTCCTCCTGACCGCGCTGACCAACGGCCTGACCCTGCTCGGCGTCTCGCAGTTCTACCAGCCCCTCGCCGTCGGCCTGGTGGTCGTGCTCGCCGCCCTCATCACCCGCTACCAGAAGAAGTGAGCCCAGCCATGACCAGCGACATCCTGCTCGAAGCGCGGGACATCAAGAAGTCCTTCGGCGGCGTCCACGCTCTCAAGGGAGCGTCGATGTCGATGCGCCGCGGCGAGATCACCGCCCTGATCGGCGACAACGGCGCGGGCAAGTCCACCCTCGTCCGCTGCCTCTCCGGGGTGCACCCCGCCGACTCCGGCACCATCACCCTCGACGGCGACGTGGTGCACTTCACCACTCCGCTCGGCGCGCGGGACGGCGGCATCGAGACGGTGCACCAGACCCTCGCCCTGGTCGAGGACCTGACCGTGTGGCAGAACTTCTTCCTCGGCCGCGAGCTCACCAAGGGCGTGCCCGGGGTGCGGTTCCTCGACCGCACGCAGATGAAGAAGACTGCCCAGGAGCTGCTCGGCGACCTCGCCGTGAACGTCCCGCCGGTCACCAGCAAGGTCCGCCGCCTCTCGGGCGGCCAGCGCCAGGCGGTCGCGATCGCCCGGGCCGCGGGCTGGGGCAGCAAGATCGTGATCATGGACGAGCCGACCGCGGCGCTCGGCGTCCAGGAGACGGCGCGCGTCGAGAAGATCATCCTCAAGCTGCGCGACGCCGGAGTGGCCGTGCTGCTGATCAGCCACAACTTCGACCAGGTGATGTGCCTGAGCGACCAGGTGTGGGTGATGCGCGCGGGCCTCGCCGTCGCCGGCCGCCGCACCGCCGAGACCAGCGGCGACGAGCTCGTCTCGCTGATCACGGGCGCGAAGGCCGCCTGATGCACCCCGAGTTCCTGCACCGCGGGAGCACGGAGCGCTCGTCGCCGATCGGGGTCCACGCGGGCCTGCTCGTCGGCGACTGGACGCCGGAGTCGGGGCGCCTCGCGATCGGCGCCGCCGCCTCGATCGGCTTCGACCTGATCGAGATCCCGGCTCCCGCCGACCCCGACGCCTCCGCGTGGACCGCCGACCTGCTCGACGAGCACGGGATCGACGCGGTCGTCTCGCTCGCGCTGGACGCCGACTCCGACATCACCGACCAGGCCACGGCCGGCCGCGGCGAGGAGCGGCTGCTGGCGGGGGTGCGGTTCGCCGAGGCGATCGGCGCGCGGTACGTCGGCGGAGTCACCTACTCCGCCATGCGCAAGTACGAGCACGCGGCCGACATGGCTGCCCGCTCGCGCTCGCTCGACGTGCTGCGGCGGGTCGCCACGGCCGCCGCTCCCGCCGGCGTCGTCGTCGGAGCGGAGTACGTGAACCGCTACGAGAGCAACCTGCTGAACACGGCCGCCCAGACCGCCGCGTTCCTCCGCGAGCTCGACGCGCCGAACGTGCTCCTGCACCTCGACACCTTCCACGCCCACCTCGAGGAGGTCGACCTCGCGAGCGCCGTCCGCGACGCCGGCGACCTGCTCGGCTACCTCCACGCCTCCGAGAACCACCGCGGAGAGCTGGGCACCGGGAGCACCGACTGGACCGGGCTCGCGGCGGCGCTCGCCGACTCCGGCTACCGCGGCCCGCTCACCCTCGAGAGCTTCTCGCCCGCCGTCCAGCCCCCGGCCTCGGCCGAGGGCATGGGCCTCTGGCGCGAGCTCTGGCACGACCCCGTCGCCCTCGCGACCTCCGGCCACGCGTTCCTCGCGGACCTGCTCGACACCGACCCCGCGGCCCGACGCCGCCTCTGAACCTCTCGAACCAAGGAGCACCACCATGACCACGAACCCTCTCGGAGTGCACGCCCTCGTCTTCGCCGGCGGCACCACCCCCGACGAAGTGACCGCGACGATCGAGCAGACCAAGGCGGCCGGATTCGACCTGCTGGAGCTCTCGCTGCACGACGTGCAGAACCTCGACACCGCCTCCGCCCGCGCCGCCCTCGAGGCGAACGACCTCGGCATCGTCTGCTCGCGCGGCCTCGCCTTCTCGGCCGACGTCTCCAGCGACGACCCGGAGGTGGTGGCCCGCGGCGCGAAGCTGCTCGCCGACTCCCTCGAGACCACCCACGCGCTCGGCGGCACCCACTTCACCGGCGCCCTCTACAGCGCGCTCGGCAAGTACAGCGCGCCCCTCTCGGCCGCGGGCCGCGCGAACGTCGTCTCGGTGCTGACCGACCTCGCCGCCGAGGCTGCGACGAAGGGCATGACTCTCGGCCTCGAGATCTGCAACCGCTACGAGACCAACGTCATCAACACCGCCGCGGACGCCCTGCGCCTCGCCGACGACATCGGCGCCGACAACGTCCTGATCCACCTGGACACGTACCACATGAACATCGAGGAGGACGACTTCTTCCGCCCGGTGCTGCTGGTCGGGGATCGTCTCGGGTATGTCCACATCGGCGAGAACCACCGCGGCTACCTCGGCAGCGGCCACCTCGACTTCACGACGTTCTTCCACGCCCTCGCCGCGATCGACTACCGCGGACCCATCACCTTCGAGTCCTTCTCGTCGGCCGTCGTCTCGCCGACCCTCTCGAACGACCTGGCCGTGTGGCGGAACCTCTGGAACGACGGCCCCGCGCTCGCCCGCCACGCCCACGGCTTCCTGGTGAACGCGCTGGAGAGCAGCCGTGGCGAGGCCTGAGACCGAGGTCGCGCCCGACGCGGTGCGGCCCGGCCTCGACGAGTTGGCCGGGCGCGCGCTCGCGCTGACCTCGCCGGGCCGCCGCGCGATCGTCGCGATCGCCGGCAGCCCCGGGGCCGGCAAGACCACGCTCGCCCGGGCCGTGGTCGCCCGCGCGAACGAGCTCGCGGGGGAGGGGACCGCCGCCTTCGTGCCGATGGACGGCTTCCACCTCGCCAACGCCACGCTCGACGAGCTCGGCCGCCACGACCGCAAGGGTGCCCTCGACACGTTCGACGGCTGGGGCTTCCTCGCCCTGGTGCGGAGGCTGCGCGCCGAGACCGACCACGTCGTCTACGCGCCCACCTTCGAGCGCACCGTCGACGAGGGAGTGGCCGGCGCGCTGGCCGTGCACCCCTCCGCCTCGCTCGTCGTGCTGGAGGGCAACTACCTCCTCGTCGACGAGGGCCCGTGGGCGCTGCTGCGCGCCGAGTTCGACGAGGCCTGGTTCTGCGCGACTCCCGAGACCGAGCGCTTCGAGCGCCTGGTCGACCGCCACGTCTCCTTCGGCCGCGCCCCCGAGGCGGCCTCCGCCTGGGCCTCCGAGGTCGACGGGCGGAACGCGCTGCTGATCGAGGCCACTCGCGACCGCGCCGACCTGATCGTGTCGGGGACGGCGGCGGGGGTGGTCTGACGCCCGATGTGGCGGAGGAGCGGTCCGCTTCGGGGCGCGACCTCGGCTCTCGGGCGGGTCCGGCCGGTCGATCGGTCGGACGACGGAGGACCCGTCGCCCGGCGGATGCGGTCTCGACGGGTCGGGCGCCAGGCTCGAGGGATGGACGACTCGACACGGAACTCCACGGAACAGCCCTCTCCCACCACCCCGCCGGCCGTTGCGCGCCCCGGAGCCGGGCAGCCGCCCCTCCCCGTCGCTCTCCTCCTCCTGCTGCGGCGGAGCGACGGGCGGCCCGCGGCTTCGTCGGGCGCTCTCGACACCGTCCTGGCCGCTTCCGTCCTCGCGGAGCTCTCCCTCCAGCGGCGCGTCGAGGTGGACGCCGGAGTCGTCGCCCTCGGGCCGGAGCGGTCCGCGCTCGGGGACGCCGTGCTCGACGGGGCCCTCGGGTGGATCGAAGCGGAGCGAGCACCGCGCAGCGCCTCCTGGTGGATCGCCCGCCTCACGCGGAGGGAGCTGCATGCCGCCCTCCTCGAGCGGGTCGCCGCCGTGGAGCCGGCGGAGGACGAGCGGCTGCGGATCCGGGTCGCCGAGGTCCTCGCGGCTCGGACGGCGCCCCAGCCGTCGGACGCGGCGCTCATCGGCCTGCTCGACGCGGCCGGAGCGCTCTCGCCGAGGCCCGGCATCCCGGACCGGCAGGCGATCCGGTCGCTCGCGGCGCAGCACTGGGCAGGGCCGGCGGCCGCCGCCGTCCTCGCGGGAACCGCCGCGAGCGTCACGGGAGCCGCGGTGATCGCCGCGACGACGACGGTCACGATCACCGGCATGTGATCCGACGCGTGCGACTCGCTGAAGCCGCGCGCCCCTACTCCGCCGGGTAGTCGGGCGCGACGAAGACGCAGAACGGGTGGCCGGCCGGATCGGCGAGGACGTGGAGCGCCTCCTCCGGGTCGTCGCTCCTGTCCTCGATCAGCTCGGCGCCGAGGGCGAGCGCCCGGGTCTTCTGCCGGTCGAGCTCGTCGGCGTCCGCGACCATGAAGTCGAGGTGCAGCTGCTGCGGGACGGGCCCCTCCGGCCAGGTCGCGCGCGGCAGGGCGGCCACCCGCTGGAACGTGAGCTTCGCGCCGTCGGCGGTGACGATCGCGACCCACTCCGCCTCGTCGTCCGAGCCGTCCGCGGGCGGCTCGTCGCCGGGGCGGTACTCGCCGCCGAGCAGGGCGAGGTAGAAGGCGGAGAGGGCGCGGGCGTCCTCCGTGTCGAGGACGACCTGGCGCAGGCGCATGCGGGCAGGGTACCGCCGGACGGCACCTGAGAGGGATGACGTGCTGTGCGGGACGGCTGCGGCGGGCCGGGCGTCGTGGGTCGCGGCCCGACGTCGGCTGAGAAGGGGGGTCCCTGCCCCGACACGGCAGGCCGCGTCTCAGCGGAGGTTGTCCAGCTCTCTCGCTCCCGACCGCGCAGCCCTGCCACTCCGCGCCCGCTTCCTCAACCCCTCCCGGCTCCCGGCCTCGCGCCAGGGCCCGGCGCGTACTGTGGCCGCTGACTCACGACGGCTACGAGGGAGACACCATGACGGAGCAGATCGGAATCCCCGAGGCCGCGGCGCTGGGGAGCGAGCAGCGGAGCATCGCGATCCTCGGAGCGGGCGGCGACCTCACCGAGCGGCTGCTGCTGCCGGGCCTGGGCCGGGTGGCCGAGCTCGCGCGCGACCTCGAGCTCACGCTGATCGGGGCGGCGCGCACCCCGCAGACCGACGAGGAGTGGCAGGGCCTCGTCCGCCGCAGCCTCGAGGCGGCCGGAGTCGCCGCGCACACGGTCGAGGCCCTCGCGTCGCGCGCGCGCTTCGTCGCCACCGACGCCTCCGACCCGGAGCAGCTGAAGGCCCTCCTCGACGCCTGCCCGTCGACTCCGGTGCTCTACGTCGCCCTGCCGCCGGCGATGGGGCACAAGGTCGCGGCCTCGCTCGCCGAGCTCGACCTGCCCGAGGAGCTGGTCGTCGCCATCGAGAAGCCGTTCGGCGAGGACCTCGACGACGCGATCGCCCTCAACGCGGCGTTCGCGAAGGTCCTCCCCGAGAGCCGCCTCTGGCGCATCGACCACTTCCTCGGCAACGCGACCGTGCTGGGGATGCTGGGCCTGCGCTTCGGCAACAGCCTGCTCGAGGCGAGCTGGAGCGCCGAGTGGATCGAGAAGGTCGAGATCGTCTACGACGAGACGCTCGGCATCGAGGGCCGCGCGGCCTTCTACGAGAAGACCGGTGCGCTGCGCGACATGCTGCAGAGCCACCTCCTGATGGTGCTCGCGCTGACCACGATGGAGCGCCCCGACGAGGTCGCGCCCGACGAGGTCCACGCGCGCATGGCCGAGGTGCTCGGCGCCGTGCGGCTCTGGCGCGACGACCCCTCCTCCGCCCGCCGCGCCCGCTACACCGAGGGCCGCGTCGACGGCCGCTTCTTCCCCTCCTACGTCGACGAGCCCGACGTCGACCCCGAGACCGGCACCGAGACCCTCGCGCAGCTGCTGCTCCAGGTCGACACCCCGCGCTGGGCGGGCGTCCCCTTCGTCCTCCGCTCCGGCAAGGCGATCGGCGACCCTCGCCGGGAGGTGGCGATCCACTTCCGCGCCGCCACGCCCCCGCGCGGCCTGCAGGCGGCCGAGGGCGACGCCGGGACGGTCCTCCGGATCGGCCTCAAGGGCGGCGACGTCAGCCTCGACCTGGTCGTGAACAGCGCCGACGAGCTGACCGATCTCGAGCGCACCACCCTGACGGCGCAGCCCGGCGCGGCCACGCTCGACCCCTACGCGCAGGTCCTCGCCGGGATCCTGCAGGGCGACACCCTGCTCTCGGTCCCGGGCGACGTGGCCGAGCAGTGCTGGCGCATCATCACTCCGGTGCTCTCCGCCTGGGCCGCGGGCGACGCTCCACTGGACGAGTACGAGGCGGGGAGCGCGGGGCCCGAGGGCTGGTGAGCGCGCGGTGAGGCGGGCGGGCTGAGGCGTCGGCGCGTGGCGTGATGCGGGGTCGGGTCCGCCGACGCCGGTCGCGTCGCCTCCCGCCCGGCTCCGCTGCTGGCCGTCCCGCTGGTCGACCCGTCCCGCCGGTCGACCGGCCGGTCGGTCGACCTTGCCGCCCATCGACCCTCCCGCTCGTTGACCCTCCCGCCGGGGGAGACGGGATGCTGGAGGCATGTTGGGCATCGGGGAGTACGCAGGCATCACGGGTCTGAGCGTGAAGGCGCTCCGGCACTACGACGAGAAGGGCGTGCTGGTCCCGGCGGAGGTCGACGAGCGGTCGTCGTACCGCCGGTACGCCGACGCCCAGGTCCGGGCCGGAGTCGTGATCAGCGCCCTCCGGAGCGCGGGGGTGCCGCTGCCCGAGGTCGCAGCGGCGACTCGAGCCGGCACCGCGGCGGAGGCGCTGCAGGCGCACAGGGAGCGCGTGCTCGCGGAGCGGGAGCAGGAGGACCGGGCGTTCGGGGCCGCCGAGGTGACGCTGCGGGCGCTCGCCGTGCCGGTCGAGGTCGCCGAGCGGACGATGCCGGCGCAGCCGTACGTCGGCCAGGTCCTCACGATCGCCCTGGACGAGGCCGACGGGCCGGGCGACGACGAGGCGAACGAGATCTTCGGCGCGCTCGCCACCCGAGTGCACGCGGCAGGGCTCGGGCCGACGGGACGTTTCTGGACGGCGCTCCGGGCGGGCGAGCCGGGTTCGGCGGAGCTCGTCTGCTGCTGGCCGACGTCGGCGGAGGCGGAGGGCGACCTCGCCGATCTCGCCGCGATCCTCCCGGCGCGCACCGAGCTGGTCGCCACCTGGCGCCCCCGCGACGGGGAGGAACTGCCCGAGGGGACCCTGCATCCGGCGATCGTCGCGCTCTTCGACGCCGCCGGAGACCGCGGTCTGCGGCTCGACGGGGTCGAGGTGCGGCAGACGGTGCTGGGGGAGGGGCCGGAGGACGTGGCGGTCGAGGTGTCGCTGACGGTCGCGGGGTGAGCGCAGGGCGGGAGGCGGGGCGACCGCAGTCGCCCCCGTCTCCCGGTCCCGGTGCTGCTCAGTAGGCGAACTGCCACATGTAGCGGCGTCCCTCCAGCGCGCAGCCCCGGGCCGCGGCCCAGTGGGCGGCGAGCCGGGAGACCAGCGTCGAGTACACGAGCGGTGCGACGAAGGCGCGCTGGGGCGCCGCGATGCCGGGCAGCTCGAGGTCGCGGGAGTCGACGTAGTGGGTCGTCCCGCTGTACTGGTCGAGGAAGCTCCGGGCGCGCTCGCCCATCGGCCGCGTCGCGTCCTCGGCGAGGAGGACGAGGCTCTGCGTCTCGCCGTCGAAGACCTCGAAGGGGCCCTGGAAGAACTCGTCCGCGTTGATCGTCGCGGCGTGCATCCACTGCATCTCCTGCAGGTAGCAGGAGGTGAAGGTCTGACCGGGGCCCATGAGCGACCCGGAGGTGACGAGGTAGGTCACGGGGACGTCCTTCATCGCGGCGGCCAGCTCCTCGGCCCTCGGCTCGAAGGCGGCGACCGTGGCGACCATCGCGGACGGCAGGGCGCGCAGCGCCTCGAGCCGATCCGTCACGTCCACCCCGTCGCGGCGCAGGACCGCGAGCGCGAGCAGCTGCAGCACGAGCTGCGTGCCCTGACCGGTCTGCGCGACGAAGGCGGTGTCGAGGGCGAGCGCGAGCGGTCCCTCCTGCTTGAGGGTCACTCCGACCACGGCGGCGCCGCGCTCCTGCGCCCACTCGCCGGCCCGCACGGTCTCGGGGGTCTCGCCGGTGCCCGAGAGCACGACGACGAGGGCGCCGGGGCCGACCGAGGCGGGCGCGCGGAAGAAGAACTCGTCCGAGTTGTAGGAGGCGGCGGGCGTGATCGCGGCCGTGTCGAGCAGGTACTGAGCGGCCTGGACGCCCATCAGCGATCCGCCCGCGCCGACCAGGAAGACGCGGTCGACCGCGGGGAGGGAGGCGACGTGGTCGTCGATCCGGCTCCACCCCTGCCGGCCATCGGCACGGCGGACGTCGCCGGGGAGCGGAACCTCTGCGCCACTGACCGCGTCGGGGCGACCGGATGGATCGCCGGCTGCGCGGGAGTGTCGCGGCGCTCTCGGTGCCGAGGTCAGACGGGGCTCGGCTCGACCGCGCCGACGTCGCGGTCGTATGGCGCCACTCCGGGCATACCTGTATGCTGTCACGCATGATAGATGGAGTCGGGGCACAGCTTCGAAAGGGCGTAGCCGAGTTCTGCATCCTGGGGCTGCTCGACACCGTTCCCATGTACGGGTGGGAGCTGTCCACGCGCTTGCAGGAGGTCGGTGTGATCGGGAGCATCGGCACCCTGTACCCGCTCCTGGGTCGGCTGCGGGACCGAGGCTCGATCACCGCAGTCGTCGTCCCGAGTGCGCAGGGTCCGGCTCGGAAGTACTACTCGTTGACCGACGTGGGGAAGGTCGAGCTCGGGCGGTTCAGGGCGGAGTGGCCGTCCTTCGTCGGGCAGGTGAACGAGACGATCGGAAGGGGAACGTCATGAGCACGACGACATCGCCGGCGGCGGCGCGCTACCTCGAGGAGCTGAGGATCGCATTGTCCGGCGTGCCCGCCGACCTCCGGAGTGAGATCTGGAGCGGGATCGCGGAAGAGCTGGACGGCCTCGACGACGATGCCGCCCGTGAGCGGATCGATGAACTGGGAAGTCCCTCTCGGATCGCGCAGGCCGCCGGCGGATCGCTCGCTGGGGGCGGCGGGTCGATCTTCGACCGCCCCTGGTTCGCCGTCGTCGCCTCGCTGGTCTTCGCCTTCGGCTGGCTGGTGATTCCCGGATTCGGCTGGCTCCTCGGCGCCGTCGCGATTCTCCTCTGCTCGTCCTGGACCGTCTCGCAGAAGAGGAGGGCGCTGGTGATCCCCGTCGTCGCTGCCGTGGTGGTCGGCGGGGCGATCGGGCTGTACTACTGGCTGTCGGCGATGCCGAGTTCCGGTATGACGACGTGGACGGTCCTGGCTGGTGCGTGGCTGGTCGGGGGTGGCACCAGCCTTGTTCTCGGGACGCGACTGTGCGCCCGCTTCGTGAGGACGCGGCGGGCGCACAGCGCGTTGGAGTGAGCCGGATGAGCTCTGCTCGTCAGCTCCAGCTCACCGTCGCGGCTCCTCCGGAGACCGTCAGGCGCAACTCGAAGGTCGTGTTGTAGGGGACGCCGCACATCTGCGCGTTGATGAGCATCTGCGCGCGGTTGGCGAGCGGTCGGCCGAGGTAGTTGAGCGACGAGCCACAGGCTCCCCCGATCGTCCAGGCCGGGCCCCACGGGTTGGCGGTCACCGTGTTGCTCGACAGGTTGTAGGAGGTGTAGAAGCTCATGCTCACCAGTCCGACCCAGGTGTCGATCTTGCAGCCGTTCCGCGCGGACCCGCTCACGGAGCACTCGCTGATGCCGCGCGTCTTCACGTCGGCGCCTTCTCCTCCGATGCGGACGACACTGACGGATCCGTCCTCATAGGTGGAGATCGTGTAATCGCCATCAGGACGCTTCTCCTCGACCACCTTCCTTACCGTTATTTCCGTGGATCCGGGGCAGTTGTAGGCTCCGGAACGCGCCAGGGGTCCCGGGTATGGCTGACCGCCTTCAGCCGACTGATGGCACGCCGTGATTAGCCGCCCGGGACCCCGCAACGGCAGGACCGCTCATTGAGAAACGCGACCAGATCGCCCCGTAAGGACATGCCGGCAAGGTCGTTCACGGCGCACCGCACCCTCAACGGAAGGACCCTGCGTGCCCCAACTCTGGGCCGGTATCGACGCCGGCAAGACCGAACACCACTGCGTCGTCATCGACGCCAACGGAACCAAGCTGCTCTCCCAACGGTTCAAGAACCGAGAAACGGCGATCCTGACCCTGATGGGAGACGTCGCCTCCCTGCCAGGCGGCACCGACGTCGCCTGGGCAACGGACCTCAACCACGGCGGGACAGGGCTGCTGCAGACGCTCCTGCACTCGCATGCGCAGCCGCTGTTCTACATCTCAGGCCGCGTCGTGCATCACGCCTCGGGCGCCTACCGCGGCGAAGCCAAAACAGACGCGAAGGACGCGGTCATCATCGCCGACCAAGCGCGGACCCGGCGAGACGTGACGCTGATGCGCCAGGCCGACGAGGTCACGGCGGAACTGCGCCTGCTCTCGGCGCGACGAGAAGACCTGGTGCACGATCGCACCCGCGCCGTGAATCGCCTGCGCGCCATCCTGGTCCACTACTTTCCGTCGCTCGAGGGGGCATTCAACTACGCGACGACCAGGGGACCTCTGGTGCTGCTCACCCGGTACGCGACCCCCGGTGCGATCCGGCGCATGGGGGAGAGCCGGCTGGCGGCGTGGTTGAAGGGACAGGGCTGCTGGAAATCCGCGGCGGTCGCGAAGACGGCGGTGGAAGCCGCGCGCGAGCAGACATCGGTCGTCGTGGGGGAGGGGGCAGCGGCTCGGCTGGTGAGCCGGTCCGCGCGTGATCTCCTCCGCATCCGCGACGAGGTCGCCGAGCTCGACGGGGAGATCGAAGCCGCTTTGCAGGACAGCAGATCCGCGGATCTTCTGGTGTCGATTCCTGGGTTCGGGCGCAGGCTCGCCGCGGATTTCCTTGCCGCGACCGGTACTGACCTCGCCGCGTTCGAGACGCCCGACCGGTTGGCCAGCTTCGCGGGTCTCGCTCCCGTGCCGCGGGACTCCGGGAAGATCTCCGGCAACCATCACCGGCCACGTCGCTATGACCGGCGGCTGTTGAACGCCTGCTTCCAGGCGGCGTTCATCGCGTCGAGGAACTGCCCGGTCTCGCGCTCGTTCTACGATCGGAAACGCCAGGAGGGGAAGTCGCACAAGCAGGCTCTGATCGCTCTCGCCCGGCGCCGTATGAACGTCATCTGGGCGATCTTCCGTGACCAGACGACCTTCAACCCCACCCCGCCCCGGCCGAACGATCCCGTCACCCCGCTTCTGCAGCACGGTCCAGAGTCGCCATCGAGGAGCAGACCCACCATCGCCCTTGCGGCCGCCTGACGCGTCTAGGTGAGGAGTTCGGTCTGGATCCGGGCGGCGACGGCCTCGCGGAGGGGGCGGACGTTCTCGGTGCTCCAGTCGGTCGGGTCGGGGAACTTCCACTCCAGGAATCGGCCGGTCGGCGTTGCGGGGAGGGTGAGGCCGGGCTTCATGGTGATGACGATGTCCGCGTTCTCGAGGTCCTCGACGGTGACGGCGCGGGGGATGTGGTTCCTGATGTCGAGGCCGAGCTCGGCGACGGTCGCAGCGATCGCGGGGTTCACCGTCTCGGCGGGGGAGAGACCGGCGGAGGTGGCGGTGTAGCGGTCGCCGGCGAGGACTTCGAGCAGGCCTGCGCCGAGTTGGGAGCGGCCGGCGTTGTGCTGGCAGAGGAAGAGGACGGTGGGCTTCTCGGTCATGCGGGGATGCTGCTTCCGGTGGTGGTGCGGGTCCAGGTCTGGGTGGCGATCTGCACGGCGTCCCAGGGGGAGCCGAGCGGGGGTGTGTAGGAGAGGTCGAGGTCGGAGACCTGCTCGACGGTGAGCCCGGCGAACAGGGCGGTCGCGTACGTGTCGACGCGCTTGGCGGTCTCGGTGCCGAGGCGTCCGACGAGCTGCGCGCCGAGCAGACGTCCGTCGCGGGTGTCGCCGGTGATGCGGATCGTGATGGGCTGCGCGCCCGGGTAGTAGCGCTTGTGGTCGTCCGCGACCGCGCTCGTCGTCGCCGGCGCGAAGCCCGCGGCGAGGGCCTCGTGCTCGCGAAGGCCGGTGCGGGAGGCGACGAGGTCGAAGACCTTCACGACCTGCGTGCCGACCGAGCCGGCGAACCGGGCATCGCCGCCGAGAGCGTTCTCGCCGGCCACCCGTCCCTGCTTGTGGGCCGTGGTGCCCAGCGGCAGGTAGGTGCTGCCGAGCAGACGGTGGTGCGTGGTCACTCCGTCGCCTGCCGCGAACACGTGCGGCAGGCCCGTGCGCATCGCCTCGTCGACGACGACCGCGCGGCCGGCGCCGAGAGACGCTCCGGCGCGGGCGAGCAGGTCGGTGTTCGGCTTCACGCCGACGACGAGGAGGACGACGTCAGCGGTGCGGGTGAGAGGTGTGCCGTCGTGGTCGGCGTGCACGGCGAGGCCGGTGGCGGTCTTCTCGATCGAGGCGACGGTGGTGCGGGTGAGAACCTCGACGCCGCGCTCGGTCAGTTCGGTGTGGACGAGGGCGCCGAGTTCGGGGTCGAGGGTGGAGAGCACTTCCGGGCCGCGCTGGAGCTGGGTGACTCGGAGGCCGCGGACGGTGAGGGCTTCGGCCATCTCGAGGCCGACGTAGCCGGCGCCGACGATGATCGCGGTCTGCGGGTCTCGACTGTCGAGGAACCGCTCGAGCGCGAAGGTGTCGCCCATCGAGTGCAGCACGTGCACTCCGTCCTCCGGCCCCAGTGCGTCCACTCCCGCGATGCCGGCGGAGGAGGCGAGGGCGCCGGTGCCGACGATCAGCTCGTCGTACCCGATCCGGTCGAGCGAGCAGTCGGGGGTGCGGACGGTGAGCTGCTGCCCGGCGACGTCGATGTCCGTCGCGAAGGTGTCCAGGCGCAGGGTCATGCCGGTGGCTTCGAGATCGGCGTGGCTGCGGTGCGCAAGCGACTGCCATGGCTGCACCTCGCGGGAGAAGTAGTACGGGATCCCGCAGATGGAGAAGTTCGGGTACGAGTCGGCGACGACGACGGTCACGTCGACGGACGGGTCGAGCTCGCGGGCGCGCAGCGCGGCGGAGATCCCCGCGTCGCTGCCGCCGATAGCGACGAGATGCATCAGATGGGCCTTTCGAATCAGACGTGTGAAGAGGTCGAGGTGGCCGGGACCACAAGGTCCCCGGCGGCCCGGGCGGCGCCCGGGAAGAGGAACACGGCGATGCCGACGCCGATCGCGGCGCCGACGAGCTGCGCAGCGACGAACGGCAGGACGGAGGCGGGGGCGATGCCGGCGAAGGTGTCGGTGAAGACGCGGCCGAGAGTCACGGCGGGATTCGCGAACGAGGTCGAGGACGTGAACCAGTACGCGGCACCGATGTACGCGCCGACCGCGGCCGCCGCGAGCGGGCCTCGGTGCGTACGGGCGAGGGAGAGGATCACGAGGACCAGGCCCGCGGTGGCGACGACCTCCCCGAGCAGGTGCCCGGCAGTGACCCGCTCCGTCGTCGCGATCGAGGACGGGATTTCGAACATCGCATTCGCGAGGACCGCGCCGCCGATGCCTCCGAGCAGCTGCGCGCCCACGAACACCGCCAGCTCCCGCCCCAGCAGGCCGGTGCGGTCGCGACGACCGAGGACCGCGTCCACGGCGGAGACGAGCGGATTGAAGTGCGCCCCCGACACCGGGCCGAGAGTGAGGATCAGCACCGCCAGCCCCAGCGCGGTCGCGAGGGAGTTCTCCAGCAGTTGCAGACCGACGTCGTCCGGGGAGAGCGTCTGAGCGGCGATGCCGGAGCCGACGACGATCGCCACGAGCAGACCGGTGCCGAGGAACTCGGCCACGGCCCGACGAGCGAGCGGAGGAGGGGAAGTGGTGTCCATGTCGTCGGCCATCTTGACCGCTCACGATCACTCAGTCAAGATTGAGTCAATGAACACCGAGCGAACCGAACTCGAAGCGCGCGCCGCCCGGCACGCCGCCCTCAGCGACCCCGCGCGCCTGCGGATCACCGACCTGCTCACCCTCGGAGACCTCGCGCCGCGGGAGCTGCAGGACCGTCTTGGGATGCCCTCGAACCTCGTCGCGCACCACCTCGCCGTCCTCGAGCGCGAAGGCATGATCCTCCGTCGCCGCTCGGAGGCGGACCGGCGCCGCAGCTACGTCCATCTGATCCCCGGGGCGTTCGACCAGCTCGGGCCCTCGACCACCGCCGCAGCGCGGCGAGTGCTGTTCGTGTGCACCGCGAACTCCGCCCGCTCCAAGCTCGCCGCGCAGCTCTGGGCGCAGCGCAGCCCCATCCCCGTCGCCTCCGCCGGCACCCACCCGGCCGCCGCGGTGGCCGCCGGAGCGATTGCGACCGCCGAACGCCACGGCCTCCCGCTACCCGAAGGAGCCCCGCAGCAGCTCGCGGACGTCGCCGCCGACACAGACCTCGTGATCACCGTCTGCGACGCCGCGCACGAGGAACTCGGCTCGGACGCGCTGCACTGGTCGATCCCCGACCCGGTACCTGCCGGCACGGATGCCGCGTTCGATGCGGCCTACGACGAGCTCGCCGCGCGCGTCGACGCTCTCGCGGCGAGGGTCACGGCCGCCTGATCAGACGCGGGTGAGCATCCCGGCGAGGGAGTCGAGCGCGCCGGGGACGAGGGAGAAGTACGCCCACGTGCCGCGCTTCTCGCGGGCCAGGATCCCGGCGTCCACGAGGATCTTCAAGTGGTGCGACACGGTCGGCTGACTCAGCCCGACCGGCTCCGTGAAGTCGCACACGCACACCTCGCCCGAGCTGCTCGACGCCACGATCGACACCAGGCGGAGCCTCGCCGGATCCGCCATCGCCTTCAACGCTCGCGCCAGCAGCTCCGCGCCCTCGGCGCTCAGCGGCTCGCGCGCGAGCGGCGCGCAGCACGCGGCCGCCGCCGCGGTGAGAGTCAGCTCGGTCGTCGCCATGCCTCCACCCTCCCACACATTGACAGCCATCGATATGCCGGGGCAGACTCGATCCATCGATGACCGTCGATGTTGAGGAGTGCACCTGATGACCCTGCTGCTGACCGTCCCGCCCCGCACCGACGAGCGCCGCCTCACCGGCCTGCCCGTCGCCGTCATCGGCGCCGGCCCCGTGGGTCTCGCCGCCGCCGCGCAGCTGCTCGAGCGCGGCCTCGACGTCATCGTCTACGAGGCGGGTGAGAGCGCAGGTGCCGCTGTGCAGCAGTGGGGTCACACTCGCTTGTTCTCCCCGTGGGAGTTCCTGGTCGACGCGGCCGCCGGGCGCCTGCTCGACGCCGCCGGCTGGGAGGCCCCCGCAGCGAAGAAGCTGCCCACCGGGCACGAGTTCGTCCGCGACTACCTCGCTCCTCTCGCCGCGACCCCGGAGCTCGCCCCGGTCATCCGCTACCGCTCCCGTGTCACCGCCGTCTCTCGTGAGGGCATGGATCGCACCCGCTCCACCGGCCGCGCTGCGACCCCGTTCCTGCTGCGCCTGGACACTCCGGAGGGCGCCGTCGACGTCACCGCGCGCGCGGTCATCGACACCTCCGGCACCTACTCCACGCCCAACGCGCTCGCCTCCGCGGGCCTTGACCCAATCGGTGTCCTTGATGTCGCGGAGCACCTCAGCCACGCACTGCCGGACGTGCTCGGTGCGGACCGTGCCCGGTTCGCCGGGAAAAGCGTCCTCGTCGTCGGCGCCGGCCACTCCGCCGCGAACACCCTGATCAAGCTCGCTCGACTCGCCCGCGAGGAACCGGAGACGAGGATCACGTGGGCGATCCGCGGCACGAGCCCGGTGCGCGTCTTCGGCTCCGGCGACGACGAGCTCGAGGAGCGCGGCAAGCTCGGCGGCACCGTCCACCAGCTCGTCCGCGACGGCGCGATCACCCTCCTGGACCGCTTCGAAATCGACCGCCTCGAGAAGACCCCCTCCGGCGGCGTCACGGTGATGGGGCGCCGCCGGAAGGAGCGCGAGAGCGTGGAAGTCGATGTCGTGGTGCAGGCCACCGGGTTCCGGCCCGACCTCGACATGCTGCGCGAGATCCGCGTCTCCCTGGACGAGATCGTGGAAGCACCCCGCGCCCTCGCCTCGCTCATCGACCCGAACCTGCACTCCTGCGGCACCGTCGACCCCCACGGCGTCGCGGAACTCGCCCACCCCGAGCCGAACTTCTTCATCGCCGGGATGAAGTCGTACGGCCGTGCGCCGACCTTCCTGCTCGCCACCGGCTACGAGCAGGTCCGCTCCATCGCGGACGAACTCGCCGGCGATCACGCCGCCGCCCGGCGCGTCCAGCTCGTGCTCCCCGAAACCGGCGTCTGCTCCACCGACATCGGATCCGCCGGAGGGAGCTGCTGCTCATGACCGCGATCCGGCCGATGACCCCCGGAGACTGGGCGGCGGTCGAGACGATCTACCGCGAGGGGATCGCGACCGGGCACGCCACCTTCGAGGCCGAACCGCCCACGCGGGAGGCGTTCGACGCGGGGAAGCTCGACGTCGGGCGCCTGGTCGCCGTCGACGGAGAACAGATCCTCGGCTGGGCCGCGTTGTCGAAGGTCTCGGCCCGCCCCGTCTACCGGGGCGTGGTCGAGCACTCCGTCTACATCGCCGCCGCTGCACGTGGCCGCGGCGTCGGATCGAGGCTGCTGGCCGCGCTCATCGCCGCGGCGGACGACGCGGACCTGTGGACGATCCAGTCGAGCATCTTCCCCGAGAACACCGCCAGTCTCGCCCTCCACGACCGCGCTGGATTCCGGCGTGTGGGCATCCGGGAGCGCATCGCGCAGATGACGTACGGGCCGGAGGCTGGCCGCTGGCGCGACACGATCCTCATCGAGCGGCGGCGCCCGTGACGCCGTGACTCGTCCAGGATCCGCGTGTATCGTGATCGTCACAACGGGCCGGTTCCCGGAACGTTGCCAGCCGAAGACCCCGCCTAGCGGGGTCTTCGTTTTTAAGGCGTCCAGATCCGGTCGTGCGACGTCGACGCGTCGATCAGAGCGCCCAGGCGCGTCATCGTCGCCGCGGACTTCGGGTGCGTCTCCGTCACCGTCTGCCGACGCCGGTGCAGGTAGATCGCGAGGTCGGCCGCCTGCACCCCGGCGGCGTTCCTCGAGGACGCGAACTGGATCGGGGAGGAAATCAGGTTAAGGCGGCTCGTCAGGTAGCCCGGCGTGCCCAGTGACCGGTAGCTCTCGAACTGCCGCCGGTGCTCCTCCTGCGTCGCGATCTCGTCGGCCACGACGATCACCTCCTCGGTATCGAAGGAGAAGACGTCACGGCGGTACTCGTTCACCCGCTCGAGCAGGTGCTGCAGCACGATCTTGTGCGGCTGCTCCGGGTACCGGTACCGGGCGTTCAGGCGCTTCACGTCCACGCCCCGGAACAGGTAGCGGACTTCTGCCTCCTGCGCGATGCGCAGCGCGGCCGCGTAGATGCCCGCCGCCTCACGATGCTTCCCGCGCAGAGGAGCCCACTCGCCGGCGCCGCCCATCAGCTCGTGCCCGTGAAACTCGACATCCGCCGGCACCCCGTGATCCGCGGCGATCTGCTCCCGGAGAGCGGCGTAGCCGTGCTCGAGCTGCTCCCACTTCTCCTGTGTCGTCACGGCAGCGCCGATGAAGTAGAAGTCCTGTGTGTAGGACTCGTCCAGGTACGCGATCAGCACCCCGTCATCATGTCAGCGACCCCCGCCACCACTGGCGGCAGAACAGCCCGGACGGGCCGCTCCGGACAGCTCAAAGGCGCGAGCATGTCGCAGGAACACACATGCTCGGGGTGCATGGAGAGCACCCGATCGATCGGCTGTCACCGCTTGCGCGCGTCGGCGTCGAGGGTCTGCTGGAGAAGTCGGAGAGCCTTAGGTCCTACCCCATGGAGGGTCGCGAGGTGGTCCAGGCCCACCCGCCGCAGGTCGTCCGCATCGTGCACGCCCGCTTCCTCGAGCGCGCGGGAGGCCGGGGCGCCGATGGCGGGTAGCTGTCGAGACGGTTCCATAAGTCCGACCCTACGAACCGAACTGCTGCCCCGATAGCCGATGTCATCGCTCACCTCGGCACGCCTGCGCCAGGCTGCGGCGCTACTGCGGTCGTGTTCGTTCGCCTCATCCCACGGATCGCAGCGGATCGAACTGCCGTGAAGCCGTCGAAGGACAAGCGGGAACGCTTAGCCAGGGCGCCGGTATCCCGCTGCGTCGAGGACCGCCGGCGTCATTCAGGGCGGGTTGCGCACTTGAACGTCAGGAGCGGACGAGCCGCGCGATGGCGTCGGAGGCTTCTTGCAGCTTGATCTTCGCTTCGTCGCCGCCGGCTGCGGCGGCCTCGAGGACGCAGTGGTTCAGGTGGTCGTTCAGGAGACCGAGCGCGACGGACTCGAGGGCGCTGGTCATCGCGGAGATCTGGGTGAGGATCTTGATGCAGTACTGCTCGTCTTCAACCATGTTCTGCAGGCCGCGAGCCTGCCCCTCGATGCGGCGAAGGCGGCGGAGGTACTGGTCCTTGTCGGAGATGTAGCCGTGGGCGCCGGTGATGTCGGTCTGCTCGCTCGTCTGCTCGGTCACGGTGTCCTCATCCCCCGGGTGCTGGTGCAGCTCGTCCGCTGCTGCGCGGGGCGGACGGGTACGGAGGGGGTTTTCAGCCGCTCCGGCTGCTTTCTGCATACTCTAGGGGGGTATGCATGGGCGTCCCTTCTGATGCCCTCGGACGAGTGACGAGCAGTGTCGGAGGTGTGGATCATGAGCGACAGCGTCGTTTCTAAGCTGTCCGCGCCGCTGATGCGCGCGGTGGTCGTGGTGCTGACGTTGGCGGCTCTGCTGCTGGGCGTGTTCGCGATGCACTCGATGATGGGCAGCCATTCCGACGCGTCTGTGTCCGCAGGACACACGCATGCGCAGACCGATGCTCACGCCGACCCGGTAGCTGCGTCGACAGGCGGGATGGCTCTCGTGGCTGGCGCCGATCAGGGCGCGGTCGTGCCGATGGTGCCGTGTGATGACAGTTGCGCGATGGGGTGCGCTCTGATGGCGGCGACGTGCGTCATCGTCTTCTTCCTCGCGTCCCTGATCCTCCTGGCCCGGGTGCCGGCGCTGTTCGCGCGCGTGCTCGACGCGGGTCCGCGTCTTCTGCTGCTCGTTCCGCGCGCGAAGTTCCATGTGTATCTGCCGTCGTTGACGGTGTTGTCGATCAGTCGCACCTGATTCGCCTGTCGTCGCAGCGTCCGCTGCGACCTCATCACCCCGCCCGCAGGGCGCGGTTCCGGCGATTCCTGCTACCGACTGAACGGATACGACACTCATGAACAACAAGCGCACTCTTCTCGCCTCGACTCTCGCTCTGGCGACCGCAATTACTCTGGCCGCCTGCTCGGACAGCTCCGGCACGGGCGGCATGGAGGGGATGGACCACAGCAGCTCCTCCTCGTCCGCGTCCGCGTCGCCGTCTTCGACTGCTGCGGCGGAGGCGGACTTCAACGATCAGGACGTGATGTTCGCGCAGATGATGAAGCCCCACCACGAGCAGGCGGTGGAGATGGCCGACATGATCCTCGCGAAGGACGGCATCAGCACCGACGTCACCGACCTCGCGACCCAGATCAAGGAAGCGCAGGGTCCGGAGATCGCGCAGCTCGAGGAGTGGATCAGCGCGTGGGGCGCTGAGGACTCGATGTCGGGCATGGATCACAGCATGGACGGGATGATGTCCGACGAGGACATGTCCTCGCTGGAGAGCGCGACCGGCGCCGAGGCGGAGACGCTGTTCCTCGAGCAGATGATGATGCACCACGAGGGCGCCGTGGAGATGGCGCAGACCGAGGTCGACGAGGGCCAGAACGCGGACGCCATCGACATGGCGAACACGATCGTGCAGACCCAGACCGAGGAGATCGCAACCATGCAGGATCTCCTCGCGTCCCGCTGACCCGTCTTTCTGACGCCCCTTCCCCCTCCTGGGCAGGCGGAGCGCTGCTGCGTCGCGCCCGTGCGCGCTACCGCCGCGCCCCGGTGGGGGTCGCCGTACCTGGCGATCCCCACCCTCTACTTCTTCGCGCCCTCTGAGGGCGCTCGAACCAGAAACGTCCCCCTATGCACCGCCTTCCTCTTCACCCCCGTCCGCTTCGCTCGGGAGTCGCCCGGTGAGCGCCGCGTCGACGCCGACGAGCGACCCGCGCCGCCGCGACGTGCACCGCACCCGAACCCGCACCCGCGATGCCTCCCCGCGGCAGGCTGCGCTCACGCTCGGACGCCGGGTGACGTACACGGCGCCCTCGCGAGCCGACGCGCAGGCGTTGCAGCACGCCGCCCGCGTCGCGGCCCGCCCGCGCCCGGCCCCGCCGGGCACGGCCACGATGCGGCCGCGCCTGGCTGGGATGTCCGCGATGACTCTCGTCACGATGATCGCGGTGACCTCCTCCATGCCCGCGTTCGCCGTCGACGGCACCCCGACCAAGACCACGACCCTGGCCGTCAGCGAGGCGCAGCCGCAGACGTTCGTCGCGGCCGGCGCGGTGCAGCTCACCGTCACCCGGGACACGTTCGGCGCGGAAGCCAAACCCGAGGTGCTGGTGACCGCCGCCGTCGCCACGGAACTCGTGGACGACGCATCAGAAGAGTCCGCCGCATCCACTGAGGACAGCGAGGTCGCGTCCGCTACCTGGCGGGTGCCGGTCGCGGGGCGCATCTCGAGCACGTTCGGTCCTCGCCCGGATGCCCCGGTCGCGGGCGTGAGCGCGTTCCACAAGGGCACCGACCTCGCCGCCCCCTGCGGAACCCCGGTGGTCGCAGCGACTGGCGGCACGGTCGAGGAAGCCGGCTACGCCGGCAGCTACGGCAACTGGATCCTGCTGGCGAGCAGCGACGGCATCGAGACCGGCTACGCGCACAACAGCGACCTGCTCGTGGACGTGGGTGACACGGTCGCCGCCGGCGACCTGATCGCTCTCGTGGGCTCCACCGGCGCCTCCTCCGGCTGTCACCTGCACTTTGAAACGCGCGTGGACGGGAGCCCCGTGGACCCGGAAGGCTTCATGAGCGATCTGGGTGTCGGCCTTGGCTGAGCATTGCGGGCACCGCTCGCGCCGCACGCGGCGTCTCGCCGTCATCGTCGGCGCCGCCGTGACGGTGGCGCTGCTCACCGGCTGCGTTTCGTCAGGCCGCGTGGAGACGGGCGCGCTCGTGGCCGCGCCGGCAGGGTTGGAGCACGTGCACGGGCTGGGCTGGGATCCGGTGACCGGGCTCACCTACGCGGCTGCGCACTCGGGAGTGTGGGTGATCCCCACCGACACCCTCCCGGACACCTACCCGGCCAGCCCCACCCCGACCGACGACGAAGCGGGCGGAGGGCCGGTCGCCGGCCGGGCGCAGGACACGATGGGGTTCACGATCACCCCGGAGGGAGTGTTCTACGCCTCCGGGCATCCCGACCCCGCCGACAGGTCCGCGCCAGGACCCAACCTGGGTCTGATCCGCAGCATCGATGCGGCCGCGACCTGGGAGCCGGTGTCCCTGAGTGGGGAGACGGATTTCCACGACCTCGCGACCGTCGCTCTCACCGATGCGGCGACCCGCGTGTACGGGTACGACGCGAGCCGCGGCGTCATCCTCCGCAGCGACGACTCCGGCGCCGCATGGACCCCGTCTGCGCAACTGCCGCTGCGCGATCTGACCGTGGACCCCGAGCGTCCCGACCGGGTGTTCGCGACGACCGAGACGGGCTTACAGGTCAGCGAGGACGCCGCGGTCACGTTCCGGCCCGTCTCCGGCGCGCCCGCCCTGTTCCTCGTGGACGGCAGTGCCGGCGGGCAGCTGGTCGGTGTCGACGTCGACGGGACGTTGTGGACGGGAACTCTCGAGGGCTCCTGGCAGAGCCACGGAACCCTCGAGGGGCAGCCGGAGGCGTTCGCGCTCGTCGACGGCGAAGAACAGTGGGTCCTTGCCGCCGACGAGCGCGGAGTGGTCGCCTCCGGCGACTACGGGCGCACCTGGACGGTACTGCGGCCCTCCTCGTGACGGACTGGGCTGGTGTCGCGTTCGCGCGCGGCGCGGGTGCTGGCCTGCGGGGACAGCTCCAGGCGGCGCAGCAGCTGCGCGTTCACGGCGACGACGACCGTGGACGCGGACATCAGCAGAGCCCCGACCGACATCGGCAGCACGAACCCGATCGGCGCGAGCACTCCCGCGGCCAGGGGGACGGAGAGGAGGTTGTAGCCGGCCGCCCACCACAGGTTCTGCTTCATCTTCCGGTAGCTGGCCCGGGACAGCTCGATCACGGACAGCACCGACCGGGGGTCATCGGAGGCCAGGATCACCCCGGCGGATGCGATCGCGACATCGGTGCCTGCGCCGATCGCGATTCCCACGTCGGCCTGCGCGAGAGCGGGAGCGTCGTTGACGCCGTCACCGACCATCGCGACCCGTCGGCCCTCGCGCTGCAACTCGATGACCTTCGCGGCCTTGTCCTCCGGCTTCACGCCGGCGAACACCCGGTCGATGCCGAGCTCCTCGCCCACGGTGCGGGCGACCGCTTCCGCGTCGCCGGTGATCATGACCACCTGCACGCCGATCGCGTGCAGCGCGTCGACAGCCTGCCGGGACTCCTCCCGCACCTCATCCGCGAGCCCGAGAGCCCCGATGACCCGACCGCCGGCGAGGACGTGGAGGATGATCATCCCCTCCGCCTCCCACGCGCGCGTCTGCTCGAGCGCGGCAGCGTCGTGCGCGCGCAGCATCGACGGACCGCCCACGCTCACCGCACGCCCCTCGACCTGCGCCGTGACGCCGACAGCGGTCGACGCCTGGAAACCGGTCGCTGCCGGCACCCGCACGCCGCGGCTGTTCGCGGCTGCCACGATCGCCCGAGCGAGAGGGTGCTCACTGTCCGCCTCGACCGCCGCAGCGACCGCGAGCAGCTGCTCCTCGTTCACCCCGTCGACAGTGTGCACGGCGGCGAGCGTCGGCTCGCCCTTGGTCAGGGTGCCCGTCTTGTCGAACAGGACCGTGGTCACCGTGCGCATGCTCTCCAACGCGAGACGGTCCTTGACGAGGACGCCGCCCTTCGCGGCCCGCTCGGTCGCGATGGACACCACCAGCGGGATCGCGAGTCCCAGCGCGTGCGGGCACGCGATGACCAGAACCGTGATGGTGCGGATCACCGCCTCGTCGGGACTGCCCAGCAGCGACCACACGATCGCGGTGATCACTCCCGCGCCCAACGCGAACCAGAACAACCACCCGGCGGCAACATCAGCGATGCGCTGCGCCCGGGAGGACGAGTTCTGCGCCTCCGTGACCAGGCGCTGGATGCCGGCGAGAGCGGTGTCGTCGCCGACGGCCGTCACCTCCACCCGCAACGCCGTGTCCGTGGCGACCGTGCCGGCCACGACCATCGATCCCGGGCCGCGACTGACCGGGCGGGACTCCCCGGTGATCATCGACTCATCCACGTCCGCGGTGCCCTCCAGCACCCGGCCGTCCGCCGGCACCCGGCCGCCGGGACGCACGACCACGACATCCCCCTGCACCAGGTCCGCGGGAGACACCTTCTCCACCTCACCCTCGCGCACCCGCTCCGCCTCATCCGGCAGCAGCGCCGCGAGAGAGTCCAGCGCCGAGGACGTCTGCGCGAGAGAGCGCATCTCGATCCAGTGCCCGAGCAGCATGATCACGATCAGCAGCGCCAGCTCCCACCAGAAGTCCAGCTCGTGATCCAGCAGCCCCGCGCTCGCACCCCACGACGCGAGGAACGCGACCGTGATCGCCAGAGCGATCAGCAGCATCATCCCCGGCGTCCTCGAGCGCAGCTCCGACACCGCCCCCTGCAGGAAGGGCCGGCCGCCCCAGACGTACATCACCGTCCCGAGCACCGGCGAGATCCAGCCGACCCCCGCAACGTCGGGGAGGGAGTAGCCCAGGATCATCGAGAACATGCCGCTGAACACGACCACCGGCACCGCGAACACCAGCATGATCCAGAACAACCGCCGGAACTGGCCGACATGATCGCCGTGGCCGCCGTGGCCGCCGTGGCCGCCGTGGCCGCCGTGGCCGCCGTGGCCGGCAGCGCCCGCCGTCATGTTGTGGCCTGCGTGAGGATCAGGCGCTCCGCGCATCTGGTGCCCGGCGTGCCCGTCAGGGGCCGTACTCACGTGATGACCTGTCCTTCCCGCGTCGACGTCGCGTGCTTCGACGGTGCGGTGAGCACTCTCGTGCTCGTCATCGTGCAGGTGGTGCTGCGCCATCATGACTCCTTCCGGCCGCTTCCGGCCTGATCCGACGGTATACCCCCCGGGGGTATCAGACAACGGGGTGATCGGGCGGAAGATTCCCGACTTGACCGAAGATGTCGGGGCAGGGGCAACGCACCACATCGATACGGGATGGGTTGGGCGGGTGCCTAGGCTGAGCGCATGAGTGACTCCAACCCGTCTGGCACGCCGTCGCCCGTCCCGGAGCGCCCCCGCTGGGTGAAGGTGTTCATGGTCGTCGTCGTCGTCCTCGCGATCGGCTTCATCGTCGTGCACCTGCTCACCGGCGGCGGGGCGCAGATGATGAATCACTGATGATGCTCGGCCCGCGAGCTCGCCGAGTCGCCCTCACCGTCCACGTCCTGGTGTCCGTGGGCTGGTTCGGCGCGGTGGGCGCGTTCCTCGCGATCGCGCTCGTCGGAGCGACCAGCAGCGACCCCTTCACGGTCCGAAGCGCCTACTTGGCGTTGGACCCGCTGGGGACGTTCGTCATCATCCCGTTCGCCCTCGCCTCCCTCGCCACCGGAATCCTGCAAGGCCTCGGAACGCACTGGGGACTGGTGCGCCACTACTGGGTGGCGATCAAGCTGTGGCTGAGTGTCTTCGCAACCGCAGTCCTCCTGCTGCACACGCGCCTCATCGAGACGATGTCCCTCGCCGCCCGCCACGGGCTCATCCCCTCCACGCTCGAGGGAACCCGCACGCAACTGGTCGTCGCGACCGCCGGCGGCGCCGTCGTTCTCGTGGTTATCACCGCCCTGTCCGTCCTCAAGCCTCGCGGCCGCACCCGGCTCGGGCTGAGAGCAACCCGAACGACCTGACCGGCGTTGAGTTCCGGCGTGTCAGCGCCGAGACAATGAGGAGGCGCGGGGGTGATCGCTGCCCGGGCGCAGCGCTATCCAGAGCCCGCACCGCCGGCACACGTACGCGGCGCCATCGTTGAGTGCGTGAACCTGACGTCGACGGCGGGCCCGTCCGCAGCAGGAACAGGTGACGGAGGAATCAGGGTTCACGGGCAGCGATCGCTTCCACGAGCTGCTCCGTCGTCGGAAGACCCGCCAGCCCGCTCGGCGTGAAGTAGATCCGACAGGCAAGATCCGTGGTCCGCCCGCCCGACGGGAACAGGTCTTCCCCGTCGAGGGTGATCGTCGGGGAACCCGCGAAAGCGACGCCGGCGGCGTCCTCCGGTGTCGCCAGAAGCCGGTAGGTGACGGGGATGTCGGAGTGGCCGGTGGACTTCAGCGCCTGGTCCAGGCGAGGGCCGACGTCCTTCCAGTTCGGGCAGTCGTCGATGTGAAGAACCTCGATCATCATTCTCCGATCATCCTCCCGCCGTGCGCGTCGCACCCGAGGAGAGCACTTCTGAGGTTGAGGGTGTCTGCCCCGGAACATCGATCGTCAGCCCGCTCGTGGCTCGCCTGTCGGCGCCCGCTCTAGTCATCGTCATCGTCGTCTTCTACGAGCTCGCCTTCCCAGGCCTCGCGTCCCTCGTGAATGGCGAAGAGAGCGATGACGAACCCTGCAACCGGGTCAAGCCACGCGGCTCCAGTGAGGGCGTAGAGGACGAGCCCGACGAGGGTGGAGACGCTCAACAGCACGCAGATCCGAGTCTCCGCTGCGTCCGCGAGGATCAGGGGGTCTCCGAGCCTCTTCCCGACACGCGTTTTCACCGCCGCAAGGACCGGCATGACGATGATCGAGAGGATCAGGAGCACGATGCTGACCGGGGAGGACTCGGGAGCGTCACCCGCGATCAGGCTGCGGATGCCCTCGATGCTCACGTAGGCGGCGAGGAGGAAGAACGTCACGGCGACGAACTTCAACGTGCGCCGCTCCTTCGCTTCGTCCGCCTCACCATGCCGCAGCCGCGCCGCCAGGCGCAGCCCTACCAGCACGGCGGCGATCGACTCGATGCCGGAGTCGATGCCGAACCCGATCACGGACACGAGTCCCGCGGCGATACCGGCCGCGATCGCGACGATGCCCTCGATGACGTTGTAGGCGACGGTGAACTGCGCCAGGCGCAGCCCGCGTCGGGTCAGCTGTTCGGTCTCGGCGGGGGTGAGTGCGCTCATTCGGTGGTCCTCTCGGGGCGGGGGTGACGGGTCAGATGGGGAGGACGAATCCGTTGATCAGGTTCTGGAGGCGGTAGATCAACTGGGTCCACAGGCCGCTGACCATGGCGGTGCCGATGAGGATGAGTAGCCCTCCGCCGAGGAGGTTGATGGTGCGGATGTGGCGTTTGAGGAAGCTGGTCGCGGTGGCGGCCCAGGAGAATCCGAGGGCGATCAGCAGGAACGGCAGTCCCAGGCCCAGGCAGTACAGCAGGCCGAGGAACGCGCCGCGGCCGGCGGAGGCGCCGTCCAGGCTCAGCGCGGAGATCGCGGCGAGGGTGGGCCCGAAGCAGGGTGTCCAGCCGAGCCCGAACACCACACCGAGCAGGGGTGCTCCGGCGAGTCCGGTCGCGGGTTTCCAGCGGGGGCGGATGGTGCGTTGCAGGAACCGGACCTGCCCGATGAACACGACGCCCATGAGGATCACGAGCACTCCGAGGATGCGGGTGACGGTGTCCTGCCATTCGAGCAGCCATGTCCCGAGGGCGCCGAACGCGGCGCCGTAGGCGATGAAGACGACGGCGAAACCGGCGATGAACAGGCCCACTCCGGCGACGAGGCGGCGCCGGCTGCCTGTGGCGAGGTCGGGGTTTCCGCCGATGTAGGCGAGGTAGCCGGGGACGAGGGGGAGCACGCACGGGGACGCGAACGAGACGAGGCCGGCGAGGACCGCGATGGGCGCGGCGAGCAGGAGTTGGCCGCTGAACACAGCCTCTCCCCAGTTCACGAGGCCGCCTCCGCGATGGTGTCCGCGATGAGGGTGTCGAGGATGGAGCGGGCGGTGACCCGGCCGAGGATCCGCGCGGCGGGTCGGCCGTCGACGTCGAGCACGAGGGTGGTAGGGACGGCGTTCGCGGCGAACTTCCCAGAGAACGCGAGGGCCACGGCGGCGTCGGTATCGATGATCGAGGGGTAGGTGATGCCGTAGGTGTTCGCGAACGAGGTGGCGGTGTCGGCTTGGTCGCGAACGTTGACACCGAGAAACGCCGCTCCGTTCCCGTCGTACTGCTCGTGCAGCGCTTGCAGGTCGGGTGCTTCGGCGCGGCAGGGGGCGCAGGCGGCGTACCAGAAGTTCACGACGAGCACCTGCCCGCGGTAATCCTCGGAGCTGATCGCGTCGCCCGTTTCGCTCGTTCCGGCGAAGTCGACCGGCTCGCCGCGGCTGCCGACAGGCCATTCGATGACGGTGCCGTCACCGGCGACGTAGTTCTTGTTCGACCCGCCGCGGTACTGCTCCGCGAGGTCGTCCCGCGCGCATCCGCTGGTCCCGATGCCGATCATCGCGAGCGGGGGAAGGGCCAGCAGGGCGCGGCGGCTGAGGGCGCTCACGAGGCGAGAGCGGCGTCGAGAGCGGCCTGGATGTCTTCGAGGCGTTCGAGCTGGATCGCCTCGTCGTTGACGAAGATCGTCGGCGTGCCCTGCACCCCCAGGTCCTTGCCCGCCTCGAAATCAAAGCGCACCCGCTCGAGCGTCGACGGGTCGGCCACATCCGCGTCGTACTGCTCCAGGTCGAGGCCGATCTCCTCCGCGAAGCCGCGGAACACGTCGGCCTTGGAGTCTTGGCTCTCGCCCCAGCTCGCCTGCGTCTGGAACATCCGGTCGTACATCTCCTCGAACCGGTCCTGCCGCGCTGCTGCCTCGACGGCGAGAGCGGCATTCTCGGAGTTGCGATGCGAGGGAATCGGGAAGTAGCGGGTCGCGAAGGTGACCCGGCCTGCGTACTCCTCACGCAGCTGCTCGATGGTCGGGTAGACGGCCGCGCAGACCTCGCACTCGAAGTCGAGGAACTCGACCAGCGTCACCTTCCCGTCCTCCGCCTGATCGAGCATGTGGGTGTTCTGCTCGAGGACGGGCGTCGCGGCGGCGACCTCTTCGCGGGAGGCGGAGAAGGGCCGGAAGATCGCGATCGCGGCGATGACCGCGACGACGAAGACAGCCGCGGCGATGGCGATCAGGTTGACCTTGGTGCTGGTTTTCACGGGTGGTGCTTTCTGTCAGGCCGGTGGTCGGCAGAAACAAGGGGACGGCGCCGTGATCCGGCGAACGGTGAGGCTCAGGGCTGCGCCTCGATCAGGTTTCGCTCGTCTGTGGTTGGGGCGCGTCCGCTCTGCCGAAGACCTGCAGGAGGGCCCAGCCGGCGATGCCGCAGGTGGTGAAGATGTCGGCGACGTTGAAGATCGCGAACCAGTCGACCGCGATGAAGTCGACGACCTCTCCGCCCAGCGGCGTGTCCGCGGCTCGGCTGATGCGGTCCCAGATGTTCCCTGCGCCACCGCCGGCGGCGAGAGCGAGAAGTGCCGGTCCACCCAGCGGAGCCCCGCGGATGGTCCGCACGAACACCCACACCGTGAGGGTCACAAGAATGACGATCAGTCCGACCGCCAGTGCAGGTCCCAGCTCGGAGCCCATCCCGAAGGCGACGCCGGGGTTGAAGATCAACTCGAACCGCGCTCCGAGAGCGAGCTCGATCGTGCGTCCGTCTTCCAGCGCTGTCAGGGCCCAGCTCTTCGTGAGCTGATCAAGACCGAACGCGGCCGCAATCAGCGCAGCGATGAAAGCCACTCGGAGGACGAGCCTGCGCGTGGCGGGCATCAGAACAGCTCGAGGAGTCGAGGCAGAACACCCGACTCGATCAGGATGAACAGACCCAGGCCGATGAATACGGCAGGCACGAGCCAGTGCTCGACCCTCTCCAACAGCTCGGTCACCGTCTTGTTCGTGCCGACGACGCGAGCGATCAGGCACCACACCGCGACGAGGAGGAAGAACACGATGATCGTGACCACCGTGTCCGCGATCGGGCTCGTGCGGAATACGGGCGTGTAGAGGGAGATGTTGTCCGCGCCGTTCGCGATCGTGATCCCCGCAACGCCCAGCAGCCCGACCGCACTGATCGAACTCTCGTCATCGTCGTCGTCATCATCGCCCCTGCTGCGCAGGGTGCGGATGAGCCCGTACAGACCGATCGCCAGCGGGATCAGGCCCAAAAGCCCCACCCACTCATCCGGGATGATCGTCAACCCGGCGGCGGCAACGACGCTGATCGCGACGAGAGTCGCGAAGCCGAGGTACTGCCCCGCCACAACCTTCCAGCCCGGCAGCGAGCCACGGGCGGACGCGAGGAACAGCACCGTCAGAACCACGATGTCATCGATGTTCGTCGCAGCGAACAGTCCGATTGCCGCCGCGATAGTGCCGATCACGGCGCCACTTCCACGCCCCGACGGACCTCCGATGCGGCAGCGTCCACGTCACGTGCGCTCCGTGCTTCCGCCCCGAACGTGCCGCACAGATCCGCTTGGAACCCCGTCGCCTCCAAAAGTGCCTCAGCGGACTCGAGAAGATCGATCAGCTCCGGACGGGCCAACGAGTAGAACACCTGCCGTCCCTCTGCACGCCCCACGACCAGGCCGCACTCGCGCAGGCAGCTCATGTGCTCAGAAGCCGTCGACTGCGCCACGCCCAGCTCCGCCACTAGATCACTGACCCGAGCCTCACCATGCTGAAGTCGCCGCACGATCTGGAGACGCTTCGGGTCGGCCAAAGAGTGAAAGAGGGAGACGGCGGCAGAGGTGCCCCGCACGTGATCAATCGGCATGCACCGATGTTATCGACAGAAATCGATTTGAGCGACCACTGCCGAGGTGTTCGCGAACGATCGTTTACGAGACGGTCGAGCAGCGCGGCGGTCCAATCGGCGCGCCGTGTTCCACGGCCCGTGTCCGAGAGCTATGACCCGCAACCTACGTTCGCAGTACAGTCAGGCCTATGGCTTCGATCGGATACGCGCGCGTCTCGACCAGAGACCAGAACCCCGACGCTCAGACCGATGCGCTCACGGCAGCCGGCTGCGAGAAGGTGTTCGTCGAGCACGCCTCCGGAGTACTCGCGAAGCGTCCCGCGCTCGAGGACGCTCTCGACTACCTCCGCGAGGGTGACTCCCTCGTCGTGACGAAGCTCGATCGCCTCGGCCGGTCCGTGCGGAACTTGAAAGAGGTAGCCGACGGCCTCCAGCAGCGCGGCGTCGGACTGAAGGCGCTGTCTCAGGGCATCGACACCACCACTCCGGGCGGCCGGCTGTTCTTCCACATGCTCGCCGCGATCGCGGAGTTCGAGCACGACCTCATCGTGGAGCGAACCCACGACGGCCTTGCCGCCGCTCGAGCTCGCGGACGTAAGGGCGGCGGGCGCTTCAAGATGACGCCGACGAAGGCGAAACAGGCGCGTGCGATGTACGACGAGAAGACCTACACGGTCCAGCAGATCGCCGACACCTTCGGCGTGTCTCGCGGCACCATCTACCGCCACCTCACCGAAGACCACTGAGAGCCGCCGCGACGAGCGTCGCGGTTCACAGACCCGAGCGAACACCGGCCTCTGGCCGGCGGCGGTGTTGAGCGCTGTGCGCATTTTTGCCTGGAAGCCTTCGGCAGCGTACGGGCCTCCAGTGTCCGCGCAAGCCGCTGCGCGGCCGGCTCCTCCGAGGTTCTCGGCACGCGGTCGCTGCGCTCCCTCACATCGCGCCGACAACCTCTCCTCCTCCGCCCTCCGGGTTGCGCTCCCGCCCCCGACCCTGCTCGGCACTACGTGCCTTCCAGGCAAAAAAACGCTGGGAGAGAAGGAAGAACAGGCGAGCCAAACCATCCCCGCTGGCTTGACAAATCTGATTGAGAATCACGGTCGGGTTAGCGCTCGACAGCGAGTCCCACGCCTCGCCGGCGAGGTACGCCTCGACCAGGTCGTCCTGCGTCTCGGAGGGAACGCCGTACTCCGAGAGGAACTCGCGGGCGATGACGACCTCCGAGTGCTCGGCTTCCGTGCTCGCGCTCGCAGGCGCGGCTCCGGTGAGAGCGAGTGCGAGGACGGCGATCCCCGCCATCAGCTTGGATCTGAATCCAGACATGAGTGTCTCCGTTTCTTGTTCCGGGTGGAACATTGCGTGACAAGGTACTGATGGCGTGCACAGGTGGCCAAGGCTTCGGAGTACGGTGGCGCGTTCGCTGCGCCACAGACGCGATTCTCGCCGCGCCGTGTGCCGGTGCGCGGGGGCCCTGCGCCAGTTCGTGCCGCGGTCCCGTCCGTCTCCGTAGGCTCCGACGCATGTCAGATCAGGTCCAGGCCGGAGTTCAGCACGGAAATGTGCGGGGGATTCTCGCCCGTCGGTGGTTCGCGGTCGCGGCCTCCCTGGTCTTCGCCTTCGGCTGGCTGCTGATCCCCGGAATCGGCTGGCCGATCGGCGCCGTTCTGGTCCTGTGGAGCTCGTCGTGGACCGCCGCCGAGAAGAGCTCGGCGCTCACGATCCCACTGGTCGCGGCCGCGCTGGTCGGCAGCGGAGCGGGGCTCGTATTCGGGCTGCACGCCGTGCCGAGTTCGAGCATGACGATCTGGACCGCGGTGTGTGCCGGGCTGCTGGCGGGAGGCGTGACGAGCGTCGTTCTGGGGGTCCGGCTGTGCGCCGGGGCACTCCGCAGGCCTGCAGCGTCGGGCGACCGCTCGCTGTCCGGGGCGGCCCCTGCGCCTCGCGCGCACGACGTCAGCTGACGGGAGGGGGCGTCGGCTCCTGAGGGAGGCCGCCCTGTCTCAGCCGGGGTCGTGCGCACCCCGGCGGAGGCGAGCGCCTCGACGGCTCGAAGGGCGCAGGTCCGCCGGCGTCCTCGCGCGTCGGCAGGTCCCGCTCAGCGCCCGCCGGCCCCGCTCGCGTCGTAGCGGAGCCGCACCAGCTCCGAGCCCGGCAGAACCGTCGCGTCGAGGAGGCGCAGCCCGTGCTGCGGCACCCCGGAGTAGAGCGGCGTGCCGCCGCCCGCGAGTCCGGCGCCGACGAGGACGATCAGCTCGTCCACCAGACCCTGCTCGAGGAGCGGATTCCAGGTGGTGCCGCTGCCGAACATCAGCAGGTCGCCCCCGTCGCCCTGCTTGAGCCGTCCGATCTCGGCCGGACCCTGCTCCCGCGGCACGATCCGCGTGGTGGCGGCCCACGGCGCCGCCGGATCGGGAGCCAGGGAGTCGCTGATCACCAGCGCGTCGAGCGACGTGACCAGCCGCGCGGTCTCGTGCTCCCGCTCGCCCGCCGTTCCGTCCGCGGCGACGGCGCTCCAGCTGTCCCAGTTGTCGCGGAACCAGCCGCCGCCGTAGACGAGCGTGCCCGCGCGGCGCAGCAGCTCGAGGTTGTGGTCGTTGAACGCGTCCTCGAACGGCAGCGCCGAGAGGTCGTGCCCGGGCCCCTCGAAGCGGCCGTCGAGCGAGGTGAGGACGGAGACGACGAGCCTGCTCATGCGGGGGATGCTACTCAGGCGGGGGTGCCGGGTGAAGGGGCGCGGAGGGCCGCGAGCCGGAGGAACAGCGGCGGGGGCAACTCGCCCGGCAGGGGTGTCCGAGAAGCGTTGGCAGCGGTGTTCCCGATCACCTTTCGATACGCGGCTGGATAGTGTCGAGCCGGGAAAAGGCGTCTACGGGGAACAGGTACGGGTGATGGTCGAGCGACCGGAGTTGGACAGGGCGAAGGAGAGAGTCGCACGAGCTGCCGGCGATCTGAGCAAGCGGGCGCGGAGCGCTACGACGCAGGTGATGGAGCAGGCCGGCGATCTCCGCGAAGCAGCCGCCGAGAAGTTCGGCCCGAGGAGCCTCCAGTCGTACGAGGAGGTCACGGCCGAGTACAACCGCGCCTTCACGGCGATGAGCGACGACGGGCTCTCCCTCCTCCGGCAACGCGAGCGCTCCACCGACCTGATCGCTCTCGTCGAGCTCGTGGTGAACAGCATCGCCAACACGCCCAAGTCCTTCAGCGGGGACTTCGAGCAGATCGAGCTCGACAGAGCCCGGTTCCTGGACGCCGAGGAGATCGCCCGCGCTGATCTGGTCGCTGCACGGAAGTCCGCGGCGGGAGCGGGCGCCGGTGTCACCGCCGGAGCGGCGATCGCGAGCGTCGCGCCGACCGCCGCCATGTGGGTCGCCACCACGTTCGGCACCGCGTCGACCGGGACCGCGATCTCGACCCTGTCCGGTGCCGCTGCGAGCCAGGCCGCCCTGGCATGGCTCGGCGGCGGGGCCGTCGCTGCCGGTGGCGGAGGGACCGTCGCGGGAGGAGCGCTGCTCGCGCTGGCAGGCCCGGTCGGCTGGAGCCTCGCAGGCGCCGCCGTCCTCACCTCGGTCGTCCTGTTCACGAAGAAGAAGTTCGAGAACCGCGAGACGAAGCACGAGATGCTCACCGCCGTCATGCGGAACATCGCGCAGGTGCAGGCGATGGACGCGCAGATCGACGACCTCCTCCAGCGCACCGCCTCTACTCGAGAGCTGCTTCTGAAGGTCTACGGCGAGGCGCTGCCGCTCTTCGGGGCGGACTTCGCGACCCTGGCTCCCGCCCAGCAATCGCAGCTCGCCGCGCTGGTGAACGTCGCGAAAGCGAGTGCGGCACTGCTGAGCGCCCGTGTGGAGCAGGCCGCCGACGATGCCTGATCTCGCCGACGTCGCCAGAAGCACTCACGAGCAGGCCGTCGCCGCCTGGGTGGGCTACCTGAACCAGGTGCGCGTCGATCGACTCATGGGCGCCCTGAGCAGGCAGGACCGGAACCTCTCGACGGCTCTCGACCATCTGGATACAGCCCTCCTGCACATAGGCGACGTGGTCTCGTCGAACCGCGGTGGGGTGAAGGGCGCGCATGGATTCATCGCCGAGGTCGCCGAGGTCGGCATCGGCAACGCCCGTGCCGCTGTGCTCGGGACGACCGGCGGCAACTCCTGGGTGAACGACAACGGCCCCGTCGATCTGATGCGGAACGGCCTGCTGATCCAGCAGAAGTTCTCCGCCGCCGGCGGGCGGTTCGGCCTCGGCGCGATCACGGAGCACCTCGAGAGGTACCCGGACTTCGTGAGGAACGGCGGCAGGTACCAGATCCCGAGCGACCACTTCGAGGTCATCCAGAAGCTGCACGCGATGTCCGCCGAGGATGCGGCGAAGGTCCTCTCCCGGAGCGGGGACGGTCCGTCCCTCCGCGACTGGAACCGGGTGAAGACGTTTTTCTCGAGCGAGACGATCGACATCGCGGCACTCGAGCCCTCCCGGCTGGAGTACCGCGACGTGCAGCTCGGTGCGTACACCGACACGTTCGCGGCGGAGGAGGGAAGGATCACGGCGACCGACGAGGCCGCCCGCACGGCTGCCGTTCGGGAGAACCGGGCGACGGTGCGCCAGGGCGCTCAGGTCACCGTCGCCGCCGCCGGGATCGAGGGTGGGACCGCGTTCGTCTCCGCGGTCCTCGCCAAGCGCCGCGAAGGCACGAAGCTCAAGGAGTTCTCGGCCGACGACTGGAAGGACATCGCGAACGCCTCCGGTCTCGGCGCGGTGAAGGGCGGTATCCGCGGTCTCACGATCTACTCACTCACCAATCTCACTGCGACGTCGGCCGCCACGGCGAACACGGTCACGACCGCCGCGCTGGGGATCGCGGGCCAGGCGAGCAGGCTGCGAGCGGGCGACATCTCCGAGATCGAGTTCATCGAGAACTCCGAGATCCTCTGCCTCCAGGCCGGCATCAGCGCGCTGTCCTCGGTCGTCGGGCAGGTGCTCATCCCGGTCCCCGTCCTCGGCGCCGTCATCGGCAACACCGTCGGCTCCGTCATGTTCAGCGTCGCGTCGTCCTCGCTCTCCGCCCGGGAAGAAGCGCTCATCGCCGGATATCTCGAGGACCAGCGCTCACTCGATCAACAGCTGGCCGCCGACTACGCCGATCTCCTGGCGAAGCTCGAGACGAGAATGCTGCACTTCATCGACATCCTCGACCGGGCGTTCTCTCCCGACATCGAGGTCGCGCTTCTCGGGGCGATCGACCTCGCGGCCCGAGTCGGGGTGCCCTCGGAGGAGATCCTGGACACCGACGAGAAGGTGAACGCGTACTTCCTCGACTAGGTGCCCGCGGGGCGGGGCCGGACGTCGTTCGTTGCTGGGGCGTTGTGCCGGCCTGGCCCCACGTGTTCCGGATGGTGCTGCCGGCACCCCCGCCGCGCACCCCTCCTCACATCGCCGCCGCCAGCGCGTCCCGCAGCGTCGCCCGCGCCCGCGCGTGGCGGCTCCGCACGGTCGCGGCGCGGAGGGACAGGATCTCGGCCGCCTCGGCGAGGGAGAAGCCGTCCCAGTAGACGAGGGTGATGATCTCCTGGTCGACGGGCTTCAGCTGCGCGATCGCGGCGCGGACGTCCTCCGCCGCGTCGTCGGCGGGTGCGGGCGGAGTGATGCGGAGCTCCTCCGCCAGCCGCTCGACGAGCGCGCTCCTCCGGGTAGCGGTGCGGCGCTGGCCCGAGAGCACCCGCCGTGCGACGCCGAACGCCCACATCCGCGCGCGCGTCTCGTCCTCGGGGATCGACCGCTCCTTCCGCCAGAGGATCAGGAGGGTGTCGCTGAGGAGATCCGCGGCGTCCTCGGGGCTCGCCGTCCGCCGCGCGAAGTAGCGGAGCAGGTCCGCCGCCTCCCGCTCGACCAGGGCCGTTATCTCTGCCCCGCGGTCGCGCGCGGGGGAGCGGACGACGCTGCGGGCCATCGACGGCGCCGCCTCGCCGGCGCTCATCACAGCGCTCCCGTGCAGTCGGTGCTGCCGCCCAGGCCGCCGTCGCCCTCGACGATCACGCCCTCGGGGATCGTGTCGAGGATGTGGTCGTCCGCGGCGGTGATCCAGGCCCGCCAGCGGATCGTCTCCTCCGAGAGGCCGGGGCCGTCGCTGTTCATGTCCGAGGCCAGCCAGGCGGGGTCGGTCGTGTAGGCGAGCGCGTCGTCGTGGATCCGCTGGCCGATGCCGTTCCAGTCCTGCGCGCGGAGGTAGTCGGTCGCGGAGGTGGTGACCTCGCGGTAGTCGATCTCGCCGTTGAAGTAGTCGATCGAGCACGACACCGCTGAGCCGGAGTCGGTGGTGTAGGTGATCGGGATCGTGAAGTCGGGGACCGAGCGGACGTCGGTGCCGGCGCTGGTCGCCAGCACGAGACCCGGGACGAGGAGGACGGGAGCCGCCAGCCACCACGCCCTCGACCGCGCGGGACGGCGGGGCGCGCGCTCGCGGGTCTCGGCGATCACGGCGTGCAGGGCGGTGCGGACGCCGGGCGCCCGGTCGTCGGTCGCGGGGTCGCTGCGGGAGAGCAGGTCGTCGAGTGTGCGTCGCGTCATCGGGTCCATCCTTCGTCGGTCGGGCGTCTACCGAGTACGTGGCCGGGTGGGGCCCGAGCGTTGCACGGGACCTGACGGGAGGAGTGAGCCGAGCCGGTCGCGCGCGCTCACTTCTTAGAACTCCTTCGCGAGGACCCGTCAAAAGGCGCCATATTCGGCTTCACCCCGGTCCTTTTCTCATCGGTTATGGCCCCGACAAGGGGGGCCCACTTCTCTATGGCGAGAGGGAGGCCGACCTATACGTTCATCTTCGGAAGCCCGCGCGGAATGCGTGCTCCCCTTCGGAGTCTGGGGCCTCCGCACTCGCTGCGACATCCGTGTCGTTCGTCGTGTCGACGTTTCGCTCATCTCCACGACCGACTACAGGACTGAGAAGCAGAACCATGGCTTTCACGACCCGGCGGCGCCGCCCCTCACGGCACCGTGCGCCGTCGCGCCTCGGAGTGCGGGCCGTCGTCTTCGCGACGATCGGCGCTCTCCTCGTCGGCTCGTGGGGGCTCGGCGACGTCTCCGCCTCGTCTCCCGCTCAGGCCGCGAACCAGGCGGATCCGGTCGCCGGCGACGCCCCCGCTCCTCTCCCGACGCCCGTCGCACCGACACCGCCGGCAGCCCCCGAGGCCGATCCGGCACCCGCTCCGTCGGCACCCGCTCCGTCGGCACCCGCTCCGTCGGCACCCGCTCCGTCGGCACCCGCTCCGTCGGCACCCACTCCGTCAGCGTCCGCCCCGTCGGCGTCCGCCCCGTCGGCACCCGCCGAGGCCGCGGAGTCGCCGAGTGCCACGGCGGAGGAGCCCGCTCAGGACGAGCCCGATCCCGCAGCGCCCCGCAGCGCCGCGCAGACGGAGCAGCCCGTCGAGCCGACGCCCGCCGAGTCGGCGCCCGCTCCTCCGGCGGCTGCGGACGACGATCAGGAGTCGGACCGCGGCCCGCCCGCGACGGCGCGAGCAGCGGGAGGCTTCTCCACGCTCGCGGCCGGCGTCGCCGAGGCCCCGCGACAGGTGTGGACGGAGACCTTCGAGCAGGGCCTGACCGCCACCCCGAGCGCGCTCACCGCCTACGCGAACGGCCGCTACACGGCCGCCACCGGCTGGTCGACCGCCACGAACTGCACCGGCGTCCTGGTCAACTACACGGCGCCCTACCCCAACTCCGCCTTCTGCCCGACCCGGCCCCTCCTCACCGTCGGCACGGGATCGTCGGCCGCACGCGAGACCCGCCGCATGGCGGACGTCCTCGGCCAGGTGGCGGCCGGAGTGCCGGGGTCCACCTCCAGCACCGCACCGGCCAACGGCTCGAACACCGGCACGCAGGCGAACCACGCCCTGGTCGAGTACCCGTACGCCGCCGTCACCGGCGGCACGACCGTCGCCCAGAGCGCCGCGGGGATCGGCGTCTCCGCTCCCGCCGCCCGCTACTACGCCGTCGGCATGAACGCCGCCGGCGGGCAGTGCGGGACGAACAACGCGTCCCTCTCCCTCAACCTGGTGTCGGGCGGGTCCACCGTCCTCACCGGATTCGCCGCACCGGTCGTGCCCTGCGCCGCGACCGGCGGCGTGTTCTACACGTCCCCGACCCTCCCGCTGGTCGGCGGGCTCGGCTCGCTCGTCGATCCCGCGCTCCCCGCCTCCGCCCGCGCCGCCGCCTACACCGGCACGAGCACCGCGCTCCTCACTCCGGCGCAGATCGCCGCGGCCCAGGTGCAGCTCGTGAACACGGTCACCGGCACGGGAAGCGCCTTCGCCGTCGACGACCTCCGCGTGCTGGACGTCACCCCCGCTCTCGACGCGGCCTTCACGCAGGCCGTGCCGACCGCGACGGTGCCGACCACGCTGACCTACACCGTCACCAACACCAGCGACCTCCTCGCGAAGGCGGACTGGCGCTTCTCGACCGCTCTCCCGGCCGGCCTCGTCGTGGCCCCGACGCCTGCCGTCGGAGGGTCCTGCACCGACGTCACCGGAACGGCGTTCGCCGTGACCGCGGCCGCCGGATCCTCCTCCGTCTCGACGGTCGGCGGCGACCTCGCCGCGGGCGCGACCTCCTGCACGATCTCGGTGGACGTGGTGGCCGCCGCCGCCGGGACGTACAGCACCGGGACCACGACTCCCACCGGCCTCATCGCCTCCGCTCCCACCTCGGTGACGATCCAGGCCGCGACGACCCTCACCGTCCGGAAGAACCTGCCGGTGCGCAGCGCCACGGGCGACCAGTTCACGCTCTCGGTGCGCAGCGGCACGACCGTCCTCGCGTCGGCGACCACCACGGGCACCGCCACCGGGATCCAGGCCGCGCAGATCAGCCGCCTCACCGTGCAGTCCGGAGCGACGTACACGATCGCCGAGGCGCAGACCGCGGGCGCGGGCCTGGGGTACTCCAACAGCTACGAGTGCTCGCGCGGCGGTACGGTCATCGCCTCCGGAGCATCCGCCGCCGGGTCGATCACGATCCCCAGCGAGGCGGGAGCAGAGGTGCTCTGCACCTTCACGAACACGGTGCAGACGCCGCGCCTGTTCTGCGACACCGGCCGCTTCTACTCCCTCACGGCGGCCGGCGCCCTGCAGCAGGCCGACATCGTCACGGGATCCCTGACCTCGATCGGCAGCTGGTCGGGGACCGCCGAGGCCAACGCGCTCGGCGTCGGCGCGAACGGCGCCTTCGCCTACGCGCTGGACCGCTCGTCCGACGCGACGGACGTCGACGCCGTCCTCAAGTGGACGCCGGAGGCGGGCTTCCAGAGGATCGCGAACAGCGCGTACACGACCGTGGCCGGCGGAGCGCAGGTGACCGGCAGCATCGTCGCCGGCGCGGTCGACCTCCGGACGGGCCGGTACCTGTTCGGCAGCTTCGCGAGCGGCCAGTTCTACATCTGGAGCTTCACCGAGGCCAACCCCGTCGCCACCCGGTTCGCCCTCGTCGGCTCCTTCCCCACCTCCGGAACCCCCAACGGCAACGGCGACATGGCGTTCGACGCTCGCGGCAACCTCTACGTCGTCGGCGCGGGCTCGGTCAACAACGCCAGCAGCGCCGCGATCTTCACCGTGCCGGCCGACGCCCTGGCCGCGGCGACCGGGGGCACCCTCCCGGTGAACACCTCGATCGCGAAGGCCGTGACGGGGACCGACGCCGCCTTCGCCAACATCAACGGCATCGCCTTCTCGCCGCGCGGAACCGTCTACCTCGCCAACGGCGACGTCGCCGCCGCGAACGGTGTCCCCGCGATCCCCGGCAGCGCCTACGAGTTCGACGCCACCACGTGGACCCGCGTCAGCGGCACGCCGCGCGTGAGCGTCAACGCCGTCGACCTCTCCGGCTGCTCCTCGCCGGCCACGATCACCGTGCAGAAGAGCGTGGTGGGCCGCCTGGCCGCGGCGGACCAGTTCCAGCTCACGGCCGCCGCCGGCTCTCCGGCGTCGCCGTTCGCCACGGCCACCACCACCGGCGCCACCACCGGCCGCCAGACCGCGCAGATCGGCCCCTTCCCCACTCCGATCAACAGCACGGTGACGGTCTCGGAGGCGATGGCCGCGGGCTCCGCCTCCCCGATCACCGCCTACACGAGCATCTACGAGTGCTACGCGGACGGCGTGCGGGTGAGCGCGGGCTCGAACCCGACCGGGACGGTCACCCTCCCGAACCGGCTCGGCGTCAACGTCACCTGCACCTTCTTCAACTCCCCGCGCCCCGCCTCCACCGTGCGGATCACCAAGACGATCCGGGACGCCTCCGGCACCACCCGCCCCGGCGTGGACTGGACCGTGGGCACGACCGCGACGGCCACGGCGGGCACCGTCGCCCTGCTGCCGGAGCAGTCGCCCCGCCAGCAGACGGACGCCGCGGGCCAGGCCGCCTGGACCGTCCTGTTCGGCACGGAGGCGTCGCGGGCGACGCTCACCGTCTCGGAGGTGCAGCAGACGGGCTTCGCGTTCGTCAGCGGCGCCTGCACGGTCAACGGCGCCGCCCGGGCGACCACCTTCTCGCAGTCGGGGACCGTCATCAGCGCGAGCCTCACCGGCATCGCCTCCGCGGCGGTCGTCGAGTGCTCGATCGTGAACCGGCCCACGGCCTCCCTCACGCTCGTGAAGACGGTGAGCTCCGGCAGCGCGCTGCCCAGTGACTTCACGCTCAGCGCCACCGGCCCGACCGGCGCCCTGCCCGGCCCGACCGGCCGCGCGGGCTCCGCGGGGGTGTCGGCGATCCCCGTCACCCCGGGTGCCGCCTACCGGCTCGCCGAGACCGGGGGCCCCGCCACCTCTGTGCAGACCGGGCCCTGGCAGTGCCGCACCGACACCGGTGCCGCCCTCACCGTGAGCGCGGCCGGAGACGTGACCCCGACGAACGGTGCCGCCGTCACCTGCACCGTGGACAACGCCAGCGCGACGATCACCCTGGTCAAGCAGGTCCTGCGCCCCCAGACCGGGTTCCAGGCCGCCGACTGGCGCGTCACCGCGACGCCCGCCGCACTGGCCGGAGCGACGCTCCCGACGGAGACCCGGGCCGGCGCGGAGTACGCCGCCGCGGGCAACCCGGCGAGCACCTTCGAGGTGCGACCGGGCCACGGCTACACGCTGTCCGAGGCGGCGACGGATCCGACCCGCCGCCTCGCGTACCAGGAACTGCGTCTCGAGCGCCTGACCGGGACGACGTGGTCCCCGGTCGCCTCGCGGACGATCACGGCCCCCACGGCCGGTCAGACGGCGGTCTACCGCTTCGTCAACGCCCCCGTGGACCCCACACGCCTGCCGCTGACCGGTGGCGCCAGCACCGACGCGTTCCTCCTGGGCGGGGGGTCGGTGCTCACTCTCGCACTCGGCCTCCTCCTCTGGGAGCGGCGCCGGAGGCTGCGAGGCCCCTCCCGGTGACGCCCCGACCGAGAGCCCTGGCGCTCTCCCGCAGACCCCTTCCCGCACACCTTCGACTCCACGACACCAGCACTCACGACCTCAGTAGGAGAGATCACATGTCCCGCTCACTCACCAGGCGGCTCGCCGCCGCAGCCGGCGTCCTCGCGCTGAGCGCTGCGGCGGTCTTCACCGCCGTCGCGCCGGCGTCAGCGGTCACGCTGCCCGGCAACATCGACCCGACCATCAGCCGCACCCTCACCGTGCACAAGCTCGCGCTGGGCTCCAACAACGGCCAGGCGATCGGCACCGGCCAGGAGATCACGGTCCCCGGCGACGCGCTGCCCGGCGCCGTGTTCACCGCCGCGCGCGTCCAGGGCGTCGACCTCACCACGCCCGACGGCTGGAACCAGGTCGCGAACCTGACCCCGGGCACCGCCGCGACCCGTGTCACCGCCGCCGACACCTTCACCGCCACCAGCGGCACCGACGGCGAGGCCGTGTTCAACAACGGCGCGAGCATGCCGCTCGGCCTCTACCTCGTGACCGAGACCCAGCTCCCCGCCGGAGCCACCAACGGCGCGGCGCCGTTCCTCGTCACCCTGCCGTTCCCGACGGGCCCGACCGGTGCGCCGGCGAACCAGTGGATCTACGACGTCCACGTCTACCCCAAGAACGCGGTCACGGAGCTCACCAAGACGCGCGTCCCCGCGGCGGCGAACTCGGTCGAGGCGCGCAACCCCGACCTCATCCGCTGGGCCATCGCCTCGGACGTCCCGGTGCTCGCCGCCGGTGACGCGCTGGAGGCGTTCACCCTCACCGACACGCTCCCCGCCGAGCTGACCTACCTGCCGACCGGCCCGGCCGGCGTCGCGCCCACCGGCATCACGGTGACCAGCGCCGCGGGCACCGCGCCCGCACCGGCGTTCATCGCGAACACGGACTACACGCTCGGCTACGACGCCGCGACCCGGAACGTGACGCTGAACTTCTTGCAGTCCGGCCTCACCAAGCTCCAGGGTCTGCAGGGCGGCGTCGTCACCCTCACGGTGCTCACCCGCGCCACCGCCATCCCGGCCAACGGCATCATCACCAACTCGGCGACGAGCGTCGTGAACGGGGCCACGGAGACGGTCACCGGCAGCACCCCGATCGGTCAGCTGACCGTGTACGCCTACCAGAACAACGGCGCCAACCGCGTGCCGCTCGCGGGTGCGGTCTACCAGGTGTTCCTCACCGAGAACGACGCCAACCTCGGCCAGAACCCGGTGTTCATCAACGGCAACCAGAACTGGACGACCGGAGCGAACGGCTTCGTCGAGATCCCGATCATCACGCCGGGCAACTACTACGTCCGCGAGCTGACCCCGCCCGCCGGATTCCGTCTGCCCACCCCGGCCCAGGTGCTGACGCAGGTCGTCGCCGGACCGAGCTCGGCCACCGCGCCGATCCAGAACTACGTCGAGTTCCTCCACACCCAGGTGCCGGCGTTCGCCCTGCCCCTCACCGGTGGCGGCGCGCAGTGGTTCACCCTCGGTGGAGGCGCGCTCCTCGCCCTCGCGATCGGTTCGGGCCTGATCGCCTCGCGCCGTCGCACCGCGCTGGCTGCTCAGACCGCCGAGTAACGTAGCACCATGCCGAAGTCGAATGCGGGGCACCCGTCGGGTGCCCCGCATTCCTCTGTCTCCGGCTCTTTTCCTCTGCGGAGGCAGCTCCACCGCCGGCCGCGGTGGCGGCTCCCGATCGCCCCGCTGGTCATCGCGCTCATCAGCCTCTCGGGGGTGGCGCTGCTGCTGTACCCCGCCGCCGCCAGCTGGCTCAGCGCCGTCGAGCAGGCGCGCGAGATCGACTCGCTCACGCAGGACATCACCGACCTCGGCGCCGAGACCCTCCGGCAGAACCTCGTCGAGGCCCGCGCCTACAACCAGAGCCTCAGCGGAGGCGGCGCGGCCGTCGCCGCGAACGAGCGCCTCCCCCTCGCCGCCGACGAGCAGGTCGCCGACCGCGAGCGCTACTCCTCCCTCCTGCGCGGCGACGCCGAGGGACTGATGGCCCGCATCCGGATCCCCGCCATCGACGTGGACCTGCCTATCTTCCACGGCACGAGCGACGCCGTCCTCGAGCGCGGCGTCGGCCACCTCGAGGGCACCGCCCTGCCGGTCGGCGGCCCCTCCACCCACTCGGTGCTCACCGGCCACCGCGGCCTCGCCTCGGCCGAGCTCTTCACCCACCTCGACCGCGTCGACGTCGGCGACACCTTCACCATCGAGGTCTACGGCGAGGTGGTCACCTACCGCGTGCGCGAGACGCTGGTCGTCGAGCCGGAGGACACGCAGAGCCTCCTCGTGCAGCCCGGCCAGGACCTCCTGACCCTCGTCACCTGCACCCCGCTCGGGATCAACACCCACCGCATCCTCGTCACCGGCGAACGGGTGATCCCGACGCCGCAGTCGGACGTGGACGCCGCGGGGGAGTCGCCCGACGTCGCCGGGTTCCCGTGGTGGGCGATCGCGGCCGGAGGCGCCGTGGTCGCCGCCGGTGTGTACGTCTGGTGGGCGGGGCGGCCGGCGCGGGGTGCGTGGGCGCCGGTGGTGGTCGCCGGCGAGGAACGCGACAGAGTTCCTGCGGATCTGTGAGGCGAGGGGGCGCGGATCCCCGCTGTCCTGCTCCAGTCGCCTCGGCGCCGTGCTGTCCCCGTCACCGGGATCGCGGCTGTGCCGACCCGGTCAGGCGGGACGCCACTCCTCGAGGAACTCGGCGACCGTCTTCGTCTCGAGGTCGAGCTCGACCTGCCCGAGGAGATAGTGGGGATCGGTGAGATCGGCCTTCACGCGGCGAAATGTGCGTCGAGTTTCCATGCTGAGCTCATCGCAATCGATGAGGCCACTCGCGCGCAACCGCAGTTCACGCGAGTGAAGCTCCTCGTCGACTCCCAATGCGCGGTCGACGCGGTCACGCTCGTCCTCGCGAACCCGCCCCAGCGCAGGGAGCGCCTCGATGTCATCGAGCGCCGCCTTCATTCCATCGTGAATGCCGCGGCCAACCGTGAGGTGGTACTCCGGTGGGTGCGCGGCCATGACGGCCATCCCCTCAACGATGCGGCCGACCGCATCGCGGTCTTGATGCGGCGGTCCTTCGCCTGGGGGACATCGCGCGACGTCGTCGCCGACCTCGCCCGCTCCATCGCGGAAGCCGGCGCAGCGATCTTCACGTCCTCATCTGACGGCGACGAGCGGTAGCCCGTAGTACAGCAACCGGGAGCGCGTCTCGGCGCATTCGTCGGCCCTGTAGCGGTCAGGACGGGTCGACGAGGCCGATGAAGCGGCTCAGTTCCGCGACGCCGGCGGGCGTGCTGGGCAGCCCTTCGAGGAGGTCGGGGGAGTAGAGCAAGAAACACGCCCACTGCGCACGCGAGACAGCGACGTTGAGCCGGTTTTGTTGGATGAGGAACTGCATGCCGCGGGGGACGTCGACGGGCGATGAAGCTGCAAGAGACACGATCGAGATCACCGCCTCTTGGCCCTGAAACTTGTCCACCGTCCCCACGCGAACACGCGACAGGCCGGCAGCGTCGAGAGCTGACCGGAGTTCCTGGACTTGCGCGTTGTAGGGGGTGACGACGATGAAGTCCGTCTCGCCGAGAGTCGAGCTGGTGCGACCGGCAGCCTGGTCGTGCCAGGGCATACCGAGGTGCTCCTGCACGATCTCCACAACGAGGGCAGCTTCTTCTGCGGAGGAGGTGGAGTTGCCGGAGTGGCGCACCGGCCTCGCATGCAGCCCAGGGGCGGCACCGTCGAGTGATCTCTCCGAGGTGCTCGCATGCGCGTGAAGTTCGTTGTTGTAGGACAGTGCGGAGACTGACGCGGCGACGGCGGGATGCATGCGCCTGCTCTCAGCCAGGAAGTACCCGAGCTCTGGGGGAAGAACGTCGTGGCCGGCGCTGACCCAGCCAAGTGCTGATTGATCGATGGGCTCCGGGTGAATGCCCTGGCTCACCTGCGGGAGCTGCTGGGGATCGCCGAGCAGCAGCAGGTTGCGCGCACCGACCGCGGAGGCGACGGTGGACGCGAGCGAGAATTGCCCGGCTTCGTCGATGACGAGAAGATCCAGGCTGCGCCGGGCGATGCGCGACGCGTTCGCGAAGTCCCATGCTGTTCCGCCGAGGACGAAGCCACCCGCGTTCTCGGCCACGAACGCGGGAAAGGCTTTCGGGGGAACGGCGACGTAAACGTCAGGAGTGTCACCGGGTGACGCCTTCTTCCCCACCTGCTGCGCGGGGACGCTGGCGGCGACGATCTCGGTGAGGAGATTGTCGACGACCTTGTGGGACTGCGCGACGACGCCGATCTTCCAGCCGTGCTCGAGGACGAGAGCCGCGATCACCCGCGATCCGAGATAGGTCTTACCCGTTCCGGGCGGTCCCTGCACGGCCAAGTACGAGTCGTCGAGGTCGAGCACGCTGGCGGTGACCGCAGCGATGGTGTCACCGTGGTTGGCCGCGAGAGCGCTGGAGCGCGTGCGCGGCGGCACCCGGCGGAGCAGATCCGCGACGGGGTCGCGGGGCCAGTCGGGGTACGAGTCGACAAGACGCTGCGCCCACTCCGTAATGGCTACCTGCTGCTCAAGGGCGGGCGGAGGTTTCGCCGGAGTGACAGCAAGGGGGAGGTCGTCGAACATCTCAACGTCCTTCGGCTGGGACTCCTCGATCTCGACGAACGCGCCGTTGTATCCCGTGGCGACGGGAACTTCATGCGCATGCCGCTGGTCGTCGCGGTCCTTCGGCCCTGAAATTGACGCGTCGAAGTCGTAGACGAGGAACGGCTTCACGCTGGCGTTCGGTTCCAGAGCACCGCCTGCGGCGAGGGTCCCATGCAGGCGGAGAAGGCGCCGATAGTTCTTCTGTCGTCCCTCCCGGTACCAGTCCCGGAGAACCTCTGCGCGGTCAACGCGGAGGACGCCCTTCTGGTCGTCCCATTCATCGATCGGGTACTCCAGTCGCCAGAAGTGCTCCCACCAGAAGTTCGTGTGCTCCCGGTCGTGGAAGTCGAGCGCTGCGGCCGCGAACGCCAGCGCGGTCTGATTAGCAGACCGCTCGGGGTTCAACGGATCACCCGCGAGGCGCATCAGTTCCACGTGAAGCTCCGAAGCGGGTCTGTCGTCCTTTCCCTCCCGCTGCGCCCCAACACCGGTCAAGGAGACCCCGGCGTCGGCGGCGTGACCGAGCAGCCAGCGGTGCAGGCGCAAGGTCGAGACGCAGTCGTAACGGTTGTAGTCGGCGATAGCCGCAAGCTTCGCCCTCCCTGCATCGACCTTGCCGTGGTCGATCAGGTCGCGGGCGAGGGCATACTCGACGATCGAGGCCGCCGCGTTCGTGACGTCACCGTCGCGGAGCTCATCACCCATGTAAAGAGGTTCGAGTTTCTTGATCGAGTACGACGGCGAGCCGATCCGGATGCTCTGACGAACGATCGGATACAGGTCGACGAGCACTCCCTCCCGCAGCATCTGATCAACCTGCTCAACACCGAGGTCATGTCGAGCGGCCAGCGACGCGAGGTGAGTTCGTTCGTAGGACGCGTAGTGGTAGACGTGCATCGACGGGTCACGCCGTCGACGCTCCGCGACGTCCGCGAGGAAGAGTCGCAGGGCTTCGCGCTCTTCGGAGAAGGAATGCGCCCAGTAGGCAGTGAACATTTCGGAACGGTCGACGTAGCCGAACAGGTAGTCCAACCCCCACCGAGCACCTCCGCCTTCGGAGTAGAGCGGGTCACCCTCGAAGTCGAAAAAGATGTCCCCTGCGGATGGTGCCGGCAGCGCTTCGAAAGCCGACGGAGTGTGAACATCCACGGGGGGTATGGTTCCGGTCGCCGTGATCTGCGGCCTGGCCTGACTGCGGAGATTGACGAGGGTCTCAGCACCGATCCCGTCTACCGGGTGCGTGGAAGTGGCGAGCCCGTCGATGGTGCTGATTCCAGCGTTCTGCAGGCGCTCTCGCTGCAGCACGCGCAGGCCCGCAACCAGCAGGACGTCGCGGGCAGCTGCGATCTCGCTCTTGCAGGCGTCGCACTGCTCACAAATCGAGAACCGTTCGTCTCCCCATTGGAGCGGGTCCTTCTCGCTCATCCGCTGCTCGACAATCGCTTCAAGACGCGCTCGGCGCTTCCGGTACACGGGCAGGATGTCCACCACCTGGTGGGTGCTGGTCGTGCCGTCCCCGAGAAGGAGGTCGACCTCGTCGTCGACCGGAACTCCGACTCGCTTCAGCTGGTCCGCGTACGCGGCCAACTGGAGCAACGCCGTCACCTTCGCTGAGCGGGCGAGCTTCGTGTCCTGAACGCGGTAACTACCGGCAGCCGAGCGGACGATAAAGTCCGCGAAACCCACGAAGGCAACATCAGTGAACGTGGCCTGGAAGACCACATCAGCATTCCTGGCGAACGCCTGGACCGTCGCCGCGGCGGCGGCCTCGACGGCTCCCTCATCCCGCACCTCCGGCTTCTCTACCTCCACCACTCCGTCGTCGAATCGGGCCCGGTATGCCTTCAGGGTGCGATCCTCGTGGTCGTCTCCGAGCTCAGACGTCCGCTCATACATCGGGTCGACGGCAACCGACAGCGGTTCTGCGCGGCCCAACTTCACATCGAGGGCACGCAGAAACGAGAACTCGCAGACGGATGCAGAACTGAGATCGCTGGGGCTAAGCACGACGTGACCCGTAGAACGTAGGAACATCCGCAACCGCATCTCTCTATCGGGGCGCCAAGCAGAACGGGGCCACGTACGGTCGCAGGATATCTAGTCGCCGCTCTCGAGGAGCCGTTCCCAGGCGTTGTGCGCGGGTATCCCCCGTCGGCTGGTGCTCAATCCCGTTTATTCGAACCTGCGTCATTGCTGACTCCGTTCACGGATGTACGTGACGCCGAACGCACGCACCTGCCGGAATTCCTGGCGGCTGGTGCCGAAGTCGAACCATCCACCGTCGGACTTCTGGAAGATGTCTAGGCCTCGGCCGAGGTTGATACGCCAGTCCGTGTCGGTTCGGATCCAACGGTCGTGACCGCCGGGATCCTTCGCCACGTTCACCTTGATACCTTGCTGTGCGGCGCCCTGCACGATGTCGTTGAGCATCCGGAGCTGCTTTGGCTGATACTCGGGATCTTCGTCAAGCACAGTGAACAGGTTGAAGATCACTTCGTCGGCCGGGTCTTTCGCCACGGCGATCATCGCGAGCAGCTCAACGAGATTGCGCCCCTGGTGCCCCAGTCGTATGTAGGGATCGTGCAGTTCAATCTCGGTTGCGCCCTGCAGATACGGCATGAGCAATGCCTCGTAGGAAATGCCCCGCTGGTTCTCGACGAAGTCCCGCTGCCCCTGGAACAGTTCTGACCGAACGGATTCGGGAACGAGTGTGGGGACGGAAGACGCCGACGCGGTGGACACCATCAGCACATCAGCCGCGGCCGATGCCGCGCCAGCAGGAGCTACTAAGCCACCTCGGTGGTAATGCAACGGGTACTCGTCTTCCTCAAGCGTCGTAACCGCCGACCAGCCCCCGTCGAGCGAACTGTAGCCGAATTTCACGGCCGTCATCGTGGCGTCGATCCGGAGGATCTGATCCTTTACGCGCTTTCGCCCCTCAATAGCAAAACGCAGGATCTCCTCGATCTGCTCGGCCGTGGCCTGCTCGTGAGGATAGAGCAGTTTCATCAGTCCAGAGAAGGTCTTGTGAATGCCATCGCGATCGCGGGTCGAAATGTCCGACCCTAAGGTGAAGTGCTGTTGGTAGCGATCCGAGTAGTCGAGATTGCGCATCGACTTCAGTACCTCGGCGATGTAGTCGACAACGAATCCATAGCCGTCCGAGAACATTTCGCTGCGGATCGTGTCGACTTCCCAGCCAGGGATGTAAAAGTGCAGCCGGTCAAGGAAAGCGGGGTCATGGTAGCTCTCGGGCAGCTCGTCGAACAGGTCTGAATTTTTGAGCATGTACGGGACGGTGTGCGAGGTGTTGCCAATGAACACCATCGAGGCCTCCGCACCCAGTGTCTCGACGCCGCGAGAGAACGACTTGTTCGCCATGTAGTTCTTCATGATGTCGACGATCGCCTTGTCGGTGCGCTTCTTCTTGCCCGCAAACTCATCGAATGCAACTACATCCCAGTAACCCACAAGACCGAGCCGTCCGTTCGCGTTGTTCACGAACAACTTCGGAACGGTCACCTCGCCACCTGAGATCAGCATGCCGTGCGGCGAGAACTCCGAGTAGATGTGCGACTTGCCAGTGCCCTTGGGACCCAGCTCGACAAGGTTGTAATTTCGCTCGACGAACGGGATCAAGCGAACCAGTTGCAGCAGCTTCGCACGACGACCGAACATCTCGGGGTTGAATCCGATCGACTGGATCAGTAGGTCGATCCACTCGCCGGTGGTGAACTTGGCTCGCGCGGCAAGGTAGCCGTGATAGTCGAAGTTCGACATCTGGATTGGTTTGAGTGATCCGAGGATCCAGGGCGAGACCCGTGCATCATCGGAGTGGAAGTACTCAACGTCGCACAGGCACCAGACTCCGCCGACGAGCATCTTCTGGTGCGCGTTGACAGTGGCCGAATCGACGACCACGCTACTGATCCCAAGGTTTGCGAACGAGGCTTGGTAGACGTCGTCCTTCTCATTCAGTGTGACGCTGACCTTGTCGATGACTCGGTAGCGCCCGCGTTCCTTGATCTTTGACTTGACCAGTTCCGACTCGTTGCGATGCACATAGTGCTGGGCGAGGATAACGCGGACGCGGTCGATACCCGCTTGGATCGTCGCCTCGTCGTCGGATGCCGCGTACTGGCCGAGCAGGTACTCCAACACATAGGACGGAACGATTGCGTTGCCCTTGACCGCTTTTACGAGGTCCTTGCGAACCACTGCCCCGGCGAAGTGCTCGTTGATTTTGTGATCAAGCTCACTCGGCTGCGCACGACCGTCGGGGCCTCCAGCTGCGAACGGCTCCTCGGCGGACGCCGCTTGGGAAAAGTCAGTATCGTCGCTCATCAGCAGTCCTTAGAAGTCGAAGTCTGAGGTGAAGGAACGCTTGATTGTGTACGGCGCGCTCTTGTATTTCTTCCAGGCCCCGGTGTCGGAGATTGGCTGCTCCAAACGGAACTCCACAGCCTTGTTGTTGGCCGCTTCGGCATCTTTGCTCAGCAGCAGTCGCACGCTCTGGAATCGGTCGCGCCCCTCCGCGCTCTCGGTATCGAAGAGCAGCTCCGGCTGGTTCGAGATCAGCATGTCACCGAAGTAGAGGCCTGCCCGCAGCTTCCGGGCAGTGCGCTGATCTGCAACCGGCATCGTCTGGTACAGCTTGACCACGACCTGCCCGGTCGTGATCTTGTCGGTCTCGGGGTGGATGTCGACGTTGACAGGCTCGACCGTGTCGGAGCGACCCTTGTTAATCGTGATCACCGGGATTACGATTTCCTGCAACGAGGCACCGCCGTGCACGAACTGAAACCCAGCACCAGGCTTGATGATCCGGCAGATCGAGTTCGGGATCTGAACCTCAAGATCACTTGCGAGTCCAATTTGCTCTGGCAGGAACTTTCGGAACGCCGGGTCATCCTTGAGTCCACGCCCAAGCACATAGCGACGGTTCTCGACCAAAATTGCGTCGCCCTGCGGCTTGACGGTGAGGTTGAACTGCGGTGGCAGTTTGCTCTCTTGGTAGAGGAACCCATGGTCGGCCGTGACAAAGACGTTCGTCGCGTTCGCGCTGGCGAGCGCTTTCACGATCCCGACGAGTTCCTCAATCGCATCGGCGGCGGCCTTGAACGTACGGTGCTCGGAGACCGCCTTGTCACCAGTCGCATCGATGGTGTCGTGGTAAACGTAGAGCACCTGGTTCGCCCCGTAGAGGTCACGCCGTTCAGCGGGCTTCATCTTCAAGAAGTCCTTGGCCTGGATGGCGGTTCCACCAACGGCAGCGAGTATCTTGCTCCGGTTGTTCGTGCCGTCCGAGCGCTGGCCATCGACCAGTACCGGGTCACCGTTCTCTGAGTGCGCGAGCGTCTTGTGCGGCAGCAGCGATGCCATCCCAAGCTGGGTATAGCTCGGGAGCACTCCGATCATCGCCTCGATCTCGGCTTCGAACTTGTTCTCACCACGAATGCGTGAGTGCAGCTCGTGGGCGACCTCGTACCGCACTGCATCCGAGATCACCACGACGGCCTTCTTCCGCCCGCCGCGCACGATCGGCGCGACGTACTGGCTGTAGAACGAACTCTGCGAGGTTACCGATGGCGTCCTCCACCGCTCCACAAGATCTACCTGGCTCTGCCAACTCGTGCCTAGCTTGAACAGGAAGTCGGTGACGTAGGCGTTCTCGACCTGCTCGGTGAGCATCTCGAGCGGCTGCTTGAACTCCGCCGTTTGCGCCGCGTACGTGTACTGGCGGTACAGCTGGTCAATTCGATAGAGGTCATCGCGGTATCGAGTAATTCCCTCATCGAAGCTGGACACGTCGAGCCGGGCGGACCTGATCACCGGGATCAGCTCCGCAGCAGCGCTGAGCGCGGCATACAGCGTTGCGTAGTCTTCGAACCACACGCTGTCGCGGCGTCGAGTTCGAATCGTCTCGGCGAGGTCCCGAGCTGACATCGTCTGGGCAGAGATTCCGCCGATCAATCGACGGATGATCTCCTTCTCGCCCGCATCAAATGTGTCCGTGGCGACAAGATCACTCAGCGACGCCGAGGATGCTTCGTCAGCGTAATCAAGGTCCTTCTCAGCATGCTTGGCAAGCGTCTTCAACGCGTGGGTGCTCTGTCGGTTGTCGCGGAAACTGCGGAAGTCGATCTCGAGGTTGCGTGCCGCGTTCGACGTCGACGCGGCGAAACCACCCTTGGCATGCTTGAACATCCAGAGCACAAAACGGGCAATGCTCGGCGAATCAGATTCGAAGCCGTAGATCTTCTCCGCTCCACCCCAGTAGAAGTTGGCCAGATCCTGCTCGACGAGCGCGTCGTAGCCGGAAGCCTCGTCGCTCGCGTGCTGGATCAGCAGTGTGCGGGTGAGTTCCGAGAAGCTGTGTTCCTTTTGTCCGAGCAGGGCGGCGCACATCATGGCCTGCACCGTGACAAGGTCATCTCCGTCGCGGAGCAGGGCTTTGAGCTTCGCTACCGACTTGGCATTGCCGAAAAACGTTTTGTGCGCAGCGATCAGCTGGTCGGCACCGGGAGCGGTGATACCGAGATCTGCTCGCATCAGCGCAGCTCGGTCGGCGCTAAAGGTGCCGTATGCCAACTCCAAGTCGAGCAACCAGTTGTCTGCCCCCTCGGGCACGACACCAGGGCGATAGAGCAAGAACTTCGCTGAAATCTCTTCCCGCAGAACCCGGTACTTAATCGCAAACTCGTCGCCCGCGATGCGCAACGCTGTCACGTCGGGCGGAGTCTGCACGTCGAGGTCATCGGCGTAAATGCCGTCGGGGTCGCGCCAGATCACCAGCCTTTGGCGGTCGAACCGCGCGGTAAGGTGCTCTTTGATCGAAGGCACTTTGCTCACTCTGTAGCCTCCAGCCCAGAAATATTCTTCAGCGCTGGGTAGAACTTCGGGTAGTTCGCCTTCACGCCGTCGTCAAGGTCGATCACGATCTGCTTCGTTGCCAGCGGATAGAGCACGTCGTGCTCGTACTCCGCCAGCTCCACGAGCACCTTGCGAAGTCGGTCGGCTTCTTTCTGTTCCTTCGCCGACCCACCGCCCGCCGCAGCTTGCTCAGCATGGGCTAGCGCAACTTCCAATTTGGCGCGATACTCCCGCAGGTACTCATTCAGCACCGTCGACACCGTCGACGGTGTGTAACGGTGCATGTAAATCAGCGCATTGAAGGACCCTTTCGGGCTGGAGAACATCCAGTAGATTGGGCGCTTCTTGTAACGCTGCACGTGGTCGTAGTAGAACTTCGACTTGCCTGCCTTCGTGATGAAGTAATCACGCAAGGCCTTCACTCCCAGCGACTCCTCGACGAACCGCAGGTTCTCCTCGAAGTGATCCTCTCCAAACGCGGCACGGAGGAACTGACGGAACCGCTCCACGATGTCGTCCTCGAACCAACCGTCATCAACGAACGGGATCACGTTGTCCGCGTCAGGCATGAAGGACGGTGCGGGTACTCTCGCGAGGTAGTCCTGCAACGTCGCGCCTTGATCCGCCAGGATCAGGCCCGGCTCGTCGATACTGAATCGGCCGAACATGCAGCCAACCGCGTAGGCGACGAATTCGATAACGGTTGTCTGCAGGTCAGCAGGAGATTCTCCGTCCCTGACGTCGGATGTCAAAGTATGAGAAACGCCGAACGCGGAATTGACCTCCATGTCTACTTTCTGAGAGAGAAGGGCCATCTGTCCAGCCCTAGTTTGAGATGCGCGGAAGAACCCTTCAACCGCATGCCTCAGGGATTCTGTTGGCCAGCGGAGCAGGGGACTCTGTCTGAAACCCCACGAAAGTTCGCTCTCATCCCATTCCGATTTCGCTTCTTCCACGAGCTGTCGGACTAGCCCATCGACGGTGCTGTCAAGAGCGTTTCCCGGAACTGGAAGGCCCGCAACGATACCAACTTCAAAATTAAGAGTGGGCGCGACCACGGCCAAAACTCTCTGGGACACTGTCGAGTTTAGAATCCCGAGCAATTCGTACGGCGATTGTCCTACGTTAGGAAAAATCGAGGGGCCAGCGCCATCGAAGTGGAATCCCTGTGGAAAGAACCGAAACGAGGGACGGCCACTCGAGACCGCAGTCCACCCCAGGCTCTCTCGTCCTTGATAGGAAAGGTTTCGAATGACGGCCTTGGGCGACGAAATTAGTTGCCTTCCCCCGTCGGCCCAGTCGACAACGTGCAACTGATTGCCAAACCATCGACGAAACTCCCCGCCCTTGTTGTACGCGACCCACCTTCGCGTCGCGTCAGAGGTTAGTGACTTATCGCCCGACGGAAGGGCCGAGGCAGATCGCGAAACCTCAAACCAAAAACGGAGAAACAAGCCGACGTCGCCTGTTGAAATTCCCTTTCGCACGTCTGCGACGTCGGCCAAAACCTTGCCCCCCATGAAGACATGTCTGATCTCCTCCGGCAGACGATAGGCGAAAGGCATTCCTGAGATCCGTGAGAAATCGCGAGCATCTACGACGAACCGCCGAGAGCTACCTTCTTCCCGGACGGCTTCACGGAACTGCGAGATCTTTGCGTCTTCACTGAGAGCGTCAACGTACTGAAAATCCGAAGCTGAGTCCGTCCGTCCTGGAGAAATTACCAGCGCAGTGTTCGCCCCGAAGACATCGGAATGATTTGAGACGTCGTGGATGTGAAGAAGAGTATGCAGGCGGCAGGACTCGACAATGAACTTTCGTAGGCCACCGAACGTGGAGATGGTCAACCACGTGTCGCCAACGACTTCAGCGACCATCCCTCCGGAAGTGACTAGGTTGGTCGCTCTGCGAATGAAGCAGCCGTATAGATCCTGCTTCACATCCGGAAACTCTTTGGACAGCCACTCGGCCAAACGGCCACCCATATTTTTGGTCCCGAGGTAGGGAGGGTTGGCGATGACTACTGAATACTTTCGGGCTAGGAATTCGGCTTGGCGAACAACTTGGCCAGCAGTCTCGATGATGTCGGACTTCAGTAGGTCGTCGTCGCGGTCGAGTGTCTCGTGGTGCCGAGCCAGGCGGTACGTCACCGTCGGGTCCGGCTGAATCAACGACCCGAAAAGGTCAGCCTCTGCAAACTGGTTCCAAAAGGTCTCTTCCTCATGAGTGTCACCCGCGCCGCTCACGAGGAAGTCCAGCTCCTCCTGCTCGAATACAACGGGCTCGATCACGCAGATGTTGGGCCTGATCTGTCTATTGAAAAAGGTCCGCTGTTTGGCGCGAGCCTTCATCGTGAGCGCGAACGCTGCGAGAGATCCGGCCCGCGGGTCGATCTCGGTGCCATGGAGGTTGTGGGTAAGGATTAGTCCTGGGATGGAGGAGGGCGAGTGGCCCTCCTCCTCATAGATCGCGTAGAGCAAGTCGAATGCGTAGGTGAGCATGTGCCCGGAGCCGGAAGCCGGGTCGATTATGGACAGCTCTTCGGGTCTTTCGATCTTGGCAAAGTCAGACGGCTCATCGACGGGGGGAACGTAGTACTCCATCAAGTCAATGAGCCGTGACCCGGGCCGATTAAGCATCCACAAGCGGCCCAAGGAGTTCTCGACGAGGTAGCGGACAATCCAATGCGGCGTAAATAGCTGGGTTGCCGCCGCGATCTCTTCGGCCCCAGCCTTCTGATCCTTCTTAAACCCAGCGAGGACCTGGTCTTTCCGTTCGGATATGTAGAACTGGTAGAGCCAACCGATTACCTCAACGTCATCGCAGACATCCTCAGTCAGTACCTCCCGGGCGCGTGAGAGTATCGCACCATCGGCGAGGAGGTTCGCCGGCACGAGTAGCTCGGTATAGTCGCCCTCGCGCTCGAACATGAACGGCATCGACATATGCCAGTGCCGGCAGTACTCGGTCAGAAGCAGCGCATATGCCTCGCCCTCGACGTCGGTGCTTCGACGAGTCCCGTCGAGAAGGCCGATGATCGCGTTGGCCGTGCGGCTGTTCGTCACAACATCGGTGTCAAGGTTGCCACGCTTGGCATCGGAGAGGATCTCAGGTTGCCCGTGCGCTTGCCCCTGGGCGGGTGAGACGACCCCGGCGTCGGTATAGCCGCGGGCATCCATGAAGCGCAGTGCAACGATGCGGTTGAACCAGATGTAGGCGACCTTGTCGACAATATTCTGGCGGCCGTGGCGTCCGATCTCGGCTTCGAGCTTCTTGACGATTTCGGCTCGCTCGCTACGCGCGATCGATCCGACGGCGAGCACGGCGGTTGTTTGTGCGTCGACCGCGTTGATGAGTTCGCGACGGGCCCAACTGGCGAAGCGCTCTAAGGGTTTGGTGTCCATGTATCTCTCCTAGAGCGCGATGCGCTTGTTGTCGTTGATCGTGGAGAGCAATGTCTCGCGGAGCTGGTCGAGATAGCGATCGACGTCGTCCGCGTTCTCCAACACCCGGCCGGCTCCCGGCAGTGCAAGGCGCTTGATTGCGATGGTTTGCTTCGATGGGGCTGGCGCCGGTGCGGGGTGGGTACCCGCGCCCGCGCCGGGTGTTTCTGGCAGTTCCTGCGCAGGTGCTGCGGCGACGAGTTCGTCCAGGATCTCCGGATAGGTCGTGTCCGCGAACGTGGCTGCAACATTCCGAATGACCGGGATTTGTGTCTCACGTTGCACCCGGGCAAGTACGGCGTGCGCCTTACTTGTGACCGATCGCTGCGCAGCGTCGGATGCGTCCAAGAACGCCTTGCTAGCGGGCACCTGTTCCCAGCGTGCGTTGATGTCATCTGCTGCTTCTGCTCGTTGCCCGTCAACGATGGCGGCGATCTGGCCTTCGAGCGCCCAGACCGCGGTGCCGAGTTGGCTGATCTTGGCGCCACGGAAGACCTTGGGGTCTTCGAGCAGCAGCGCGACAGGATCCGTCGTCCCTACGGTCAGGTAGCCGATGTTCGACTGGTTAGCCTGCATGAACGTCGTGGCGCTGTCATAGATTCTTCGCTGGGCGCCGTTGAGGAACTGCTTGATCGGGTCAATTACGCTGTCCTTGGCATCGAGTAGCTCGTCCGCCCCAGGGAACTCGGTGATGAACCATTCGGCCGTGTGGTCGCACAGTTCGGTGAGCAACCTAACTGGTCCGTCGAGTTGGTCGATAAAGGGATAGCGCGAACCGGTGGTGAGCCCCTGGAGTTCGGCGAGCTTCTTGTCGAGGAGTTCTTTGCCGGTGCGAGCAAGTTCCAGCGGGTCCTTCGAAATCGCCCCCTCGTCGGTGAAGTCGACGACGAATTTGCGGAACGCGGTGACCGTCTTCTGGTCAAACACCCGCTGTGGCGCGATGACCATGTTCGGGTAGCTCTGGGTGTTGCGTAGCACGCCCGTGATCTCGGTGCGCTTGAGTAGCTTGCCGTTGAGCGTGATCTCAATTTTGGACCCGCCAGCGAGGTGGGCGACGGCCGCTGCGACCGACCACTGATCCCAGCCGTAGGGCTTGGTCGTGTACTTCTCAAGCAGGTGCTTCATCGTGACCTGCTCATGGCGCTTACCGCGCATCTCCAAGTGGCCGAGCACATCTTCACCGGGCACTGTGAGCAGGCTCGCCACATCGTCGATGAGCCCTCCGTCGGGCGGATTGACCAGTGTTGAGAGTTGTTGCTCGCTAAACGTCTTGCCGCCCAGCAGGGCAAGGTTCGTGTACGTCGCGGCGATCACCCGTTGGAACCCGTCGCTGATCCGGCCCACCGGCTCGGTTGCTGACACGTCGAGAACCCCTGCGTTGTGGACAAGGGTTGCGCGTCCGACGGCGGCGCGGAGGCGTTCGACGATTTCCTTCTCGCGCTCGGCGTTCTGGGTGCCTTTGGCCTGCAGAATGGTCTGCTCGATAGCGGTGCGGCTGCTGCCGTGCGCGCGCTTGATGTACTTCTCGGTCTTCAGCTGGAGACGCAGGTCTGCGAGGATGCGCTCGCTGTCGCCCGGAAGCACGACCCGCAGCTCGTCGAGCCCGGCGCTGTGCGCCTTGATCTGCTCCAAGCTGAACTCCGTATCGGGACTCGTGAAGTGCAAGGCCAGCTCGTGCTGCTTGCTCATCGATTGACCATCGAGCTTGTACCCGATCGGGAAGTTCTGACCGTTCTTCGAATAGACGACCTTTGTCATTTTCACGACGGACTGGGTGAGTAGATCCGAGAGCTTCTTTGACACCTCAGAAGAGTCGATGTCGACGTTCTTGATCTCCTGCTCGATCTTCTGCTCTTCATTGGTGAGGTAGTCGTACACATCGCCGTTGCGCTGAATGTAGGTCTGAACCTCCAGCGCCGCGAGCGCCTCGATCACGTCCTTCGACAGAGCCGTCAAATCGGTGCCGAAGTGGTCGTAGACCAGCACGGTGAGGTTGCGAGGCGACGCCTTAAAGCCGTCGACGTACTTGACGAGGAAGAGCGCCTTGAGTAGTCGGATCGCTAGCTCGCTAAGTTTGCCGCTGCTTTCGGCGTTCAAAATCGCGCGTTGGTTTGCTGACTTCAGTGATGCCCGGATGCCCGCGAACATCTGGTCAAACGAGGCAAGCTGCCCTAATGGCTTGTCGGCAAGCGCACTCGCGACCTCCTGCACGACGCCGAGCATCGACCGCTCACCGACTGAGCTGTTGCGGCCTTCGAAGATGTTGTGATCCGAAATTCCCTCGATCGCGGCTTGAAACAGGGGGAACTGGTAGCTCACGAATGGGTATGCGCCGACAAAGTGCTCTTCGTCGCGGTAGTTCGGATAGCGCCCCCCATCGACGAAGTCGAACAGAGTCTTGAAGTTTGCGTGCTCCGCCGCGTAGATCTCGGCGACCTGCGCCCCACCTGCATCGTTCTTGGCGAGGAGACGCTTGCGGATGACTTCCTCAACATCCTGGCTCGTGAGCTTGAGACGGTTCGCGAAGCGGGCCTGAATCTTGGAGAAGTCATTCGCCTGGCGCTTGGTGCGGTCGCCGCCGACCTTCTCCATGTCTTCCTGCGAAGTCACGAAGATCCAAGAACGGCCCTTGCACTTGGTGGCCAATGACTCAGCGATCGTCTGGAGATTCAGCATCAGCTGTGTGTTGTTGCCGATGAACTGGCCGACCTCGTCGACGAAGAAATTGAGGCGGAACCCGTCAGGCTGCTGCGCGAGCCAGCCCGCAACCTCATCAGCGAAATCCTCGATCGACACTGAGTACGACATGCTGTACTGACGGATGATCCCGGGGCTTGCGCTTCCGTTGACTTCAGCAAACGCTTTGTCAATGTTTCCCGCTTCCAGGGCGCTCTGCTCACGACCTTGCGACCATGGGATACCTGCGAGACGTTCGAATGCGTCCTTGAACACGTTGTACTGCCCGCGACCATCGAGGTCTCGCTCGAAGCGAGCGATGTGGCCCTGGTTTCCGTAGTATCCGCGGGACTCGTCGAAGATCTTGACGAAGACCTTCAACAGCGCGTCGTTCTGATCTTTGCTGATCAGGGTGGCCTTCTGATCGATATTGAACAGCAGGCTCTTGGCCGCAATGCTGTCGGACTTGGCGATCAGCGCCGGGAGGAACGCGTCGTCGGCCTTTGCTCGGAAATGCTCGGACACCTGGCCGCGCGGGTAGTCATGTCCGTCGATGTCCCCCAGCAGGTGGGCGAGCATCTTGAGGAGGTGGGACTTGCCGGAGCCGAAGAAGCCCGAGATCCACACGCCGTTTGCGTTGGTGTAGTTCGTGTATGCCTCAAGCGTCTCCACAACACCTTTAGCGGCCTCATTGGTGAGGACATACTCCTCAACCTCAACGCTGAGCTGAGAAGTGTCATCGGCCTTGATAACACCTTCGATAGGGCGCTGGATGTTCTTGGCGAAGATCTCGCTGATTTGGGTCATCGTCATGCTTCCTGTTCCAGAATGTCCTTGGCGCGGTAATAGCTGTCACGGGCACTGAGATTGAGGGCGCGGAGCTGGTGACCGCTTGCCTGGGTGAATTCGTACGTTCCTGGAAACCAGGCGAGCATCGGTTTGCCGACCACGACGCTTTGCAGGTTCTCCAGCACCGTATGTGTGCGGATGAAGGGAAAGACCTCGCCGATGCCCGTGAGGAAGACCATGTCGCTCGGGTTCTCGGCCAACTGCTCGCGGATGGCGGGCGCAAGGTGGTCATGCGGATCGAGCATTCCCTGTAGCGTCTCGCGGAACTCGTACTTGTCCTGTGTTGGCTCAAGGTCCAGGATTCGTTGCCATACGCCACGGTCGGTCAAGAGTTTGATAGCGAGGTCGTACAGGTTGATGTCGACGACAGTGAGACCGTCATCACTGCGGAGCTTGGTAATCACGCGGTCGCGGGCAGCCTCCACGTCCAGCGCCCACGCGGGCGGGTAATGATAGATGAAGAACGGGACTTCTTTGGAAAGGCCCTCCATGTTCAAGAACCGCTGACTGCGCAGTACATCGTAAACATGACTCTCCTCTACTTGGAGATTTCGCTCAGCTGTGATCTTCATCGCGGGCGCACCTCGGTCGGCAGATTGGTCGGGAGAAATCGAACATCGCTCGGGGTGCGAGCAGCCAGCGCGTCATAAACACGCTCAGACAGTACGGCCGGAAGGATGTCGTCGTCTTCGCTGCACAGTCCAGCCTCGTGGAGCATCCGGAATATGTTCTGGCGCACCTTGGTACGCGTGGATGGCTTCAACTCATCGAGTTCTGGATGCCAGAGATTTTTACCGGTGATGAACCGATCGAAGTGATCAGCACTGAGCGATGGGGTGAGCAACAGATACCGCTCACGGAGGACCTCCTCAGCGAAGTCTCCGATCAGCTCGTACCGGCGGCACGCCGCCACCCACATCAGGTGGCAACGCTCGGTGAGACTCGAATCGGCGAGGAGCTCCAGCTCAGCGTCGTCCAAGACGCTGAGCCGCTGGATCGTCTCCCGAATCACGCGCATGCTCGATGAGGTCGTGCGTGCCTGAAGGAGGTTCCCGTCCATGGCGACCTGCCGCACCATCCCCCAGTCGCGCTCACGCAAGTACACGGACGCGACCACATCAGCCTCACGAACTAGGAGGCCCCCGCTCGTGAAGGACAGCGCGTAGCGACCCTGCGCGTCGGTACTTATCGCCAACTGGTGCCTCCTTCCCGGTTTAGGGCAGTGGATCAGGATATGTGGAGCCTCCGACATCGAAGCCGGAGGTGATGAAGGTCGCAGAGTAAATCAGTCGGTATCAGCACCATTTGATGCGGCTGCGCCGCCGCCTCGAACCCAGTCGTCAACCTCGCTGGCCTGGAACTTCCACAGTCGGCCGATCTTGTGGGCGGGCATGCCCTTCTCAGCGATCCAGGTGTAGACGGTGTCCTTGGTGACGCCGAGATGGACAGCGATGTCGTCAGCTGACAGCCACGGTTCGGTCATATCAGTCCTCCATCTCGGCCCGTTGGGGGTCGACGTTCCCGATGATACCGGAGAGACAGCGGTTGAGTTGGGTTTCTCCGGGTGTGAACCGGCTCACTGCCCCTGGCAGATCGCGCTCGCATTCCGTTGCGGATCAAGAAACTAGCTGCTTCGCGGGGCAGGCGCTGACTGCAGAACGCCATCGCGTCCGGTCGGAGTTCCATGCAAGCGTGTGCCCTGCGTCAAAGGATTCCAGTTGGACAAGGTCAGGACGTCGATCGCGGAGTGCTTCCGAGACGTTGATAGGAGCCGAGTCATCCCTGGCGCTGTGAAGGATCAGCATGGGCACGGTGAGTTCGACGTCGCGAACGCCTTCCGGAACATGGGCGAGCTCGCGACCGTCTCGATCCGCGCGTTGATCGGCTGCGGCCGCTGCTTCGTGAAGTCCTCGCCCACACCGGCACGAACCCCCCAGTGCATCGTCGGCGCCGACCGCTCCCCGTCGCGCTCACGCACGACAGTCACGGGATTCGTTGGTGCCACGTTGTAGTTCGGTCGCAAACCCTCGAAGTCGGCGGAGACGTGATCCGGCAGCAGAGCCACCGTAGAGTCCTTGACGACGAACCGACCACACATGCGTCCGGCCTAGGGAGCGACCCACTTAGGCAGGGTGATCTCCGCTGCTTGCAATGCAGCACGGAACTCCGTGGCCGGCTGTCCGTCGCCCTCGAAGAGCCGCACCCGCAGGTCAGGCCACCTCCGGCGATATTCGATCGTGTCGTCGTGAACTCCGTTGAGGATCTCGCGTACGTCCTGAGAAGACTCGTGCTCCACACCGACGCTGCTGTTCTCGAGTCCAGCCTCAGCGTTCCACCACACCCCGCCGTCCTCCTCGTCAACGTGGCGGTAGACATCGACGTCGTAGAAGTGACTCATGACAGGAAGTCTCGTGGTCGCCCGGGCGGTTGGGCAACCGGGAGCGTCCCAGCATCCCTCGCGCGATGCTGACCCGTCGTCTCGTCGGAGTGGCGCAGGGCAGGTCGCTCTACCTACGCTCAGCCCATGACTGACGCACCCATAACTGTCAACACCCCCGATGGCCCCGGGACGAAGCTCGAATGGCCGAGTGAGCCGGGCGGGCCGTTCCGCAAGGTGCGGGGTTCAGGAGAAGGACTGAGAGCCGAGTCGATTCCCGTGGTTCCGGTTGAGCTCGCATCCGGTGAGGTGAAGTTATACCGCAAGGACAAAATTTAGCTAGGCGTAGAGGACTGAATCCCGGGGGCGTCAAACGGGACAGCTCGTTGGTGTCCTCTGCGAGCCTTTGCGGTGGCGGTGCTAGTTCGCGGGTGCAGGCGCGGCGGCGCGCAGGTACGCGTAGACGGTCTCTCTGCTGACGCCGTAGTCATTCGCCAAGACGGTCTTTGGGACGCCGGCTGCAACGCGCTCGAGGAGCTCGGCGACCTGCGCGGAAGAGAGCGAGCGGGCGCGGCCGCGGTAGGCGCCGCGCTGCTTGGCCAGGGCGATGCCTTCGCGTTGGCATTCTCGGATAAGTTCGCGTTCGAACTCCGCGAACGCGCCCATCATGTTCAGCAGTAGGTTCGCCATCGCGCTGTCCTCGCCCGTGAAGGTGAGCTGCTCCTTGACGAACTCGACGCGAACCTTCTTGTCCGTCAGTCGGCGCACCAGCCGGCGCAGATCCTCGAGATTCCTGGCGAGCCGATCCATGGAATGCACCAGCACGGTGTCCCCGTCGCGAACGAATCCGATCAACGCTTCGAGCTGTGGACGGTTCACGTCCTTGCCGGAGGCCTTGTCCTCGAACACCCGATCCAGCGTTATGCCATCGAGCTGGCGGAGCGTGCTCTGATCCAGCGTGCTGACCCGCATGTACCCGACCAGCTGACCCGACATGCCGCCTCCAACCCCTACTTGTCCAGTTGAAGTCAAAGAGTCACGGAGGCGAGTGCCAGACAAGATAAGAAGTGACCCTGGCTGGACGGGGTTCCGCGGACCTGCCTGACGTCTAGTTGGGATATACCTCACCGATGGCTCTCCGTCCCAGCGACTCAGCCCACGGCTTGCTGGACCAGCTTGTCAATCTGGCGCATGATCTGCGCGGGCGGTTCGTCGAGCGCGATGGCGTGGCAGACGATGGTCACGTTCGATTGCCTCGTCACGATGTGCTGTGGTGTTCCGTTGCCTGCGGCGTAGATGAGGTGGCCTTCGCTGACGCCGTGGCGGATACAGTAGGCGAGCATTTGGTAAATGTCGGCATTGGGGTACCCGGCGGGCTTCTCTGCCTTGTACTTCGCGTCGAATACGGCGGCAACTGTCCGGTCTCGCAGCCAAACTAGATCTGGTTTCACCAAGACCAGGTCGTCGCGATCGAGGTAGTCGCGTCTCTGCGACTGGATGGTCCCTCCGTAGGAGGCGGTGGCGCGAGCGATTTCTGCTCCGATGAAGCGCTCGAACAGGCTCGACATCGTCAGCAGGAAGCCGGACCCTGTGATGCTCGCGAGGCCGCGCTCGAGGGACGCGTCCTCAAGGATCAGGCGCGCGAATCCGAGAGCGGTGCGGTAGCGGCGGTTGCGGCGATCGAAGTGTGGCTGGGGGAGCGGCACGCCGCGCGTGAGTACCTCGGCATCAGCTAGCTCGGCATCTATTCGATAGAGGCGCTTTCGCAATGGCGCCGCGAGGTTCGGAAGCCGGAGCAGACGCCTTGCCGCGGAGCGAAGCATGCGGTTCTCGTCGATGTCGCTTGTGAAGTCGTCGTACGCCAGCTCGGCCGGGAGAGGTAGGCCGTGCCGGCGGCGGAGTTGCTCGGCGACGAGCCAGCGCCCACGAACCGTCGATTCAGCAGCACGATGCTCTCGGTAGGAGCGCAAAATGCCGTCGCGGAGGACGCGCTCCGAGGCGCGAGCGAACAGTTCGGCGATCGCGGGATAGAGGTCGGTGACGCTGTCGAGTGTCACCTCCTCCTCCCGCCAGTTGTTCCACTCGAGGGTTCTGGAGAGCAAGAAGAAGAGGGAGTGCAAGGGAACCTTCGGCTCGATGCGTAGCTCGACTGAGCCGAGCCGTACCACCCCCACCTTCTCGACACTGCTCAACAACCACTCCTGATTGCCGAGCGGCGTGACTGTGGCGATGCGCATCCTCGCGATTTCGGCGGCGGCGGCGTCGGGGAGATGCACACGTGCTGGCGGAGAGCTTTCGCGCAGCACAACATCTTGGATGTGGTCGGTCACTGATCGGAATTCAAGCGAAGGTGTCTGCGAAGCGAATCGAGGCCGTAATCGCGGTGGACGTCGCGGTCCTCTCCGTAGTGGTACTCCTCGAGTAGCGGGATGATCTCGTGCCGCCAGATTTCTTGGAGTCGCTCTTCGGAGAGGTCTCCGTCGGACGGCATCAGGTAGCTGGGTCCGATTCGAGCGGCGCGTTCTGGGATGCGTTCGTTCAGCATGGTCAGCAGTTGCGCTGCTTCGTCGGCCAGACCACGGCTCGCGAGCCACCGTGGCAGGACGCTCGCGGTCGGCTCGACGTCCGGATGCATCTCGAGGAAGGAGAAGCGGCGGCGCATGGCGCTATCCAAAAGCGCGATGGAACGGTCGGTCGTGTTCATCGTGCCAATGATGAAGACGTTTTTCGGCAACTTGAAACCGTCTTCGCTGCCGTACAGCAAAGCAATGCGTTCGTCGCGGTACTCGAGAAGGAAATAGAGCTCACCGAAGATTTTGGGCAGATTTCCCCGGTTGATCTCGTCGATCACGAAAACGTAGTTTCGGTCAGGGTTCTTCGCTGCGTCGCGAGCGATGCGCCGGAACGGGCCTTCCTTCAGCTCGTAGCTCAGGGAGCCGTTCGAGGAGATCGGACGGTATCCCTCCACGAAGTCCTCGTATGAGTAGCTGGGGTGAAACTGCACGAGCAGTGTTTCCGCGCCAGCAGCGACGTGTGCCGCGAGTTTGCGGGCAAGGAAGGTTTTCCCGGTTCCGGGCGGGCCGTGCAGGATGATCTGGCGGCGCCGCTCCAGCAGGTCGAGCGTCATCTGAGGCCACTGCGGCCCCATGAAGAGACTCTCGGCGAGTGCGGAAGTGACACGTGGGAAGGGCGAACTTTGTCCCGCTTCGTCGACGCCGACTTCGTCTACATCGAGGGAGGGGCCGAGTGTGGGCAGGAGGTCTGCTTCGGCTTCGGGCTTCCAGGCGGATTTCAGTGGCTCTTCGTAGTAGGCGACAGCCCCTCCGGTCTTGATCTGAAGGGCGATCGTGATGGCGAGGAGGTCACGATCAAGGTCCCCGCTCTCGACACCGCCGACCTCGCCGATGAACGCATCTCGGATCGCCGTCTTGTGCGCATCCGAGACGATGCTCACGTAAGTCTCCGGGTGCATCAGGTAAAGCAGCGCAGACCTCTGGCTGGGGAAGCGCTCACCGGGGATGCGGCGCACGAAGTCCCGCATCGCCCACGGATCCGCGAGCAGATCTTCTTTCTCCTCAGCCTCGAGACGAGTCCACGATGCGACGAAGGCGACGAGGATCGATACAGCCGCTCCGAGCGCGCTGGCCATACGTGTTCCTGGGTTGAAGGAGCCCGCACTGAACGCTCGATCGACTTCGGCGGGGATGCGCACTGGGTGATCCATCAGGTTCAGCATGAAGGTCACCCGATCGCGCTTTGCCTTCTCGCCAATGGCGCCGATGGACGCAGGCAACAGTTGCAGCGCAACGAGTTCAGCCATCAGCAAGCGAGCGCCATCGCTCGCATCGCGGAGCTGTACGGCCACCTTGCCGAGGAAACCCTCGCCGTCTTTGCCGTCGGACTCCACGAACCGGCGCATCAACTCGTCTGCGACGTCTTTCGTCCAGACGGTGCGTCCGGGAGAGAAGACGGATGCGCCGTCGCTCAACCCACGCTCGACGAACAGTGCCGCAGCGCGAAGGATCTCCTCCTGCGCCTCGTTCTGCGGGACGATGCCGCTCGTGAGCGACGCGGCACGCGCTGAATCGCGAGAGTGACTCCAGGCGGTGTAGCGGTTGCGGGCTTCAACTCGAAGTCGGTCAGCGTCAGGTTCGCGCTCGAGGACGTCCCGGCCATCAAGAGTGATTGACCAGCCGGTCGTGCGATCCTTCATCATCCAACCCGCCTTGACGAACTCGGCGGTAGTCCACGCCCAAGCGGTCATACCGCGAGGAGCCCCGTTCGTGTTCGCTTCGGTTTCCACCTCCGTTAGAGGGAACCGCTCGAGGATTTGAGTCCAGAGCAGGGCCCGTGGCACAGCTGTCCCAGCTTCCGCCAGAAGCTCGAGGGTGAGACGCGAACGCGCGGCGGAAAAGTCTGTCTTCGCCATGGGATCTCCTCGCTATTCTGCGCGGAGTCGAGCCCTGCGCAAGTGCAATCGAACCATGCAACGGCGGATTAGGAGGCGCCGTCGCCTCGAATGACATTAGCTTCCCGAGACGCGCGGTCGCAGGCGATGCCTGAGCGCTCATCGGATCTGCCTCCGCGTGTTGCATCAGTGGATTCGATCGAGTCTTGATTGCTCTACTCACACCGCCACCCTGCTGAGGGAACGCGGGACACCCGATTGTCCTTCTAGGCGCATCGGAAGCATCAGTGTGCCCTTGCGTGAGGGGGGGCGCCTGTCGCGGTGCGCCCCATCAATCTCCTACTTCCGCCGGTTCAGCACCTTCGTCCCCACCCCCGCGATTGCCGCTCCGACGACAGGTGCCACGATGAACACCCACACCTGCCCCAGCGCATCCGGCCCCGCGAACACTGCGGCGGCGATGGACCGCGCCGGGTTCACCGACGTGTTGCTCACCGGGATGCTGATCAGGTGCACGAGGGTCAGCGTGAAGCCGATGGCGAGCGGTGCGACGGCCTTGTACTCGCTCTTCGCGGTGACCGAGAGGATGACGGCGACGAAGACGGCGGTCAGGACGATCTCGGTCAGCAGGACCGCGCCGAGGCCGAAGCCGCCGGGGGAGGCGGCGCCGTAGCCGTTGGAGGCGAAGCCGGAGTCGCGGGCGGCCGCGAGGTAGCCGGCGGGGCGGTCGGCGGCGACGAGGAAGACCATTCCAGCTCCGACGAGTCCACCGAGGATCTGGCTGATGATGTAGCCGGGGATGTGCTTCCACTCGGTCCGGCCGGCGATGGCGAGGCCGATGCTGACGGCGGGGTTGAAGTGGCCGCCGGAGATGTGGCCGACGGCGTAGATGCCGGCCATGACGGTGAGGCCGAAGGCGAGGGCGACGCCGAGGAAGCCGACTCCGAGCGCGTTGCCGGAGTCGGGGAAGGCGGAGGCGAAGACCGCGGTGCCGACGCCGCCGGCGACCAGGAGGAAGGTGCCGAACGCCTCCGACGCGTAGCGCGCTCCGGCCGAGTACTGCTCGGCGTGCTCGGTGCGCTGCTCGCTCGTGGTGCGGCTGGCGGTGTGGGGGCGGGCCATGATCGTTCTCTCTCTCGGGTCGGGGGGTGCCTGCGGGGTCTCCGGGCACCGGGACACTCCAGCACCAGCCAGCCGGGCCGGAGCCGGGACGCGGAGGGCTCTCAGATTCCGCCGTACGACGGTTCCGTGAGCGGCCTGGAGTCACTCGCTCGGCGGCCATCCCGGGCGCCCCTGCACAAGCGTCCGTCACCGTAGCGACCGGCCGACGCCTGCGCGTCCCAGCACCGGGGACAGGCGGGAAACAGGCTCCAGGTGGCACGCGCACCGCCTCGTCCACCTCCCTCTTCTCGTCCGCCCACCTCCCTGCTACGGTGCTCTGAACCGGTTTACAAAACCGGTTCAGGCGCGGCGACGAGCGAAGGAGCTCCTATGGCGGGCAGACCGACGATCCTCGACGTCGCGCGCGAGGCCGGCGTGAGCAAGGCGCTCGTCTCGTTCGCGCTCAACGACCGGCCGGGCGTCTCGCCCGACTCCCGCGAGCGGATCCTCCGCGTCGCCGCCGAGCTCGGCTACCGGCCCAGCCTCACCGCCCGCTCCCTCTCCACCAGCGTCTCGTTCGCGGTGGGCCTCGTCGTGGCGCGCGACCCGGCGGTCATCGCGGCCGACCCGTTCTTCCCCTCCTTCATCTCGGGAGTGGAGCGGGTGCTCGCCGAGCGCGGCCGGGTGCTGGTGCTCAGCGTCGTCGACCCGGGCGCCTCCGAGGAGGCCGTCTACCGCACGCTCGCGGCCGACCGCCGCGTCGACGGGGTGTTCCTCACCGACCTCCGGCAGGACGACTCCCGGCCGGCGCTGCTCGCCGAGCTGCAGATCCCGGCCGTCACGCTCGGGCGGCTGGAGGGCTCCTCCTCACCCGCCGTCGTGATGGACGACTCCGCCGGGATCGCGGACGCCGTCCGGCACCTGGCGGAGCTCGGCCACCGCCGCATCGCCCACGTCGCGGGGCCCAACCACCTGCTCCACTCCTCCCGCCGCCGCGACGCCTTCACAGAAGCCTGCACGGTGGTGGGACTCGAACCCACCACCCCCATCGCTACCGACTTCAGCGCGGAGCAGGGCGCGGCAGCCACGGAGCGCCTCCTCGACAGCCCGACCCCGCCCACCGCGATCGTCTTCGGCAACGACCCGATGGCCATCGCCGGGCTCGGCGTCGCGCACGCCCGCGGGCTCCGGCTCCCCGACGACCTCTCGATCACGGGCTTCGACGACTCCGAGATCGCCGCCCACGTCTACCCGTCGCTGACCTCGGCCCGCACGCGCCCCGCGCGCTGGGGCGAGGAGGCCGCCCGCACGCTGCTCGACCTCATCGAGTCCGGCAGCGCCCCCGACGTCGACCTCGAGCCCGCCGGCCTCGTGGTGCGCCACTCGACCGCTCCTCCGCGGCCGTCGACCCACTGAAGACGCGTGCGCACCGTCGCGCACGCCGGACAAGGAGAACACCATGGCCCCCTCGACGACGAGACGCTGGCTGACCGGGATCGCCACCGCCTCCCTCGCGACCCTCGCCCTCACCGCCTGCAGCGGTGGTGGCGGAGCGTCGACCGACCTCACCGCCACCGGCCCGATCACCATCTGGTACTCGAACAACGAGCAGGAGGTGCAGTGGGGCAAGGCGATGGTCGACGCGTGGAACGCGGATCACCCGGACGAGGAGATCACCGGGCAGGAGATCCCCGCGGGCAAGAGCAGCGAGGAGGTCATCGGAGCCGCGATCACGGCCGGCAACGCGCCGTGCCTCGTCTTCAACACGGCCCCGAGCGCGGTCGGCCAGTTCGAGCGCCAGGGCGGACTCGTCGACCTCTCGAAATTCGACGGCGGCGCCGACTACATCGAGACCCGCAGCGGCGACCTCGCGGAGCAGTACCAGAACGCCGACGGCGAGTACTTCCAGATGCCGTGGAAGAGCAACCCGGTCGTCATCTTCTACAACAAGGACCTCTTCGCGAAGGCGGGCCTCGACCCCGAGAACCCGTCGCTGTCGACCTACGACGACTTCCTCGCCACGTCGAAGACGCTGGTCGAGTCGGGAGCCGCCCCCGCCGCGATCCAGCCCGCGCCCACGAGCGAGTTCTTCCAGACCCAGTTCGACTTCATGCCGCTCTACGCCGCGGCCACCGGAGGGACGAGCCTCGTCGAGGACGGCAAGGCCACCTTCGCCGACGACGACGGCTACGAGGTCGCCGACTTCTGGAAGAGCCTCTACGACCAGGGCCTCGCCGGCCGCGAGCAGTACCAGGGCGACGCCTTCGCCGACGGCCAGGCCGCGATGTCGATCGTCGGCCCGTGGGCGGTCTCGGTCTACGACGACCTGAACTGGGGCTCCGTCTCGGTGCCCACCCCCGACGGCACGCCCGCCGAGGACACCTGGACCTTCAGCGACGCGAAGAACGTCGGCCTCTACTCCGCCTGCGCCAACAAGGGCACGGCGTGGGAGGTGCTGAAGTTCGCGACCAGCGAGGAGCAGGACCGCTCGCTGCTCGAGACCACCGGGCAGATGCCGCTGCGCACCGACCTGCAGACCACCTACGCCGTCTACTTCGAGGCGAACCCCGCCTACCAGCGCTTCGGCGACCAGGCGAGCCGCACCATCGAGGTGCCGTCCGGACCGAACACCGTGCAGATGCTGCAGGCGATCCGCGACGCGTGGGGCAAGACGGTCATCTTCGGCGAGGGCGACGTGAAGACGGCGCTCGACGGAGCGGCCGAGACCGTCACCGGGCTCGCCGGCCAGCAGTGACCCGGCCGTGACCACCCTCACCCGCCGGCCCGCGCCGGCCGGGGCACCGGGGAAGCGGAGCCTGGTGCACCGCGTCCTCGGGCCCCAGCCCCTCGGGCTGCTGTTCGGCAGCCCCTACCTCCTCTTCGTGCTCGCGGTCTTCGCGTTCCCGGTCGTCTACTCGGTCTGGATCGCGTTCCACGACTTCTTCTTCGCAGCTCCCGGCGTGCAGGTGGAGCGGCCCTTCGTCGGCCTCGACAACTTCGTCGCGGCGTTCTCGAGCCCGCAGGTCATCCGCTCCTTCGGCAACATCGGGATCTTCCTGGTGATCAACGTGCCGCTGACGGTGGTGCTCTCGCTCCTTCTCGCCGCGGCGCTCGACAAGGTCGTGCACCTGCGGACGTTCCTCCGCGTCAGCTTCTACGTGCCCTACGTCACGGCGAGCGTCGCGGTCGTCGGCGTCTGGCTGTTCCTCTTCAACGGGAACGGGCTGGTCAACAGCCTCCTCGGGCCGCTCGCGCCGAACCCGTCGTGGCTGATCAACGAGCAGCTCGCAATGCCGATCATCGCTCTCTACGTCACCTGGAAGCAGCTCGGGTTCTACATCCTGCTGTACCTGGCGGCGCTCCAGAACGTGCCGAAGGAGCTCTACGAGTCGGCCTCGACCGACGGCGCCGGACGCATCCGCCAGTTCTGGTCGGTGACCGTGCCGAGCGTGCGGCCGGCGACCCTCCTGGTGCTGCTGGTGTCGACCGTCACCGGGGCGAACCTCTTCACCGAGCCCTACCTCCTCACCGGCGGAGGCGGCCCCAACGGCGCGTCCGCCTCGCCCGTGCTGCTGATGTACCAGCTCGGGATCCAGCAGGGGCAGCCCGACGTGGCCTCGGCCATCGGCGTGGTCCTGGTGCTGCTGGTGCTGGTCATCGCCTATCTGCAGAACCGCTTCGCGGGGGAGAGGAACTCATGAGCACCCTGTCCAGTGCCGGAGGCGCCGCCTCGGCCGTGCCCGCCGCCGTCGCCCCCGAGAAGTCGCCGCGGAGGCGTCCCGTCGGCTCCAGCCGCGGAGCCGTGATCCTGCGCGGAGTCGTGCTCGCGATCGGCGCGATCGTCTTCCTCTTCCCCTTCTACTACATGATCGTCGGCTCCCTGCAGACGGATCCGGACCCCACGTTGGCCGGAGGGATCCCGGAGCCGGGCAACCTCACGCTCGACAACTACGTCAACGTGAACGAGCGGATCAGCCTGCTCACCGGACTGGTCAACTCCGGGATCTTCACCGGCGGCGTGCTGCTGTGCACGGTGTTCTTCGGCGTCCTCGCCGGATACGCGCTCGCGATGCTGCAGTGGCGGGGGCGCAACGCGGTGTTCGCGCTCGCGCTGCTGGTGCAGGTCATCCCGTTCCAGCTGCTGCAGATCCCGCTCTACGTGCTGATCGCGCGCGACTACGGCCTCGCGGACAGCCACCTCGGGATGATCCTGCCGTTCGCCATCAACTCGACGGCGGTGATCATCTTCCGGCAGTACTTCCTGCAGCTCCCCAAGGAGCTGTTCGAGGCGGCCCGGATCGACGGCGCCGGCGAGCTGAAGCTGCTGTGGACCATCGCGCTCCCGCTGGTGCGGCCCGCGCTGGTGACCGCCGTGCTGCTGACCTTCATCGGCCCCTGGAACGAGTTCCTCTGGCCGTTCCTCATCACCAAGGACGCGTCGCTGCAGCCGCTCGCCGTGTCCCTGGCCAACTACATCTCGAACGTGGCGTCGTCGACCGACAACCCGTTCGGGGCGATCCTCGCGGGAGCCGTCGTGCTCGCCGCGCCCGTCGTGGTGCTGTTCATCGTGTTCCAGCGCTACTTCGTCTCGACCGATCTCGGATCCGGAGTGAAAGGCTGACCATGTCTCCCACCCTCACCACTGTCCCCTACCGTCTCGAGCGCGTCGGCGTCGTGATGGAGCCCGCCCCGGGCGACGAGCTCGAAGCCGAAGGGGTGCTCAACCCCGGCAGCGGCCGCGGACCCGACGGCGAGCTGTACCTCCTGCCCCGGATGGTCGCCGCCGGCAACGTCTCCCGCGTGGGCCTCGCCCGCGTGATCGTCGAGGGCGGCGTGCCCGTCGGAGTCGAGCGCGAGGGCGTCGTGCTCGCGCCCGACCGCGGCTTCGAGCGCGGCGCGCACAACGCCGGCGTCGAGGATCCGCGGATCACCTTCATCGAGGCGCTCGGCCTGCACGTGATGACGTACGTCGCCTACGGGCCGCTCGGGCCCCGGACGGCGCTCGCCGTGTCGGAGGACCTCCGCGACTGGCGGCGCCTGGGCCCGGTGACCTTCGCCTACGACGACGCGCTCGACATCGACCTGGGCCTGTTCCACAACAAGGACTGCGTGTTCTTCCCCGAGATCGTCGCCGCCCCGGACGGCACCCGCTCGTTCGCGGTGCTGCACCGGCCGATGTGGGACCTCGGCGAGACGCGGCCGGGCGAGGGCGTGCGCCTCCCGGCCGGGATCGAGGACCCGCGGCAGAGCATCTGGATCAGCTACGTGCCGGTGGACGAGGTCGACCGCGACCTGGCGAGCCTCACGCGCTGGACGCGGCACCGGTTCCTCGCGGGCCCGGAGTTCCCGTTCGAGGAGCTGAAGGTCGGCGGCGGCCCCGCGCCGCTGCGCGTGCCCGAGGGGTGGCTGCTCATCCATCACGGGGTCACCGGAGTGATCGACAGCGCCTTCGCGCAGCAGCAGCACGTGAACTACTCGGCCGGAGCGATCCTCCTCGACGGCGATGACCCGTCGAGGGTGATCGCGCGCACCGCCGAGCCGCTGCTCGAGGCCGAGACGGAGGAGGAACGCAGCGGGATCGTCCCGAACGTCGTCTTCCCGACGGCGATCGAGGAGATCGACGGACAGCACTACGTCTTCTACGGCATGGCCGACTCGAAGATCGGCGCGGCCCGCCTCGTCCGGACGGACGGCTGACGCCGCTGATCGAGTCCGCCGGCGCCTCCCGCTGATCGAGCAGCCCGTACCGCGGGCCTATCGAGATCCGCCCCCCGCACCCCACCCAAGGAGAGTTCGATGACGAACACGCTCACCAGATCGGCGGCCGTCCTGGCCGCCGCCGCCCTCACCGTCGGGGGCCTCGCCCTCGGCGCGACCCCCGCGCAGGCGGCCGAGCCGCTGACGAACACGGCGCACCTCGACTTCCTCCTCGACACCGCCACTCCGGTGCCCGAGCCCGGCCACACCACCTACCGGCTCGACGAGGAGCCGACCCTGGTGATGCCGTGGACCTACGCCGACGCCCGTGACGGCGGCACCTTCGAGCGCGTCGGCGGCGGTCGCCTCGATCCGGCGACCGGCGACTACGAGCAGGGTGCGTTCAACACCGACGACATCTCGCGCGCCGCCGTCGTCTACCTCCGCCACTGGCAGCAGACCGGATCGACCGAGAGTCGCGAGAAGGCCTTCGAGACGCTCCGCGCCCTCGCCTACTTCCAGACCACCGAGGGCGACGACGCCGGGAACGTGGTGCTCTGGATGCAGACCGACGGGGAGCTGAACGCGAGCGCCGAGCCGGTCGAGCTGCCGGATCCGAGCGACTCCGAGGACAGCTACTGGCTCGCCCGCACCCTCTGGGCGCTCGGCGAGGGCTACGCGGCGTTCCGCGACACGGATCCGGAGTTCGCCGCCTTCCTGCAGGAGCGGCTGCGGCTCGGCGTCGCGGCGGTCGACCGCGAGGTGCTCACGCGCTACGGCGAGTACGCGCAGGCCGACGGCGTGCGGGTGCCGGCCTGGCTGATCGTCGACGGCGCCGACGCCACCTCGGAGGCGCTGCTCGGCCTCTCCGCCTACCTCGAGGCCGCCCCCGACGACTCCGCGGTCCGCACGAGCACGGCCGAGCTCGCCGAGGGCGTCGCCGCCTACGCCCGCACCACGACGACGGAAGCGGACACCACCGCCTGGCCGTACGGCGCGATCCTCCCGTGGACGAAATCGCGCACGCTCTGGCACTCCTGGTCGTCGCAGATGGCCGGCGGACTCGCCGCGTCGTCCGCGGCGCTCGATGACTCCTCCCTCCTCGAGCCCGCGATCGTCGACGGCGCCCGCTTCGCTCCGGAGCTGCTCACCGCCGGCGGCCCCGACAACGGCTGGAACCCCACTCCGACCGACCGCGTGCAGATCGCCTACGGAGCCGACTCCCGCCTGCAGAACTCGCTCGCCCTGGCCGACGCCACCGACTCCAGCGCTTTCACCGACCTCGCGGCCGTGCAGGGCGCCTGGTTCTTCGGCCTGAACCGCAGCCTCGGCCCGGTCTACGACCCGGCCACCGGAGTCGTCTTCGACGGCGTCCAGGCCGACGGGTCCGTCAACCGCAACAGCGGCGCCGAGAGCACGATCCACGGCCTGCTGGCGATGCTGGCGCTCGACGAGCACCCGGAGGTCGCCGACCGTGCGCGCTCCGTCGCCACCGAGCGCTCGCGCGACGGGCTGACGCTGGTCGAGGCGGAGAGTGCGCGCGGTGGCACCGTCGTCACGCCCGAGTCGTCCTGGACGGGGGAGGCCGGCTGGAGCGGCTCGTACCTCTCGCTGACCGACCCGCGCCGCGCGGTGTCGATCCCGATCGGCTCGTCCACGCAGGACCGCGTGGTGGAGGCCGTCATCGACCAGCCGCAGCGCGGCACGGAGCGCACGCCGCTGAGCGTCTGGACGTCCGGCAAGCGCCCGCTCGACCTGCTCCGCTCGACCGTCGGGTCGCAGGGGGTGACGGAGGCGTCGGGCGCGCTGCTCCCGGAGAAGCTCCGCCGCACCGTGCCGGCCGGCTCGTCGAGCGTCGAGGTCCGCCCGCTGAGCGGCCGGACGCGCCTCGATGCGCTGCTGGTGCGCCCGCTGGTGACGCGCCTCGTGGTCGGAGGAGAGGGCGGCCGCACCGAGCTGATCCGCAACTCCACCGACGGGGTGCGCACCACGGCGATCGGCGTCTCGGGCGGCTCCGGCACCCTGCGCGTCTACTCGCAGGACGGCGCGCTCGTGAGCGAGACGTCGCCGTCCGGAGCCGTCTCCGTGCAGCTGCCCGCGCAGGGCTTCGCGGTGCTGGTGGGCTGAGGTCGGCCTGCTGGTCGAGTAGCCGCTACTCGATCGGCAGGGGGCGGTGAGTCCATGGAAGTCGCGGTACTCGCGTTCGAGTACCGCGACTTCTGCGTTCTCGTGGGGCGAGGGCGGCGGGGAGGCGCGCGGCTGGGCGCGGACCATCAAATCGATGAGAGCGCTCTCTCGAAAACGCTTGACCTCTCCGCGGGGGCGTGCGTAAGCTCGCCGCACACCTCGTGAGAGCGCTCTCACATACGCGGAACAGCACGCGTGAGAGCGCTCCCAGGGGTGCCCCACCACCATCACGAAGGAGTGACCGTGCCCTATTCACGACGCACCAGGATCGCCGCGGCGATCGCCGGCGCCTCGGCCCTCGCCCTGATCGTCACCGGATGCTCGTCGGGATCCGACGCCTCCGAGGGCGGCGAGATCGAGCTGACCGTCACCACGTTCAACGCCATGGGCTTCGACGAGCTCTACGGCGAGTACGAGGACGCCAACCCGGGGATCACCATCGTCCCGAACAACATCGACACCGGCGGCAACGCGCGGACCGACGCGTTCACCAAGCTCGCCGCCGGGTCCGGACTCGCCGACGTCGTCGCCATCGAGGAGGGCTGGCTCGGCTCCGTCATGGAGGTCTCGGACCAGTTCGTCGACCTGCGCGACCACGGCATCGAGGACCGCAAGGCCGACTGGGTCGACTGGAAGTACGAGCAGGCGACCGACCCCGAGGGACGCGTCATCGGCTACGGCACCGACATCGGACCCGAGGGCCTCTGCTACAACACCGCCGCCTTCGAGGCAGCGGGCATGCCCACCGACCGCGCCGCAGTCGCCGAGATGCTCGGCGGACCGGACGCGACCTGGGACGACTACTTCGCCGCCGGCCAGAAGTACCACGACGCGACCGGCAAGGCCTGGTTCGACCACTCCGGATTCGTCTGGAACGCCATGGTCAACCAGCTGCCCGAGGGGTACTACACCTCCGACGGCGAGCTGAACGTCGAGGGCAACCCGGAGCTCGAGGAGCGCTGGGGCCAGCTGACCGACGCCACCGCCTCCGGCCTCTCGGCCGCGCAGAAGGCGTGGGACTGGAACAAGGGCAAGTCGTTCACCGACCAGACCTTCGCCACCTTCGTCTGCCCGGGCTGGATGTTCGGCACGCTGAAGAGCAACGTCGAGGCCGGCGGCGGGAAGGCCGAGGCCACCGGCTGGGACTTCGCCGACGTCTTCCCCGGCGGCCCCGCCAACTGGGGCGGCTCGTTCCTCTCGGTTCCGACCCAGTCGAAGCACCCCGCCGAGGCCGCCGCGCTGGCGTCGTGGCTCAGTGAGCCGGAGCAGCAGCTGAAGGCGTTCGAGGCGGCCGGACCGTTCCCGAGCACCCTCGACGCGCAGAAGGAGCTCGCCTCGGCGGCCGCTCCCGACCCCGGCATGAACGACTCCCCGACCGGCGCGATCCTCGCGCAGCGCGCCGAGGGCGTCGTCGCCCAGTACAAGGGCCCGGACGACTCGCTGATCCAGGAGAACGTCTTCGGACCGGTCCTGCAGAAGGTCGACCGCGGCGAGATCGACGGCAAGGAGGGCTGGAACGAGGCGCTCCAGCTCCTCGGTGAGCTCGTCGACTGATCCTTTCGGGCCGACGCCCGGGGGCTGACGCCTCCGGGCCGACGCCCGGGGGCTGACGCCTCCGGGCCGACGCCCACCCGATCCGGGAGGTCCGGTCGCCACCGGACCTCCCGGTCCCCGTGCGGCCGGGCCGTCCGCATCCCGGGCCACCTCGCCGCCGGGAGAAACGCTGCCGCCCGCCGGCCGAGGCCTCTCCGGCCCCGCTGCCCGCGACTCCTCCCGGCCGGCCCCGCCGCACGAGAGACTCCGGCCCCGCCGCATCCCCTCCGACTCCGACTCGACCTCGAAGAGAGCGCCATGACGAGCACACTCACCCCGCCGACCACGGCGACGCCCCCCGCGGGGAAGCGGCGCCCGGCGCCCCGACTCCCGCTGACCTTCCGCCAGCGCGCGAGCCGCTTCGACGTGAAGGCCTCGCCCTACCTCTACATCTCGCCGTTCTTCCTGCTCTTCGCGCTCACCGGAGCGTTCCCGCTGGTCTACACGCTCGTCGTGTCGCTCTACGACTGGCAGCTGCTGCAGGGCCAGGGCGACTTCGTCGGGTTCGCGAACTTCGCGGCCGTGCTCGGCGACCGCTTCTTCTGGAACTCGATCGTCAACACGCTGAGCATCTTCCTGCTCTCCACGATCCCGCAGCTCGCCGTCGCGCTGCTGCTCGCAGCCGCCCTCGACCAGGCGCTGCGGGCCAGCACCTTCTGGCGGATGAGCGTCCTGCTGCCGTACATCGTCTCGCCGGTCGCGGTCGCGCTGATCTTCTCGAGCGTGTTCAGCGACCAGGAGGGCCTGATCAACAACCTGATCGGCCTGGTGGGCATCAGCCCGATCGAGTGGACGAACGACCGCCTCGCCAGCCACGTCGCGATCGCGACGATGGTCAACTGGCGCTGGACCGGCTACAACGCCCTCATCCTCCTCGCCGCCATGCAGGCCGTGCCGCGCGAGCTGCACGAGTCGGCCGCGATCGACGGAGCGAACGCGTTCCGCCGCTTCCGCTCGATCACGATCCCCAGCATCCGGCCGACCCTGATCTTCGTGATCATCACCGCCACCATCGGCGGCCTGCAGATCTTCGCGGAGCCGCGCCTGTTCGACGTGTCGAACGCGGGCGGCATCGGCGGCTCGGACCGGCAGTTCCAGACCACCGTCCTCTACCTCTGGGAGATGGCGTTCTTCCGCCAGAACTTCGGTGAGGCGGCCGCGATCGCGTGGCTGCTGTTCCTCCTGATCGTGCTGATCGGCCTGCTGAACTTCGCGATCTCGCGGCGGATCGCCTCCGTCGAGAACCGGATCTCGCAGCGCTCGAAGCGGCGCTCCGCCCGCCCCGCGACCGCCGACGAGATCGCCGCCGCGGACCCCCTGCTCACCACCACCGGCCTCGGCCAGAACGAGAGCGAGCGATGACCACCTCCGCCGCCTTCCCGGTGCGCCGCGTCCGCGCCTCCCGCGCCGGCCGCGTCGACCGGCCCGGCTTCCTCACGTACGGGCTGCTGAGCGCCTTCATCCTCGGCTCGACCTATCCGCTGTGGTGGTCGTTCGTCGTGGCGAGCGGCTCGAACGCGACCCGCAGCGAGACCCTGCCGCTCGTCCCCGGCGGCAACTTCCTCGCCAACGCCTCGCAGGTGCTGACGGCGATCCCGTTCTGGACGGCGCTGCTGAACAGCGTCATCGTCTCGGGGATCATCACGCTGTCGGTCGTGTCGTTCTCGACGCTCGCCGGCTACGCCTTCGCGAAGCTGCGGTTCCGCGGGCGCGACGGCCTGATGATCGGAGTGGTCGCGACCATGGCGATCCCGACGCAGCTGGGCATCATCCCGCTGTTCATCCTGATGCGGCAGCTCGGCTGGACGGGCTCGCTCGGCGCCGTGATCGTGCCGACGCTGGTCACCGCGTTCGGCGTGTTCTTCATGCGGCAGTACCTGGTCGACGTGATCCCGGACGAGCTGATCGAGGCGGCGCGCGTGGACGGAGCGAACCAGTTCCGGACGTTCCTCACCGTCGCCGTCCCGGCGGCACGACCGGCGATGGCGATCCTCGGGCTCTTCACGTTCATGATGGCGTGGACCGACTTCCTCTGGCCGCTGATCGTCCTCAGCCCCACGAATCCGACCCTGCAGACGGCGCTCGCGCAGCTGCAGTCGGGCTACTACGTCGACTACTCGATCGTGCTGGCCGGCGCCGTGCTCTCGGTGATCCCGCTGCTGGTGCTGTTCCTGCTCGCCGGACGCCAGCTCATCGCGGGCATCATGAGCGGAGCGGTGAAGGGCTGAGGCCCGGAGACTCCCGCGGGACCGGGTCGGGGGACATCGGACCGCGGGACGGGGGCCTCGGGCCCGGGGCCGTGGTGCTCCGGGTCCGGGGGTCGGGAGCTGCGGGGAGGGATCGGGCCGTGGACTGAGCGGTCGGCGGGTTCTCGACCCGGCCGGTCGTCGTGCTCGGAGCATCCCGACCACTGCCGCGCAGGATTCCGCCGATCACGCCCCGTTCGGGCCTCCTGGCCCGACCTGCCGCCACCTAGGCTGGCGCGGAGGAGGCGACATGGAGCCGAAGGACCGGCGCGACGAGGACCCCTCGAGCGGGCCGTCGGAGCCGCGTCCGGGGGACGGGCCGACGCCGTCGGAGCAGGCGCTGCGCGCCATCCGCGATGTCGCGAACGGGGCGGACCCGACGAACGAGGCGTTCCGGCTGTCGAACGACTTCACCGACCGGCAGGCCGAGCGGCTCCGGAGCCTCCTCGCGCGCTTTAGCCGCGGGCGCTGACCGTCACGGGGGCGGCCTGCTGCCGGTGGCGGGCGATCGATCGCTGCGCGCCGGTCGTGTCGGCCATCGCCGAGGCGGCGCCCCCGACCGCCCGGCGTCACCCCGGACGGTCGCTATCCGAGCCCTCGCACGCCGCGGACTCGCTCCGCCGGCCCGGTCCGCCGCCCCGCATCACCCCCGAATGGCCGCGATCCGCGCCCCTTCACGCCGCGGACGCCCCGCACGAGCCCGCTCCTCCGGCGCTCGGCTAGCCTCGGAGGCACCCGCGAGGAAGGCCTGCATGACCCACGACACCGCCTCGGCCGCCCCGACCCTCGAAGCCGTCGCCGCGCTGGCCGGAGTCTCCCGCGCCACGGTCAGCCGGGTCGTCAACGACTCCCCGCGCGTGAAGGACGGCGCCCGGACGGCCGTGCTCGCCGCGATCGAGCAGCTCGGCTACGTGCCCAACCGCGCCGCGCGCTCCCTCGCCAGCCGCCGCACGCAGACCGTCGCGCTCGTGGTGCCGGAGTCGGCGGCGAAGGTGTTCGCGGATCCGTTCCTCGCCTCGGTCGTGCAGGGCGCCGCGATGGCCTTCGCCGGCACCGAGTACACGCTCACCATCGTGATCGCGTCGGAGGCGGCGCCCGAGAAGACGCGGCGCTACCTGCTCGGCGGCAACGTCGACGGCGCGCTCGTCGTCTCGCACCACAGCGGCGACCACTCCTACGCGCAGCTCGGCGCCTCGCTCCCCGTGGTCTTCGGCGGGCGGCCGCTGACGGAGGAGGGCGGCAGCTACTTCGTCGACGTCGACAACACCGGAGCGGCGCGCACGGTCACCGAGCACCTCCTGGGCCTCGGCCGCACGGCCCCCGCGATGATCGCGAGCCGCCAGGACATGCCCGCCGCGATCGACCGCCTGTCCGGCTGGCGCTCGGCCGTCACCGCCGCGGGCCTCGACGACTCGCTCGTCGAGTACGGCGACTACTCGCCCGAGGACGGCGCGACCGCGATGCGCCGCCTGCTCGACTCCGGCCGGCCGATCGACGCGGTCTTCGCCTCCAACGACCAGATGGCGTCGGGCGCCCTGACGGCGCTGCGCGAGCGCGGCCTCACGGTGCCGGGCGACATCGCGCTCGCGGGATTCGACGGCGACTACTTCGCCGAGGCGAGCGAGCCGCGCCTCACCACGGTGCGCCAGCCCTCCACGGGCCTCGGCGAGGCGATGGCGGACGTGCTGGTGCGCCTCCTGGCCGGCGAGGAGGTGCAGCGCGTGACGCTGCTGCCGACCGAGCTGCTGGTGCGCGGCTCCACGGTCGCGGGCGCCTGAACCCGGGCCGAGTGCGCTGACCCGTTCGCTGAGTCACGCGGATCGGCTCCCCGCTGCGGTGTGTCGCGAGCCGATCCGGGCGACTCAGCGCGGGACGGGGTCGTCGGGGATCTCGAGCAGGTGGAAGGGGCCCCGGGGGAGCGGGCCTGTGCTCCACAGCGCGACGACGGCCCAGCCGAGGTCGGCGTGCGCGACGGCGCCCTCGGGCAGAGTCCGGGTGAACAGGGCGTAGTCGATCCCGTCGAGGGGGAGGGCGCTCACGTCCCACGCGGGCCGGTCGGCGGCCAGCTCCTGGGCCCGCGCCTCCGCCGCCACCATCGCCGCTCGCGTCCGGTCCCCGGGCAGGCCGGCGGGGATGGCCGAGAGGAGGAGCGAGCCGATCGCCAGCGCGGCCGTCGCGACCGGGTCGGTGACCACTCCGTGCACCGAGCCGCGCGGCCCGAGGCGGACACCGGTCAGCCGCAGCGTGCGGACCGAGTACGAGCGGCCGTCCCGCTCAGCGCGGACCGAGAGGTCATCGACCGGCCCGTCGTCCGTCCGCCCGCTCCCGTCGACGGACCACGGATCGGAGACGGGGACCAGCGCGCGCACGCCCTCATCCGACTCCCTGCTGCGCCGCCGGTCAAGAGGCGCAGCTGGAATGCGGCCCCGGCAGGCCAGCCGGTCGGTGGGGACGCGTCAGGCGCGGAGCGCTCGCAGGACCCGGTCGACGTGCCGCTCGACCCACGTGCCGGTGAAGGGGCCGCTCCGCAGGAGCCATCGGTGGAGGATCGGGCCGAGCAGGAGCTCCGCCGCGCCGGAGGGGTCGGCCGCTCCTCCACTCGCGAGACGCGCGGCGATCGCGCTCAGCTGGGGCTCGAGCAGCAGGGTGCGGTACTGCGCGGCGAGCTCGGTGTCGGTCTGGATCGCAGCGGTCACCGCGCGCAGGAGCGGCTCGGCCACTGGGTCGCTCAGCTCGGCGGCAGTGCCGGTGACCAGGAGGAGCAGGTCGGCGCGCAGATCTCCGGAGTCCGGGACGGCGACGGCCCCGTCAGGAGTCAGGCTCCGCGCGAGGAGTGCGTCGAAGAGGATCGCACCGGTGGAGGGCCAGCTGCGGTAGAGGGTCTGCTTCCCGACTCCGGCGCGGGCGGCGACGCCCTCCATCGTCAGGCGCGGAAGCCCCTCGGTCCCGACGAGGTCGAGCACGGCGGCGTGCACGCGCTGCCGTGTCCTGCTGGTGGCCATTCTCCGATCCTACTGCGAAACGAGACGGAGCGTCTTGTTCGGAGTAGCGTGCAGGCATGACCACTCGACAGACCTGGCTGATCACCGGAGCCTCCCGCGGGCTGGGGCGTGCGCTCGTCCTCGCGGCGCTCGCCGAGGGCCACTGCGTCCTGGCCGCGGTCCGGGGCGCGCACTCCCTGCCCGAGCACGAGCGGCTGCAGGTCCACCGGCTCGACGTCGCGGACTCCTCCGCAGCCGCCGGCGCCGTCGACGCGGCCACGGCGATCGAGGGGCGCCTCGACGTCCTCGTCGACAACGCGGGCTACGGGCTCATCGGCACGGCGGAGGAGGTGGGCGAGGACGAGGTGAGGGAGCTGCTGGACGTCGACCTGCTCGGTCCGCCCTGGCTCTGCCGGGCCGCGCTGCCTGTGATGCGGCGGCAGGGGTCCGGACACATCGTGCAGATCTCGACCGTCGGCGCGGTGGGGACGATGCCGACGCTCGGGGTCTACAACGCGGCGAAGTGGGGCCTCGAGGGCTGGACGGAGGCGATGGCCGCAGAGGTCGCCCCCTTCGGCGTCCGCGTGACGCTCGTGCAGCCCGGGGAGATCGCCACCGACTGGGCCGGCGGCAGCATGCGGTTCGCGGCGCCGATGCCGGAGTACGACGACCTGCGGCGGGAGCTCTTCGGAGCGGCCGAGGTCCCCTGGCCGACCGACGGTCCGCAGGGAGGCACGCCTCCGGCCGAGGTGGCGGCGGAGATCCTCGCGCACGTCGCTGATCGGAGCGACGCCCGGTTCCGTCTGCTCGTGGGCGACGACGCTCCCGGTCAGGTGCGCGCCGCGCTCGAGAAGCGCCTCGCGGACTACGCCCTCGACCCGCGCTGGGCTGCGTCCGCGCTCTGAGGGACGGCCGCTGAGGTGCCGGATCGGCTGGCCGCTCCGGCGTGTCGTGAGCAGATCCGGGCACCTCAGTGCGGAGGCGTGAAGGCCCGCAGGCGCGGCTCAGAACTCCTCGTAGTTGTAGGGCTCCGGGTCCTCGTCGATCACGGGGCGCGCGATCGTGGCGCGGTTGCTCTTGATGCGGGAGCGGATGTCCTCGACGGCGGCCTCGACGGCGCCGGTGGTCGACTCCTCGTCCTTGATGGAGACCTCGACGGGGACGGCGACGAGCTCGCTGCTCGCGTCGAGCGTCATCTTCGCCTCGATGAGCTCGCCGTCCTCGGTGAACGCCGGGACCGTGACCGCCTCGGAGTGCTCCTGGCGGTCGATCGCGGTCACCAGGTCGAGGAGGGCCTCGGTCACGGCGTCGGTCGTCACGAAGCTCTTGGAGGCGTAGGTCAGCTGCTGCATGCCTCCACTCTCCCGAACGGGAGCGCCCCTCGCGCGGGGTTGCGCCTCGTCGGCCCAGCCCGTAGCGGAGGGGCAGCACGACCGGCGCGGGCGCGAGGAGTCAACCCTCTAGGCCGCGATCCGGGCGTCCGCTTCCCTGGTGGCGGGGCCTCGGGAGGAGGCGCGGGGGTCTCGGGATCCCGGGGCCCCGGCACTCGATCGGGAGGGGACCGGATGCGGCGTCGGGGACTCCGCGGCGACCGGGCGTTCCAGGGCGGCCTCCTGATCGGAGTCGGCCTCATGGCGGCCGTCGACGAGATCGTCTTCCACCAGATCCTCGCCTGGCACCACTTCTACGACCGCTCCACTCCGGCGATCGGCCTGCTCTCGGACGGGCTGCTGCACGCGGCCGAGATCCTCGCGCTCGTCGGCGGCGGCTTCCTGCTCGCCGACGCCCGGCGCCGATCCGCTCTGCGTCCGCGCACGGCGTGGGCCGCGGGGCTCACGGGGGCGGGGCTGTTCCAGCTGTGGGACGGAGTCGTCGACCACAAGCTGCTCCGGGTGCACCAGGTCCGCTACGACGTCGACCTGCTGCTCTACGACTCCGCCTGGATCGCCTCGGGAGCGGTGCTGCTCGCGGCGGGGCTCCTCCTCCTGCCTCGGCGACGGCGCGCGACGGCGTGACCCCGCACGCCGACCACTCCCTGCTCGACCCGGGCCTGCTGCTCCTGGTCCCGCTGGCCGCGGTGGCGGCGCTCGGAGGGGGCGCCGCGGCCCTCGAGCGGCGGCGCGGACGGCCGTGGCCGCTGCACCGGACCGCCCTGCTCCTCGGCGGGCTCGTGACCGCGGCGCTCTGCTTCACGGGTCCGCTCGCGGAGTGGTCGCACGCGGATCCGCGCGGGGCGATGCTGACGCACCTGGTCGTCGGGATGCTCGCGCCGCTCCTCCTGGTGCTCTCGGCCCCCGTCACCCTGGCCCTGCGCGCGCTCGACGTCACCGCGGCCCGACGACTCTCGCGGCTGCTCCGGAGCCGCCCGGCCCGTCTCCTCGCCCACCCGGTGACGGCGCTCCTGCCCTCGACGGGCTCCCTCTGGCTCGTGCACGCGACCGGGCTGCTCGCCGCCGCACACGCGGATCCGCTGCTGCACCTCGCACTCGGCGTGCACTTCCTCCTCAGCGGCTGCCTGATGACGGCGGCGCTCGCCGGAGTCGATCCGAACCCGCATCGCGCCCCGTTCGGCCTGCGCCTGGGCGTGCTCGGAGCGGGCATCGCCGCGCACGGGCTGCTCGCGACCGTGCTCTACGCGGAGGCGCCGGACGAGACCGGACGCCAGGCGGCGCTCCTGCTGTTCTACGGAGGCGACCTGCTCGAGACGGCGCTCGCCGTGGTCGTCTGCGCCCGGCGCTTCGCGGCGACGGCGCCCCGGCAACCCCCTCCGCCGAGCGCGCCCTGCTCCCTACGCTCGGACGCATGCTCCTCATCTTCGGGACCCGAGTCGTCGAGGACCTCCTCCGGACGCTCGTCTTCGTCTGCCGGGTCTGCGGGCAGCGCGACGAGCAGCGGATCCTCCGCCGCCGGACGCGCCTCTCGCTCTTCTTCGTCCCCGTCCTGACCGTCTCGACCCGCTACCTGCTCGAGTGCTCGCACTGCGGCAACGTGTCCCCGATCAGCAAGGAGGAGGCGCAGGGCTCCGTCAGCTGGGCCGGCAACTCCGACCAGTGACCGCCCCGAGCGGGAGGCTCTCGCGATGCGCTCAGCGCACCGCAGCCGGCACCGCCGCGGGGCGCGCGGCGACCGCGGCCGCGCGCCGCGTCGCCCAGTTGTTGAGCAGCAGCGCCGTCACGACGATGGCCGCGCCGAGCAGGGCGACGGGCCCCGGCCGGTAGCCGCCCGCCATGCTGATCGCGAAGGTCGTGACCGGGACGAGGTTCTGGAAGAGCGTGCCGTTGAGGGCGCCGAGCAGCTTGATGCCCGTGTTCCACAGCAGCACGGCGACGACTCCGGCCAGCAGGATCAGGTAGGCCAGCTGCGGCCAGGCCGCGAGCACCTCGGCACCGGTCGGCGGGTGCGCGGAGCCGGTGGCCGTCGCCACGGCGACCGCGACGGCGATCGAGGGGCAGCCGAGCGCGGTGGTGAGCGTCGAGTACCGCAGCGCCGACCAGCCGGGGAACGCCGCGGCTCCGCGCGTGTAGACGACCCAGCAGATCGCTCCGAGCAGGGCGAGCAGCTCGCCGAACCCCAGCTCGCCGTCGAGGAGGAGGGCGACGTCGCCGCGGGTGACGACGAGCGCGACTCCGGCGAGCGCGAGCAGGATGCAGCCGACGGTGGCGGCCGGCGGCAGGCGACGCGCGCCGATGCTCGCGAGCACCGCGCCGATCGCGGGCATCATCCCCATCATCAGGCTGACGTTCGGGGCCGAGGTGAACCGCAGAGCCGTGAAGGCGAGCAGGCCGAAGCCGGCGAATCCGGAGGCGCCGAGCAGCGCCAGCCGCCACCCGCGGCCGTCGAGCCGGAAGGCGCGGAGCCCCTCCGCCCGGGCGAGCAGCAGGGCGAGGACGACCGCGGCGGCCGTGTAGCGGATGAGGGTCATGAAGAAGGAGTCGACCGTCGCCGCGATGCTGTCCGCGACCGGGAGCATGCCGCCCCAGAGGATCGGCGGGATCAGGCAGAAGAGCAGACCTCGCGACCGCATGGCGCCCCTGACCCGTCGGGTGCGGCCGCCTCGGGCGGGGGGCCGTCGCTCGATGGTGGACCCCGGCGGCTCGGCGCACAAGAGCGCCGCCGACCCCCGAACGGCCCGCCGCGGGGCCGAGCGGAGAGGGGTGCGCCGGGTGTGGAGGAGGCTCGGCGAGCCGACTGACCTGCTACGACGAAGACGACGGAGCCGCAAGGACCTTGCATGGCCCCTTTAGGGTGACAAAATTCACTTGCTTCCATCATCTCCGTGCCCCTAGGTTGATCGCAGCACCCCCCGATGCTGTCCTCTGTCAGGCCCTGCTCCGATCCCCCCGTCGGACGCCGTTCCTCACTCGGGTCGCGCCCACCCCGGCGACGACCTCCGTTCCGCGCGGGCGCTCATCAGCGCACATCGGCCCCCGGCCGCGGAGAGGAACAGTCATGAGCACACAGCCCGGCCACGGCGCGGACGAGCCGGCGGCTCCCCGTCGCCGGGCGACCTGGGAGGCGCACGACGAGACGGCCTCGCGCCCGCTCTCGGGACGCCGTGCCGCCCGCTCCGGGCGCGAGCGGGTCTCCGCTCCGCGCCGCCTCGCGTCCGCGACGCCTGCCGGAGCGGTGACGGTCCCCGCCGCCCCGACCGCGGTGCTGGAGCGTCCGGCCGCCCCGCCCGCAGTGGTCGAGCGACCGGCCGCCGCGACCGCGGTGCTGGAGCGTCGGGCCGCGATGAATGAGCGTCCGGCCGCGCCGACCGCCGTGGTCGAGCGTTCGTCCGCCGCGACCGCGCTCCTGGAGCGCCCGGCCGCCCCGACCGCGCTGCTCGAGCGTCCGCCGGCCCCCGCCGCGGTCCTCGAGCGCACCGCGCTCCCCTCCGTCGACGCCGACCGACTCCCTCCGGCATCCACCCCGATCGCCGGCACGCGCCCCCGCAGCGGCCGCCGCGCCTCGTCGCGCATCGGCGACCTGGTCGCCGCCCTCCCCGCCCACAACGAGGAGGCCGGGATCGCCGCGGCGATCGAGGGCCTGCGCCGGCAGACCTGGCCGCCGGACCGGATCGTCGTCATCGCCGACAACTGCACCGACGCCACGGTCGAGATCGCTCTCGCGCACGGCGCCGAGGTGTTCGTCACCGTCGGGAACAGCCACAAGAAGGCGGGCGGCCTCAACCAGTTCCTCGCCGAGGTCCTCCCGGGGCTGCAGGACGACGACCTGGTGCTCGTGCAGGACGCCGACTCCGCGCTCGACCCCGGGTTCCTCGAGATCGCCCGCGGCAGGCTGCACGGCGGCATCGGCGCGGTCGGAGGAGTGTTCCGCGGCGGCGAGGGCGGCGGCTTCGTCGGCCACCTCCAGCGCAACGAGTACGCGCGCTACGCCCGCGACGTGCGCCGGCTGAACGGGAAGTGCCTCGTCGTCACGGGCACCGCGGCCGTGCTCCAGGTCGCCGTGATGCGCCGCATCAGCGCGGCCCGCCTGGCCGGCTCCCTCCCCTCCGGAGACGGCATCGGCGGCATCTACGACACCACCGTCCTCACCGAGGACAACGAGCTCACGTTCGCGATCCGCCACCTCGGCTACGACGTGCTGAGCCCCGCCGGCTGCACCCTCGTCACCGAGGTCATGCCGACCTGGGGAGACCTCTGGCGTCAGCGCCTGCGCTGGAAGCGCGGAGCGGTCGAGAACTGCGTGCAGTACGGCTTCACGCGGGTCACGGCTCCCTACTGGGGGCGCCAGCTGCTCACGATGCTCGGCTGCATCATCACCTACGTCTACCTGGCCACGATCGTCTACGCCGTCGGCTGGGGCGAGCTGAGCCTCCAGCCGTTCTGGCTGGCCGTCACCGCGATCTTCGTCGTCGAGCGGATCGTGACGGTCCGCGACCGCGGCTGGCGGTACATGCTCGCCGCCGCGTCGATGTACGAGCTCGTCGTCGACCTGTTCCTGCAGGTCGTCCACACCAAGGCCTACCTGGATGCGCTGACACGCCGTCGGCGCGACTGGTGAAACAGAGAGAGAGACATGTACAACCACATCGGAACAGCCGCCGGAGCCGGAGTCGGTGCCGGAACGCTCGCCATGACCGGGTTCGACTCGGTCTGGCTGGCACTCGCGGCCTTCGCCCTCATCGCTGCGGGGACCGCCGTCCTGCGCATCGCTCCTCGCCGCAAGCGCGAGGTCTGAGACACGGTGGCGGGCGGGGGACAGCCCGCGCCCGTCACCGTCCCACGACCGCCGTCGCCGCGGAGGTCCGGCTCGCGGTCGAGTAGCCGGTCTTCGTCCCGGTGACGGTCAGCGTGATCCGCTTCCCCGCCTGAGCCTTCGTGAGCGTGAACCGCGGCGACGTCGCTCCCGCGATGGCCGCGCCGTCCGCCTTCCACCGGTAGGTGAGGTTGACGGGAGTCGGCGTCCACGGACCCGGGGCTGCCGTGAGCACCGCTCCGACCCGGGCCGTGCCCGTGACGGTCGGCGTCGCGGCGCCGAGGGTGCCGGCGGCGACCGGTGCGGTCGGCTGCGAGGTCGTCGGGCCGGAGCCGTCGGCGGCGCTCACCGTCACGGTCACCCGCTTGCCGACCGCGGAGGAGGGGACCACGAGATCCGGACCCGTCACTCCCGCGATGTCGACGCCTCCCGCCGCCCAGCGGTGCACGAGCGGTCCCGTCCGGCCGGCGGAGGAGGACAGGGTCGCGCCCACCGCGGCGGTCCCGACGACGACCGGAGCCGGCGCCGCGTCGGACCGGTAGACCGCGACGTGGTCGACGAGCATCGTCCCGCCGGAGCTCTTCGGAGCGGCCGCGCTGTCGCATCCGCACACCCCGTTCGGCAGCCCGCCCCCGATGGCGAGGTTCAGGATCAGCAGCACGTCGTTCGGGACCGCGGCCTGCCACGCGGCCGTCCCCACCTCCGACTCCCGCACCACGTGCCGGGTGACGCCGTCGACGAGGAACTCCACGCGCTCGTCGCCGGGCACGGTCCGGTCGAGCAGGGCGGAGTAGCGGTGGAACCCGGTCACGCAGGACGCGCAGTCCAGCATCCCGCTCGTCCGGCCGGCGGGCTCGTCGCAGGGGCCGCCGTCCGGTACTCCGCAGTGCAGCGTCTGGATCACCTGGGCGGTGCCGTTGACGGCCTCGAGCATGTCGAACTCGCCGGTCGCGGGCCAGTCGATGACGGCGTTCGCGTCCCGCCCGAGAGCCCAGAAGGCGGGCCAGTAGCCGGTGGCCTGCGCGACGTCCGGCAGCTGGATCGAGGCGGTCATCAGCAGTCGGCCGCCCGCCGGCGCCGAGAACGACTTGTCGGCGGTGACGATCCGCCCGGAGGTCCATGCTCCGGCGGAGTCGCGGAGGGCGCGGATGCCCAGAGCGCCGCCGCCCGTGAGGAAGACGTTCGCCGTCGACGCGGTCGTCCGGTCGACCGCCCCGGTGCCCCAGGTGCCGACCTCGTGCTCCCACTGGCTCCCGACCGGCGCGCCCGCCGGCCCGGTGAAGTCGTCGCGCAGGAGCGTGGTCCAGCCCGGGGCGTCGGCGGGTGCCGCCGTGACGGCCTGGCCGGCGGACGAGGCGGTCGGAGTCGTGGACGCCGGTGCGAGGGCGGCGACCGCCTGCGGGGGTGTCGCCGCCAGCACTCCGAGGCACAGGGCCGCGAGGGCGAGGGCGAGTCGCGGCCGGTCGAGGAGTCGTGAAGGCATGGCGAGTCCTCTGCGTCGAAGGGGCGCGCAGCTGCACGCGCCTCGACGCTAGTGAGGAGTACTCGCTCTCCCCCCACCCTCCAGGCGGGGTGATCTCCGGCACGAAAGCTCACGACCGGGCTCGGCCGGGCCGGGTCCAGGGTGCTGGCAGAGGGGCGGCCGCCGTCGCCTCCGATCGCCCGTTCGAAGGAGAACACCATGCATCGTCGTCTCACGGCCACGCTCGCCGCGATCGCCCTCGCCCTCGGAGGGGCCGTCGCCGTCGCGACCCCCGCCTCCGCCGGGCAGCTCGTCTACCGGAACGGCGGCCCGGGCAACTGCTACGAGGTCCGCTCGCAGCGCGACTCCCTGGGTCGCGCGCAGGTCACGGTGTGGTGGCACTGCGACCAGGCGAGCAACGTCAAGGTCATCTGGAAGAACGGCCCGGACAGCGGCTGCAACAAGATGAGCGTCATCAACCGCAAGTTCAGCGACAGCTCGGGCGTCGCGTCCCGCTTCGACCGCCTCGTCTCCTGCTGACCCGGACGGGCTGCCCCTGATCCCTTCCGCGAGACGCCACCTCGGTACGCGGCACGCCGCGCGAGGTACTCGGGTGGCCTCTCGCGGGAGGGGGGCGGCGGCGGCCCCACTCAGTGCTCGGCGCGCCCCGAGTCCTCGATGAGGCGCACCTTCACGTTGACGGCGAGCGGCCCCGTGACCGACGGGTCGGCGGCGAGCAGCGCGTGCATCCGCTCGCCCACCAGGCGGAGCGTCTCGGGGGCCGGCAGTGCGGCGGACGCGGAGATGTGCGCGCTCACCGTGGTGAACCCCTCCGACCGGTCGATGTCGACCAGCACGTCGGGCTGCCGCAGGTCCAGCTTCACGGCGAGCGCGTCGGCCGCGGCCTCGACGATCGGCTGGGCGGGGTAGACCCCCGCGACGCCCTCGGTGTCGCGGATCTCGGCGGTCAGCCGCTGCGAGAGCTCGGTGTCGTCGGTCATTCCCGCTCCTCCCGGTGGGGGTACACGTCGTCGACCGTCACGTCGATCGCGCCGACGGTCAGCTCGGTGTGGCGCTCCAGGGCGTAGCGGATGCGCTCGCGCAGGCGGTCGGCGGCCACGGCGACCGGCAGGCCGAACTCGAGGGCGCAGGTCACGTCGATCCGGACCACGGCGCCGGGAGCCGAGACGTCGCCGTCGAGGGTGCAGCGGCCCATGATGACGCCGCCCATCGTGTCGCCGGCGCGGCGGATCATCCCGCGCACGGCCGCCTCGGTGAGCGCCAGGCGGAGGGTCGGGTCGGGGTGGCGGACGGGGATGTCGCGGCCGGAGCGCACCTCGGAGCGGATCGCGTCGAGCAGGCCGGCGATCCAGACCTCGTCGCGGTCGGGCTCGCGGTCGGCCTCCTGCCGCAGCGCCCGCGCCGAGAGCTCGGTGAGGCGGGTGAGGTTCGCGAGAGCGAGCCGGCACGCGGCGGAGTTCTCGATCGAGGGGTCGCGCGGCTCGCGGCCGCGGTCGAGGTACTCGCCCAGCTCCTCGAGCGTGTGGCCGTCGAGGTCGTCCTCGGGCACGGCGGCGTCGTCGGTCATCGCCATGCCTCCAATTCGTGGAGCAGGAATCGACGGGCCCGGGCGAGGAGGCCGCGGACCGTCGAGACGGGGAGTTCGAGAGCGTCGGCGATCTCCTGGTAGCTGTAGCCGGCGGTCTCGCGGAGTAGCCAACAGCGTCGCTGATCAGCAGGCAATCGGTCCAGCGCTTCCCAGACCGCGTCCAGCTGGAGTCGTGCTTCGACGATGCGCTCGGGGGAGTGCTCGGGCGGCGCGGGCGGGTCCCAGTCGTCGATGTCGTCGTGGCGGCGGCGGACGCGGATCCGGTCGATCGCCTTGTGGGTGACGATGCGCATCAGCCAGTTGCGGATGTGCGCCGGGCTGTCGAGATCGGCCAGACGCCGCCAGCCGGTGAGGAACGCCTCCTGCACCACGTCCTCGGACTCCGCCTCGGAGCCGAGGAGCTTCGCGGCGTAGACGCGCATGAGCGCACCGTGGCGGCGGGCGAGCTGCTCGAACGCCTGCACGTCGCCGTCGACGGCGCGCGCGGCGAGGGTCGCGTCGGACGCGTTCAGGAGGGGGTCGTCGTCGATGAGCGCCTCCTCCGCGGTCCCGCGCGCGGTGTCCCGCGCGCGCCGATGCCCTCAGTGTGGGGCGCCGTCCGGCATGACTACCAGCCTTGACAACGGGCCGCCGAATCCGCTGGCCGGATTGCGAGTGCCGCCGATGGGGGACGCCTCGAGACGGGATTCGTGACATTCCGGCTCCTCGACACGTCTTGATTCCGTACCCCTCGTGCGTCCCCCCGAGCGCACGGACCCCGAACCCGGAAGAAGTCCCCCATGCACTGCTCCCTCCGCCGCCGCCCCGGGCGGACGTCATGAGCGAGTCGACCTTCACCCTCGGCAGCCCGTTCGCGGGCGACGAGCGGGCCGACCGGCGCTACGAAGCCTCCGGCGACGATCCGTCCGCCGCGTCCGCCGTCTACTCCGAGGCGTACGGCGGAGGCGAGTTCCGCGTCGCTCCGTTGCAGCGCGGCTTCTCCTACCGCTACGCCGTCCGCGGCAGCGACCGGGTGACCCTGCGCACCTCCGACTGCTCCGGCGCCCTCACCGGCCAGGTCCCCCACCTGAAGGAGTACGTCGTCGGCTGGTTCCGCGCCGGTGGCGGACGCCTGAACCTGCCGCCGTTCACCCGGACCGGCGCGCTCTCGGCCCCGTTCCTGTTCCCCGCGGAGCGCCAGTTCGGGCTCGAGTTCGAGCCGCACCGGCAGAACCTCATCCACTTCGCCCCCGGGTTCCTCGAGGACGTCGCGACCGAGACGCACGCCGGCCCCCGCCAGCCCGTCTCCTTCGACCACGGGGCGGACGCCGACCCCGGCGTCCTCGCCCGCTGGCGCGCCGCGGTGACGGAGGCGAGCACCGCGCTCGCGACGGCCGCGATCACTCCGCTCGTGCGCTTCACCGCCGAGCTCGACCTCGCCCGGGTGCTGCTCCTGCTGTTCCCGTGGCGCGCGTGGGACGTGCCGGCCGTGCTGCGGCGCCCGTCCGCCTCCCGCACCCGGGTGGCGCTCGACTTCCTCCAGCACCACGCCCACGAGCCGATCACCCCGGCCGACGCCGCCCGCGCGGCCGGTCTGCACACCCGCACACTGCAGCAGGCGACGAAGCGGCACCTCGGGGTGTCGCCGTCGGTCTACCTGCGCGACGTGCGCCTGGACCGCGCCCACTCCGACCTGGTCGCCGGCGACCCCTGCTCGACCACCGTCGCCGCGGTCGCCCGCGAGTGGGGCTTCGGCAACCTCGGCCGCTTCGCGAGCGCGTACCAGGTGCGCTTCGACGAGAAGCCGAGCCACACGCTGCGCCGCTGACGCGCAGCCCCAGCGTGCCCGAGGGCCTGGACCGTCTCACGGCAGTGCCGGCCCTCGTCGTCTCCGGGTGCGTCCCGAGGGGCCGTCTCGGAGGATGCTTCATCGTGTCCTCCGACCGGTCTTCCGGACACGGACCTCGCGACACTCGGCGCCGGCTCAGCCCGGCTGATGCACGTGGATGTCGCTGCTCGACGTCACGCCGTTGAACTCGAGATACAGCTGCCCCTCGACGACCGACACGGTCAGCGTGTTGCGGCGCTCCAGTACCGCGACCACGGCATCCAGGAACCCCTGGTCGAAGCTCTGCACGGTGATCTGCTCGAGCTGGTGGACGCGCTTGCCGGACCACGCCGCGATCACCTTCTCCGGGTTGCGATGCGTGTAGACCGTCGTGCGGTCGGCCAGTCTGCTCCCGAAGTGCAGTCGCTCGGCGTCCGGCGCGCCCACCTCGATCCACGTGGTCAGCCTGCCGGTGAGATCGCGGACCAGCACCGCCGGCTCGGTTGCCGTCGACGAGATCCCCTCGCTGAACGTGATCCCCTCCACGTATTCGAGGCAGTACGCGAGCACGCGCGTCATCATGTACGCGTCGGTCTCGGAGGGGTGCCGAGCGGCCCGCAACGTGATGTCCTCGTAGACACCGCGGTCCACATCAGCCAGCTGTATCGCGAAGTTGTACATCACTGCGCCGGCTGCCACGTGTGAGAGCTTATGTCCTCTCGCTCATCGAGGAGCGCGAGGCTTCTCCGGTGCCGGTGGGGGCATCGTGTCCGCGCGCCTCCACGCAGGAACGGCCCGGCAGGAGGCATCCACTCCGTCGAGAGCGTCTCACTCCGGGCGACGTCGGCGCGCGTGCGCAGGTCGATGACGACGGGAGCCGACCGCTTGGCTCGCCGGGAGGGCGCGAGGCCCCGACCAGGCGACCGGACCACTTCGTTCATCCGCCTCGGGAATTTCCCGCCACCCTCTCGCCTTCTTCTACCTGCATGCAATATATTGCATGCAGTTGTCCGACCACCTCATCCCGAAGGAGCAGCCATGTCCACGTCCGCGTTCACCCCTGAGGGCGATCGGCCCACGGTCGTCCTCGTCCACGGCGCGTTCGCCGAGTCGTCCAGCTGGAACGGAGTCGCCACCCGGCTCCTCGCCGAGGGCCTGCCCGTCCTCGCGGTCGCCAACCCCCTCCGCGGGCTCGCCCCCGACGCCGAGTACCTCCGCAGCGTCCTCGACGGGATCGACGGACCTGTCGTCGTCGCCGGCCACTCCTATGGGGGCTCCGTCGCGAGCGAGGCGGCGGAGGGCGCGGCGAACGTGCGGGCGCTCGTCTACGTCGCCAGCTTCCTCCTGGAGCCGGGCGAGAGCACCGGGGAGCTGGCCGGGAAGTTCCCGGGCGGCGAGCTCGGCCCCGCCCTGACCCCGGTCCCCTTCGCGTCCGGCGGGTTCTCCGGCGACGACCTCTACATCCAGCAGGACCGGTTCCGCGAGGTCTTCGCGGCCGACGTCGACGAGCCCACCGCCGCTCTGATGGCCGCGACCCAGCGGCCGATCGCGGCCGCCGCGCTCGAGGACTCGGCCACGGCCGCCGGGTGGAGGAGCATCCCCTCCTGGACCCTGATCACGCGTCAGGACCTCGCCGTCCACGCCGAGTCGCAGCGGTTCATGGCCGAGCGCGCCCGCTCCACCGCGGTCGAGATCGACGCGTCGCACGCCGTGACGGTCTCGGAGCCGGACGCGGTCGCGCAGCTGATCCTCGACGCGGTGCGGGCGACGCGGTGACGGGGCCGGCGGGCCGAGGGGCCGCCTCCGGCCGCCGGACCCGGGCTGCCGCGGTCGTCCTCTCGTCGGCGCTGCTGCTCGTCGGCTGCGCGGGCGCGGCGGATCCCGGCCCCGCCGTCGAGGACGCCGCCGAGGCCGCGGCGGGCGGATCGTTCGCCCTCGCGGAGGTGGACGGCGTCGACGGCTCTGACTTCCTCGTCGTCTGCCCCTACGAGTCGCCGGAGTCGGTCGAGGAGCGGACCGGGATCTCCTGGTCCGGGCCCGACCGGTCCGAGGACGAGGGGATGCAGACGCTGGTCGTGCTCGACGGCGGCGAGGTCGTGACGACGAGCGGACTGGACCGGGACCGCGCCGACTTCTGCTCGGGCGACCGGTGGGAGCCGCTCCCGCTCGACACCCGGCTCGCGGTGAGCGGAGCGGGCGCGGTGTCGGTGGAGTGAAGCCGGTGGCGGCGGTCGAGTGGCGTATGCAATATATCGCGCGGTGCTATCGTCGCCGTATGCCCATCCCGAAGACGACCGCCGTCACCCCCCGGTCCCTCCTCCGCGACGACGTCTACCGCGCCCTGCGCGACGCGATCGTCGATGGGACGTTCGAGCCGGGGGAGCGCCTCCGCGACCAGGAGCTCGAGGCCTGGCTCGGGGTCAGCCGGACGCCGATCCGGGAGGCGCTGCTCCGGCTGGCCCGCGTCGGCCTCGTCTCGGCCAAGCCCGGCCGGGCTACGATCGTGACCCCCGCCACGGCCGAGAGCATCAGCGACGCCCAGCAGATCGCCGCCGCCATGCACGAGCTCGCCACGCGCCTCGCCGGCCCGGCCGTCACTGCGGAGGCGCTCGCCGCGATGGAGTCGGCGAACGACGACTTCGCGCGGGCGCTGGCAGACGGCGACGTCGAGTTGGCGCTGCGCTCCGACGACGCGTTCCACGCGGTGCTCACCGGGCTCAGCGGCAACGGGATGATCGAGGACGTGCTCGAGCAGGCCACTCCGCTCATCCGCCGTGCCGAGCGCCAGCGCTTCGCCTCCCTCGCGGCCCGCGGATCCGTGGAGCAGCACCGCGCGATCGTGGAGTCCCTCCGTGCGGGCGACACGGACGGCGCCGCCCGCCTCAGCCGGGAGAACTGGATGACGCTCGACCGCCACCTGCACTCGGCCTGACGCGCTGCTCCTCCGCGGGGAGGAGCCCGCGCTCGGTCATGCGCGAGGCCGACGCGATCGCATCCGCGACGAACCGCTCGGTCAGCTCGGCATGCCCTCGCCCGCGCGCTCCGCATCCATCCCGAGAGCGTAGCGCCGCCCTCCCCGCGCCTCCGCCGCCGGGATGCGGGTCGAGGCGGGTGCCGGGCGCGGCGCGGAACGACGGACGGCCGACGCGCGGGCGACCGGAGCGCTCTGGAACACTCGAGCGAGGGGCGGGGGCTCCGGAGCGGGGGAGCCGTGGCGTCACGCTTCGTCGAGCTCGACGGTCTGCGCGGCCTCGCCGCCCTCGGCGTGGTCGTCTACCACTTCACCACCGCGTTCTCGCTCGATCATCCGGATGCACCGCCGGGATCCGTCGCGCTCCCGTTCGGCGAGTTCGGCGTCCAGCTCTTCTTCGTCATCAGCGGTTTCGTGATCCTGATGTCCGCGGACCGCGCGCGGCGGCCGTCGGACTTCGCGATCTCCCGCGTCAGCCGCCTCTACCCGGCCTACTGGATCGCGGTGGTCGTCTCGATCGTCGTCGGCGCTCTCGCCCGCGTCCCCGGCACCGACCTCACGCCGCTGGAGCTGCTGCTCAACTTCACGATGGTGCAGCGGCTGCTGCTGGTGCCCAACGTGAACGGCGCGTTCTGGACGCTGGCCGTCGAGATGCAGTTCTACCTGCTGGTGCTGCTCGTGCTCGTCCTCACGAAGTGCCGGTTCACGGATCGGCTGGTCCGCGTGCTGGTGGTCGTCTGGCTCGGCGTCGCCGTGACCGCCTCCGTCGCCGCTCACCTCGCCTCGGGAGGCGTCGACGTCGTCTCGGCGCCGGTCGCCGTCCGGGTCCTGGCGAACCTGACGCTGGCCGAGTACGGACCGCTCTTCTGCGTCGGGATGCTGCTGTTCCTCTCGCGACGCCAGGGGCGCTTCGAGCTCCTCGCCGTGCCGGCGGCTCTGATCGCGGCCCTGAACGCCCAGCTCCTCCACGGCGGGCCGGACGGAGCGGTCGTCCTCGGCGTCTGCGCGGCCGTCGCGGTCGTCGCGATGCGGCGCCGGACCGCCGTGCTGAGATGGGCGCCGCTGCTCTGGCTCGGGCGGATCAGCTACTCGCTCTACATCCTCCATCTGGTCGTGGGCAGCGCGATCGTCAGCGCGCTCTGGCCGCTGATCGGCCGCGACGGAGCCGGACTCGTCGCCTTCGTCGTCGTCCTCCTGCTGTCGTGGGGCGTCAACGCGGTCGCCGAGGAGCGGTGGAGCCCCGCCTGGCGCCGCGCCCTCACCCGTCGGCGCGACCGCCGGCTCCCGGCGGGGACGGCGACCGCGGCCTGACGCGGCTGTGCACTCCGCTGGCCGCTCAGCGAGTGCGCCGCCGAGGCCTGTGGACGCCGGTGGCCGCGAAACGCATCTCCGCTCGACGTTCCCTGCACCTTGGCTGAGCCACCGGGACGTCCGGGCCCCGGGCCACGTCTTCATCATGTGCCACGGATCGTGAGCACCGCGGCCCCGGCCACGACCTCTGACCATCTGGAGAAGATCATGACCAACGTCACCCCCACCAGCCTCGCCAACGCCTCCTCGGCCAAGCACGGCACCGCCACCTCGGCCGGCAAGAACACGATCGCCGACGGCGTCGTCGAGAAGGTCGCCGGCATCGCGGCCCGCGAGGTCCCCGGCGTGCACGACCTGGGCAACGGCGCCGCCCGCGCCATCGGCGCCATCCGCAACGCGATCAACGCGCAGGACCGCGGCCAGGGCATCTCCGTCGAGGTCGGCGAGAAGCAGGTCGCCGCCGACATCACCGTCGTCGCCGAGTACCCCGTCGCGCTGCAGAAGCTCGCCGACAGCATCCGCTCCGCCGTCTCCGAGGCCATCTCCTCGGTCGTCGGCATGGAGGTCGCCGAGGTGAACGTCACCATCTCCGACGTCTTCATCCCCTCGGACGACAAGGACGACGAGACCGAGAGCCGCGTCAAGTGACTCCGTCCCACATCGGCCTGGTCCTCGGCGCGGTCCTCGCGCTGACCGCCCTCGTCTTCGGCTTCTGGGCGCTCCTCTGGGTCGCGCTCGCCACGGCGATCGGCTACGGCGTCGGGCGGGTCGTCGAGGGCAAGCTCGACCTGCGCTCCCTCGGCGACACCCTCCGCGGGCGGCGGTCCTCGTGACCGCGGCGGTGATGGCCGACGAGGCCAGCCACGGCCGCACGACGATCAGCTCGCGCGCCGTGCGCCGAGTCGTGTCGGCCGTCACCGCGGAGGCGCTGGACGTGAACTCGTCCGACGTGTCCGTCGAGCTCGACGACGAGGGAGGACGCCTCCACGTCGTCGCGCACGCCCCCATCCACGTCACGCCCCTGGGCGAGACGGGCCGCCGCTCCTCCGGGACGCTGCTGGACCGACTCAGCCGGGCGCAGACGACCATCCGCTCGCGCTGCCTCGAACTGACGGGCTCCACGATTGGCCGTGTCGACCTCCGGATCACCGGTGCCGACCTCCGAGAACGAAGGAGGGTGTCGTGACGACTCCCACCACTGCCGGCCGGGCGCTCTATCCGCGCCTGGTGCGGCGCGAGACGCACTCGTCCCGCTCCGGATCGGCGATCGGCCTCGCCGTCCTGCTCATCCTCCTGTTCGCGTGGCTGGGCACGGAGGCGGTCCTCGCCGTCTTCGGCCAGCCCGCGCTGCTCGTGGCCCCGCAGGACGGAGCGTCCTCGCTGCTCAACGCGGCCGCGGCGCCCATCGCGCTGACCGCCGCCGCCGGCGCCGTGCTCGCGCTGATCGGGCTCGTCCTGATCGTCGTGTCGCTCAAGCCCGGCCGTCGCGGCCGTCGCGCCGTCAGCACCGACCGCACCGCGGCCATCGTCGACGACCGCGTCATCGCGCGGGCCGTCGCCCGCACCGCCGGCTACGCCGGTGACGTCGACCCGGACAACGTGTCGGTGTCGGTCGGATCCCGCGTCGTCGACGTGACGGTCTCCCGCACCTCCGGCCGCAGCATCGACGTCACGCCGATCCGCGAGGCCGTCGACGCCGAGCTCGCCACGTTCGACTGCACCCCGCGCCTGCGCTCCAAGGTGCGCCTGTCCGAGAAGGGAACGGTCCGCTGATGACCACCACGAACCGATTCCTCAACCGGCTGCTCCTGTTCGTCGTGGGCCTCGTCCTCCTCCTCGCCGGCGGCGCCGTCGCGGTGGGGTCGCTGCTCCCGCAGGTCCAGGAGAACGTGTCCACCGCCGCGCAGGACGCGGCCGACCCCACGAGCCAGGCCCTCTCGGGCGGCACCCCGTGGATCCTCTGGGCCATCGCGGTCGTCGCGCTCGTCCTCATCCTGCTGCTGGTGCGCTTCATCGTGCGCCAGGGCCGCGGTCGAACCGCCACGCTGCTGCGCGTCGGCTCCGGAGAGGGAGCGGGGACGCCCACAGGCGGCTCCGTCACCATCGACGCGAAGGTCGCCGAGCAGGTCCTCGAGGAGGCCCTGTCGCAGGAGCCGTCCATCGTCGCGGTCGACGTGACCGCGTTCGAGATCAAGCACCAGAAGGTGCTGCGCGTCACCGCGCACACCCGCCGCGGCGCCTCGCCCGCCCGCACCCGGCAGACGGTCGACCAGGCCGTCCGCCAGTGGGACGCCCTCCTCGGCGAGGAGACGCCCGTCGTCATCCAGATCGTCAGCGGTCTGCGGACGAAGATGAGCGGCACCGCCCGCGTGCAGTAGCCGCCGGCGCCACCGTCCGGCCCTCCCGATCGGGAGGGCCGGAGAGCCCCGCTCAGGCGGGATGGAAGTCTTTCTGAAGGAGCACCCCATGTCCGATCCGATGGAGCCCGGCACCGTCGAGCGCATCCGCACCGATGAGCAGCCGACCCCGAACCAGCAGAGCCGGCGCGAGTCCGCCCGCCGCGACGGGAAGCCGTCCGAGCCCGAGTCGACCGAGAGCCGGGTCGCGACCGCCGCCGGCGAGAGCGCCCAGCGCGTGTCCGGCGTCCACCACCTCGGCGGAGCCGTCGCCCGCGGCCTCGATCGCGCCTCCCGCCGCGTGCTGGGCACCAGCACCGTCCCCGGAGTCACGGTCTCGAAGGCCGACGGCGTCACCACCGTCGACATCGACCTCGTCGTCGAGTACCCCCACCCCGTCCGCGAGGTCCTGGACGCCGTGCGCGATCAGGTGCAGCGCGTGGCGGAGCCGGTCGCCGGCGGCCACGTCGTCGTCAACGTCGAGGCGACCGACGTCCACGGCCCGTTCGACCCGATCGAGAAGCCGGAGGAGGACGAGGAGCCGCTCGTCGACACCGCCAAGCGCGCCGCGTCCGACGCCCGCGACTCCGCCAAGGAGGCTGCCGGGAACGCCCGCGACGCCGTCTCCGGTGCCGTCGACTCCGCCCGCGGACGCCTGGCGGATGCCGCCGACGACGCCGCGGACGCGATGGACCGCGCGGCCGACGAGCGCGCAGCCGCCCAGAAGACGGCCGTCGACGAGCGCGCCGCCGAGCGCGACGAGGACGACCCCCGCGTCGAGACGCACGCGGCTCCGGCCGTCGTCGAGACCGCGGAGTTCGTGGTCCGCGTCCAGGTCGAGCCGGTGGACGACGACGGCGACCCCCGCACCGCGACCGTCGAGGTCGCTCCTGCGGAGGAGTCCGAGCACGTCGAGCGCGACGAGGCCGCGGCCGATCGCGACGCCGCGTCCGACGACGCCGACGCCCACCGCTCCGAGGACGACCGCGCGTCGTCCACCGCCGGTCGGGAGTAGTCCCGTGCGCACCCGCTCGTACGGCGCGCGACGCAAGCCGCGTGCGGCCTGGATCGCGCTCGGCACGGGCGTCGTGCTCTCGTTCGTGGTCGTCGTCGCCGTGCTGCTGCCCGTCCTCGGGCTGATCGGCGCGGCCGACGGCACCACGGCCGGGGCGCTCGACGTGCCGGTCGGCGCGATCGTCCTCTCGATCGTCCTCAGCTACGCGGTCGGCCTGGCCTGCCTCGCCGTCGCGTTCCTCTCCCGCAACGCGGCCCTCGCCTGGGTCGCCGCAGTGGCCGCCGTCATCGCGACGCTCATCGGCTCGACCTGGCCGCTCGTCGCGACCGGATTCGCCAGCGTCGACCAGGCGAAGGACGTCATCCCCTTCATCCAGGACCTGATCGCCCGGGTCCGGGGGTAGCGTCGGGGCGATGAGCTCCGACTACCTCCGCGCCTACGACGACCAGCTCCGCTCCGACGCCGAGACCCCGAGCGCCGTCTCCGTGACGCACGAGGGGCCTCTGCGTCTGGTGACCTTCGCCGGCGGACGCGGCTTCGTCACCTACCGCGACCTCGCCGGCGCCTCCTCCGCGGAGATCGCCCGCCTGGTCGCCGCGGCCTGCGCGCACTTCGACGCCGATCCCGGCATCACCCGCGTCGAGTGGAAGACCCGCGGCCACGACGAGGCCCCCGGCCTGCACGACGCCCTCGTCGCGAACGGCTTCGCGCCGGACGCGGCCGAGTCGATCATGATCGGCCCGGTCGAGGCGCTGCTCTCGGACCGGCCGGTCCCGGAGGGGGTCGTGCTGCGGCGGGTCGTCGACGAGCCGGACGTCCGCGCGTTCAGCGCCATGATCGACGCCGCCTTCGAGGAGGAGATCGACGTGTCGATCGCCGATTCGCTCGTCGCCCGCCTGGCGCGCGGCGACGGCATGGAGCTGTGGGTCGCCGAGGTCGACGGGCGGATGGCGTCCGGCGGCCGGCTCGAGCCCGTCCCGGGCACCGCCTTCGCCGGCATCTGGGGCGGAGCGACGCTGCCGGAGTACCGCGGACGCGGGCTCTACGGCCTGGTCACGGCCGCCCGCGCCGCCTCCGCACAGGCACTCGGGAAGACCCTCGTGCACAGCGACTCGACCGAGTACTCGCGGCCCATCCTGGAGCGCGCGGGCCTCGTCCGGGTGTCGACGACGACCCCGTACCGTCGACGGCGTCCGTAGTCCGCTTCTCCGGGCGTGCGCGGGGATGTCGAGACGCGCGCGGTGCGCGCTACTCGATCAGCATGTCGGGGACTTCTGCTGGTCGAGTAGCCCGAAGCGGCGTATCGAGACCTGCCCGTTCGTGCGTGGAGATCTCGATACGCGCGCTGCTCCGATCAGCTCGGGGACGTGATCTCGAGCGCGATGTTGTCGGGGTCGCGGAACTCGAGGAGGCTCATGCCGCCGGCGTCCTTGATCGGCTCGTGGGCGATGCCGAGGTCGTCGAGCACGGCCGCGGCGGCCTTCAGCGCGTCGAGGTCGGGGACGGTGAAGCTGACGTGGTCGAGCCCGACCCGGTCCTCGTCGAAGCGGTCGTCGCCGGCCGCGACGGGGCGCAGGCCGAGCAGTCCGCCCGGGAACTGGTAGATCACCCCGCCGAACACGAACGCCAGCTGCTCCTTCTCCTCCGGCGACGCGTCGGCCGGCGGCGCCTCGAAGGCGACGTCGAAGCCGAAGACGGAGTCGTAGAAGGGGCGCGAGACGGCGATGTCGCGGACGGTGAGTCGGACGTGGTTGTAGTCGACAGCGGGGATCGGCACAGGGGTTCCTCTCGGCGGGGCGGGCGGAGTGCCCGTCTCCAGTGGTTCGGAGGCGGCGGGCCGCCGGTTCGGGGCTGGCGCCGCCTCCGAGGATCGGGTAGCGCGTCAGTCCAGCTCGGTCGGGCGCGCCGGCTCGGCCAGCAGGGCGCGCGCCGCCATCCCGATCACCGCGCTGTAGGTGGGGTAGGCGAAGCGGACGTTCGCGAGGGTCGCGAGGTCGACTCCGGCCGCCATCGCCGTGGTCACCGACTGCACGACCTCGATCGCGTTCTCGCCGACCGCGTGCGCGCCGAGCAGCAGCTCGCGGCGCCGGTCGGCGATCAGCGTGAGGAACCCGTTCTCGCGGTCGTCGATGACGGCGCGGTCCAAATTGGAGAACGGCACCGAGGCGACGACGCACTGCGGGTCGCGCTCGCGGGCCTGCTCCTGCGTGAAGCCGACGCCCGCGTAGTCAGGGTCCGTGAATCCGCCCGCGGGCAGGAGGAACTGGGGCGTGCGCCGGTTCGCGCCGAGCACCGCGTTCTCGGCGGCGGCCTCCGCCTCGAACTGCGCCGCCTGGACGAGCATGTCGCGCCCGTTCGCGTCGCCGACCGCGAAGATGTGCGGCACGACGGTGCGGAAGTACTGGTCGGCGGGGATCGCCGAGCGGACGACCTCGATGCCCGCGTTCTCGAGTCCGAGGTCCTCGACGTCGGCGGGCCAGCCGGTGGCCATGATCACCGCGTCGACCTCGGCCGTGCGGTCCTCGCCGCCCTCGCGCCACGCGATCGCGAGCGAGCCGTCGTCCTGCCGCTCGATGCCCGACACCGTCTCGATCCCTGTGCGGACGCGGACGCCCTGGCGCTCGAAGGCGGCGCCGACGTGCTCGGAGATGCTGGAGTCGGAGGTCATCAGGATCCGCGGGGCGACGTCGAGGAGCGTCACCTCGGAGCCGAAGGCGTTGAAGACGGTGACGAGCTGGGCGCCCGTGTTGCCGCCGCCGATCACGGCGACGCGGCGCGGCAGCTCGGTCAGCCCGAGCACGTCCTCCGGCACGGTCGCGAGCTCGGCGCCCGGGATCGGCAGCCGCCGCGAGTGCCCGCCGACGCAGACCATGATCGAGCGCGCGCGGATCCGCCGCCCGCTGTCGAGCACGAGGGTGCTCTCGTCGACGAAGCGGGCGCGGCCCTCGTGGATCAGGTCGACCCCCGCCTCCTCGAACCGCTGCGCCTCGCGCTTGATCGAGCGCACCAGGTCGACGCGCTCGTGCACGTGGCGCACGGTCGCGGCCCAGTCGAGGACGGGAGTGCCGATCTCGATCCCGTAGTCGCCGGCGGAGCGGGTCTCGCGCATCATCCGCGCCGTCTTCGCGAGGACGCGGGTGGGCACGCAGCCGGTGTTGACGCAGGTGCCGCCGACGCGCGCGGCCTCGAGCACGACGACGCGCGCTCCCAGCTCCGCGGCGCGGAGGGCGGCGGCCGTCCCCGCGGGTCCTGCGCCGATGACGGCGACGTCGTACTCGGCCTGCTCGGGAGTGCTGTCGGGCACGGGGACCTCCGGTTCTGGGTGTGCTCCGATCCTGCCGCTCCGCGCCCCGCTGCACCCGGCCTTGACAGCCCGCCCGCGGACCGGCGTCGCGGGCGTCCCGACGCTGAACATCGGCCGAGGACGGTTGCCCGGCGGGCGCCCGGCACGGTGGGATGACCGGGTGGGCTGCGGCGGGGGACTCGAGCGGAAGGCGCTCCGATGAGCGCCCGCACCTTCGGGGTGGAGGAGGAGTACCTCCTCGTCGACGCCGGCATGTTCCTCCCGACGCCCGCGGCGCCGCTGCTGCTCGGCTCCGTCCGCGGCTCCGCGGCGGTCGCCCTGGCCGCCGAGCTCAAGGCGGAGCAGATCGAGGCGGTCGGCGCTCCCGCCCGCACGCACGACGCGTTGCTGGCCGGGCTGCGCGAGGGCCGCCGCCTGGCCGACGACTCCGCCCGCGAGGTCGGCGCCCGCGCCGTCGCGGTCGCGACCAGCCCCGCCGCGTTCGAGCCGCACCTCTCGGCCGACGAGCGCTACGACCGGATGGCCGAGCGCTTCGGCCTCGTCGCCCGCGAGCAGTTCACCTGTGGCCTGCACGTCCATGTCGGGATCGGGTCGCCGGAGGAGGGGATCGCGGTCCTCGACCGGCTGCGCGGCTGGCTGCCCGCCCTCCTCGCCCTGAGCACCAACTCCCCGCTGAGCGCCGGCGTCGACACCGGCTTCGCCAGCTGGCGCTACCAGTCGTGGGGGCGCTGGCCCACCGCCGGCCCGGTCGGGATCTGGGGCGACGTCGAGCAGTACCGGAGCGTCGTCGCCTCCCTCACCTCCTGCGGCGTGCTGCTGGACGAGGGCATGCTCTACTTCGACGCCCGTCTCTCCCGCGCGCACCCGACCGTCGAGGTGCGCATCGCCGACGTCCCGCTGCACGCGGAGGACTCGGCGCTGATCGCCGTCCTGATCCGGGCGCTCGCCGAGACGGCCGTGCGCGACGCGGGCGCCGGGGTCCCGCCCGTGCCGCTGCCGACTCCGGTGATCGCCGTCTCCTCGTGGCTGGCGAGCCGCCACGGCACGACCGGCGACCTGATCGATCCGGTCGACGGCTGCCCGGCCCCCGCCCCCGCGGTACTGGCGCGCCTGCTCGACCACGCGGGTCGGGCGCTGGCGGAGTCGGGCGACGAGGAGGTCGCGGCGTGCGGCGTCGAGCGGGTCCTGGCGCGGGGCACGGGCGCCGAGCGGCAGCGCGCGGTGTGGGAGCGGACGGCGTCCGCGGCCGAGGTGATCGCGGACGCGGCGGAGGCGACGCGCGCCTAGCGGCTCACTGGTCGCAGGCTCACGGCTCGCTGGTCGCGGGCCCGGCGGTTCAGGGCTCGCTGGTCGCGGGGTCCGGTGACCCGGACTCCACCGTTCCGGACTCCTCCGCCTCGGGCTGCGGCGGCTCCGGCACCAGCTGGTAGCCGCCCTCGATCGTCCCGTCCGGGCGGAGCAGGATCTGCGTGTACACCGGGGCGCCGCTGCGGAGCGTCGTGCCGCTGACCCGGAGGGGCTCCCCGGCGAAGAACGCCTCCGAGCCGGTGCAGCCGGCGAAGAAGGACGCGTCCGGGCGCTGCACGGCGAGGCACACCGTGGTGCCGTTCGGCTCGGTGATCAGCAGGCGGTCGTTCTCGGCGGTGTCGAACCCGGAGCCGTAGACGACGGCCTCCCCGGCGAGCAGGGCGAGACCCGGCGGGACGTCGGTGGTCGGCTCCCAGCCCTCGACGAGCGCGGCGAAGCGGTCGGCGGGATCCGCGGAGGCGGTCGGCGGGGCGACGGGGTCCGCGGGCGGAGGGAGGAGGAGCGCAGTGGGGACGATCGCGCCGACCGCGGCACTGCCGACGATCGCGGCGGCGAGCACGAGGCGGCGGCGGCGGGGGTGCGGCGTCCGCGGGGCCGGCCGGTCGGGGTGCTCGGCGGGCGACTCCGCAGTCTCGGAGCCGGCGGTCGCCGACAGCGGGAGTGCGGTCGCCGGCAGGGGGGCACGCGAGCCGGTCGCCGTCCCGGGATGCGCCGCGCCCGGCTGCGCTCCGGACGGCGCGGCGCCGGTCTGAGCGCCGGATCCCGTCACTCCGGGAGGAGCGTCCTCCGCCTCCAGCTCGCCGAGCCGTCGCAGCGCCTCGCGCCGCTCGTCCCGGTCGGCGCCGTCGTCGCGGGGTCGGGCCGACAGGATCCGCTCGAGATCCCTGCGCTCATCGTCCTCGGCCTGCACTCCGTCAGTATGGCGGCGCCGGACACGGGAACGGCCCGCGACCCCCGGGACTCCGCCTTCTCAGCGGTGTCCCGGTGGCCGCGGGCCGTTCCGGTGCGGGCGTCAGCCCGACGGGTTCTCGACCGGGTCGCCCTCGGGGTCGGTGGCCGTCTCGGGGTCGACGTGCTCGGGGTCGGTGGTCTGCGGGTCCTCGGGAGTGTTCTTCTCGGTCATCGGATCCTCCTTGTCGCCGGATGCGGAACGTGCGGACAGGTTCCACGCTACGGCGGGAGCTCCGTGGAGCGCGCCCGGTTGACTCCGCCGCCCGGTGTCCGGAACCGAGGTCAGGAGCGGCGGATCCGCCCGAGCGGCCCGTCACGCTGCTTCCCGCCTCGGCTCCGGACGCCGCTCGCCTCAGCCGGCCCCTTCACCCGTGGCAGCCGCGGGCCTCCACCGCAAGGCCTGGCAGCGCTCTGTCGCGATTCGTACGCTGAACCCATCGAGCCGAGGAGCAGCAGCGCCACATGATCCGCACCACCGTCACCATCGAGGGCAAGACCTACGGGCTGTCCCAGGGGACCGACGTCGCCGAGCTGAAGCGGTCGGCGACCGAGGCGACGCAGGCCGGAGGAGGCCTCGTCGACTTCGTGATCGTGGGCAACCGCCAGGTCAGCGTCCTGATCTCGACGGGTGTTCCGGTGATCTTCGAGGAGCTCGAGGTGCCGGACGACGACCGCGACACCGGTGACGTCCACCAGCCGTGGGACGACATCGACTACCTCGACTGACCCCGTCCTCCCGGTCGCGCCGAGTCGCGGCCGGGTCCCAGACGCCTGAGGGGCGCCGCCGGCTGGACCCGGCGTCTCTCGGGCACCTCGTGCCGCGCTACTCCGCGGACTCGCTCTCGGCCAGCTCGCCCTCGACCAGCGTGCGGGCGGCCGAGGCGAGGGCCGAGCGGATGCGCTCCGCCGGCTCCTGCAGCATCGCCGCGATCGCGTCGACGTCGTGGCCGCCGGTGTGCCGGAGCAGCCAGGCCTGGCGCTCGAGCGTCGGCAGGGCGTGCAGGCGGCGGTGGAAGCCCGAGCGCAGCAGGTCGTCCTCGCGGATCGCCGGCGGGGCCTGCTCGGTGCGCTCCATCGCGGAGCCGCCGCGCTGCACGCTCGCGCGCCCGACCTCGGAGCGCATCAGGTCGAGGGCGCCCGTGTCGTCGAGTCCCTGCGGCCGTCCGCTGCGGACGGTGACCGCCGCGTGGCGGAGGGCGGCGCTCGCCGCGGAGTCCGACAGCGTGAGGCGGTAGGCGTACGCGTAGAGGCCGAAGGCGCGGTTCTCGAGGGCGCGGCCGGCGAGCAGCTCGCCCTGCTGCTGCGACTGCGTCATGCCGACGGCGGCGACGGGTCTGTCGTAGGTGGTCACGGTGACTCCTCGGCTCCGCGCGCTCCCGGTCGGGAAACGCGTCGGAGGCGATGCTAGGGAGTCGAGAACGATCGTTCTACCCTTGACATTTCAGAATCTTTTTCGATGCATGCGCATGGAAGCGCTTTCCCGACAACCGTCCTGGAAAGTGGAAGCGCTCTCACTCCCGCGCCGAGAGGATGCAGAACTCGTTGCCCTCCGGGTCGGCGAGCACGACCCAGGACTGCTCGCCCTGCCCGACGTCGGACCGCGTCGCCCCCAGGCCGACCAGCCGCGCGACCTCCGCCTCCTGGTCGTCCGGCACGAAATCCAGGTGCAGGCGGTTCTTCACGGTCTTGCGCTCGGGTACGTCGAGGAAGAGCAGGCTCGGCCCGCGGCCCGACGGGGCGAGCAGCTCGATGCCGTCCTCGTCCTCGTCCACGACGTCCCAGCCGAGCGCCTCCTGCCACCAGTGCCCGAGGGTCCGGAAGTCGGTGCAGTCGACGATGATCTCTTCGAGTCGGAGGGCCATGCACCGACGCTAATCGGCGCGGGGCGTGTCGGGGAAGTGCGTCCGGCGGGTCCGCGCGGCGCCGCGGCTCCGTCCGGACGTGTCGTCCGCGGGACGGGTGCCCGTGCCGGTTCGGCACGACGGCTGGCGGCCGGAGCGGCGGCGCGGCATCCTCGACGCGGGTGCCCCTGCGCCCGGGGACGAGGAGCAGCATGAGCACCGCACGCGAGCAGTGGGAGGCGCGCTACGCCGACTCCGATCGGATCTGGTCGGGCCGGCCGAACGCGACGCTGGTCGGGCTGGTCGGTCCGGTGCCGCCGGGCCGCGCCCTCGACCTCGGCGCCGGCGAGGGGGCGGACGCGCTGTGGCTGGCGTCGCTCGGCTGGCGCGTCACCGGGCTCGACCTCTCCGAGACGGCGTTGGGCCGGGCGCGCGCGGCCGCGGCCGAGCGGGGCGCCGATGTGGACTTCGTGCAGGCCGACCTCGCCGAGGACTGGCCGGTCGTGGGGGAGTTCGATCTGGTGACGGCGAGCTTCCTGCACTCGATGGCCGAGTTTCCGCGGATCGACGTGCTGCGGCGGGCGGCCTCCGTCGTCGCTCCCGGCGGCCGCCTCGCCGTCGTCTCGCACGCCGCGCCCCCGCCGTGGGCGAGCGGCGACGACCACCGCCACGGAGCGATGCACCTCGTCGGCCCCGAGGAGGAGCTCGCCGAGCTGGCCCTCGACCCCGCCGAGTGGACCGCGGAGCTCGTCGAGACGAGGGAGCGCGCCGTGACCGCTCCCGACGGCACGGCAGCCGTGCTCCTGGACGGCGTGATGCTCCTGCAGAGACGCGGCTGAGTAGGCGCCGCTCGAGGACCCGCGGCCGGGCTAGCGTGGTCCGCGACCCCGACCCCGCAGGAGGCGCCGATGCCGCTCGATCCGTACCTCGCCGCCCGGCTGCCCCTCCTGGCCGGCCTCGCGTATCCGCTCGACGCCGAGCAGACCGCCCGCATGGCCGCGTTCGAGGAGGATCCGGGGCCCTGGTCGCTGCCCGAGGGGATCGACGTCGTCACGGAGACGGCGTCCGGCCCGCACGGACCGGTCCCGCTGCGCGTGTACTCGCCCGCCGCGCCCGAGCGCGCTCTGCTCTGGGTGCACGGAGGAGGGTTCGCCGCCGGGAGCATCGACATGCGCGAGTCGCACGTCGTCGCGGCGGAGCTCGCGCACCGGGCGCGGGCCCGGGTCGTCTCCGTCGACTACCGGCTCGCCGGCCCCGACGTCCGCTACCCCGTCCCGCTCGACGACGTGCACGCCGCCTGGCGGCACCTCCGCAGCACGGAGTCCGGATCCACGCCCGTCGCGATCGGCGGCGCGAGCGCGGGAGCGGCCCTGGCACTCGGCGCGGTCCTCCGCGAGCGCGACGCCGGTGCGCGGCTGCCGGAGCACGTGCTCCTGGCCTACCCCTTCGCCCACTTCCCCAACCCCGCCGTCGACGACGCGATCGCGGCCGAGCTGCGTGAGCTGCCGCCCGTCCTCCGCTTTCCTCCGTCGAGCATCGAGGGCATGGTGCGCACCTACCTCGGGCGGATCTCCGACCTCCCCGTCGAGGCGCTGCCCGGCTCCGCGCCGCTGGCGGGTCTGCCTCCGGTCACGGTCCTCGTGAACGAGTACGACGAGCTGCGGGGGTCGGCCGAGCTGCTCCTGCGCCAGCTCGCGGAGGCGGGCGTCGCCGTGACCGGGCACCTGGCCGTAGGCATGCCCCACGGGCACCTCAACCGGACGCCGGCGCTGCCCGAGGTCGACCGCTCGCTGCACCTCTTCGCCGCCCAGCTGCGCGCGATGGGCTGAGGCGCTCTGCCCCGTCCCGTCCCGCTCTGCCCCGCTCAGCTCAGGCGCGGTCCGCACCGTCCCGCTCAGGCGCGGTCGTGCAGGGTGACGTGGTAGCCGTCCGGGTCGGCGAAGGTGAAGGTGCGCCCGAACGGGCCGTCGATCGGAGCCGCGACGACGGGGTGCCCGTCGGCGACGAGCGCGTCGTGGATCTCCTGCACGCCGGTCGCGTGCAGCCAGATCGCGGCGCCCACACCGGGGCGGGAGGCGGCGTCGAGGTCGGTGCCGGGCGCGAGGTCGCGCAGGGCGAAGGCGATCGGAGTCGTCGCGAAGACGACGGCGTGCGGCGGGCCGGCGGGCGAGCGGACCAGGCCGAGGTACTGCTCGTAGAACGCCTGGGACGCCGCGAGGTCGCGGACCTGGAGCGAGACGAAGTCGGGGCCGGTGACGGGCATGGGGTTCCTCCTCGGTTGTGTCAGATTTCTGACACACAGGAGCGTATGTCAGAATACTGACATGAGTCAAGACGGCATCGACCTCGAGACCTCGCTCGGCTACCTCCTCAAGGAGGCGTCGAGCGCCCTGCGCGCGGCGATGGAGGCCGTGCTGCGCCCGCTCGGGATGACGGTCACCCACTACTCCTGCCTCGAGCTCCTCGCCCAGCGGCCGGGCCTCTCGAACTCGGAGCTCGCGCGGGGCGCCTTCGTCACCCGGCAGTCGATGAACGTCCTGCTGCAGACTCTGGAGCGCGACGGCGTCGTCACCCGCCCCGACGCTGCTCCGGTCGGCAAGGCGCTCCCCGCCAGGCTCACGGAGCGCGGACGCCGGAGCCTGGCCGAGGCGTCCGCCGCCGTCCGCGGGGTGGAGCTGCGGATGCTGGAGGAGCTCGCGGAGGAGGAGCGGCAGGCGGCGGCGCGCCTGCTCCGCGGGATGATCCGGTCGCTCCGGGCGGACGACCGCGCCTGAGGGGCGCTGTTCCGCCGTCTGTAGGAACGGGCGCCGCCCGCTCGCCGGTACGGTCGCGCTCATAGCAGCAGGAGGAGCGGTGCGCCCGCTCGACGTCGGGATCGTCGGCGGCTCGATCGGCGGACTGTTCGCCGCGGCCCTGCTCGTCCGCGACGGGCACCGCGCGACGGTCCTCGAGCGGTCGGCGACAGGCCTGTCGCGGCGGGGAGCCGGGCTGGTGGCCCAGCAGGACCTGATCGACCTCCTGCACGCGATCGGCCGCGACGACGAGGCGCGGGTCGGCGTCGTCGCGCACGAGCGGATCACCCTCGACCGCTCCGGGCGCGTGATCGGCCGCGACCCCTCCCCGCAGACGCAGGTGTCGTGGGACCACCTCTACGACAAGCTCCGCTCGCGGATCCCCGCCGACCGCTACCTCCTCGGCCATGCCGTCGCCGGGGTGCGCCCCTCGACCGGGACGGACCCGGTCGTCGTCGAGCTGCGCGACGGGAGCGGCGTGGAGTTCGACGTCGTCTTCGGAGCCGACGGACTCGGATCCGTCGTGCGCGCGGCGGTCGCGCCCGAGGCGCGGGGGAACCGCTACGCCGGCTACTCGACCTGGCGCGGGCTGATCCCGGAGTCGGCGCTCCCCGCCGAGGCCGCGGCGACTCTGCTCGGGCGCTTCGCCTTCTACACCGCGCCCGGCGAGCACATGCTCGGCTACCTCGTCCCCGGACCCGCCGGCGAGGTGGAGCCCGGCCGCCGGCGCTACAACTGGGTCTGGTACCGGCCCCTCTCGGAGGACGCCCTCCGCGGAGTGATGACGTCGTCGGGCCGTCCGCCGGAGAGCGTGTCCCTCGCGCCCGGCGATCTCGCTCCCGATCTCCGCCGTCGGCTCGAGGAGGACGCGGTCGACCGCCTGCCGCCGCCCTTCGCGGCTGCCGTCCTGGCCGAGCCGCAGCCCTTCCTGCAGGCGATCGTCGACTACGTCCCGCCGCGGACGGTCCGCGGCCGGGTCGCCCTCCTCGGTGACGCCGCCGTGACGGTAAGGCCGCAAACGGCCATGGGTGCGGCCAAGGCGGCGGGCGACGCGCTGGCCCTCGCCGGCTCCCTCGCGCGGCACCCGGTCGACGAGGCGCTCCAGCGCTACGAGGCCGAGCGGCTCCCCGTCGGCCGCGCCATCGCCGAGTACGGCAGGCGCCTGGGCCGCTCGATCCCGCTGCTGTCCGAGTGACCGCAGTACCGCGCTCCTGATCGATCCCGGACGTCCGCAGTGACCACCGCCTTCCCGGTGACGAGCCGCCACTGCGAAAGAGTGCGATCGAGAGCGAAGAAGAAGGTCTCCGCTGGAAGTCCTCAGGTGAGCCGAGGGCCGTGCTCGTCACGAGTTCATCCCCCGCCCCCGCCTGGCCGCTCCCCGCCGTCCGCCGCGCGTCCCTTGCTCCTCGACCGCGGAGACGGCACCCTCGGGTGACGGCCCACGGCGAAGGAGACGCATGGACGACGACGGACTCCTGGCTGCGCTGCTGCGGGGACGGCCGGCGACGCTGGCCGACGCGGCGGAGCTGACCCACATCGACGAGGCCGAGGTCGCTGCGGCGATCGAGCGGCTCCGCGGCCGGGGGCTCATGGGCGGCGAGGGCGAGCAGCTCGACTTCCCGGCGCCGATGGAGTGGGCGGCCGCGGCCATCGCCCGGCACACCGAGTCGGCGCGGCGGGCGGGCAGGGAGTCCCTGGACGGGATCGAGCGCGTCGTCGCGGGCCTGCCGATGCTGCTCGGCGCCTGGCGGGTCGGCGAGGACACGACGGATCCGGTGCCGACCCTCCTCCGTCACGGGCCGCACGCGTCCGAGGACCTCTGGTTCGACCTCGTCCGCCGCGACTCCGGCTCGCTCGTGGCGGTGCTCCCGAACGTGGAGCGGTTCCTCGATCCGCCGACGGAGCGGGCGATCCGCTTCGGGCACGCGCTCGCGGCGAAGGACCGGGTGCGCGTCATCATGCCGGCCGCCGGCGCGCGCGACCCCCGGGTGCTCGCCCGGGTGGAGGCGTACCAGGCGGCGGGCGTCGAGTACCGGCTCCTCGAGAGCCCGCCGAGCTGGTTCTGGGTCGACGGCGACCACCTCGCCGTCCCGTTCGAGTGGGGTGAGACGAAGCCGACCAGCGTGCTCGGCGTGCGCCACGCGGCGCTGGCGGGGCTGGTCGAGTCGTACTTCGAGGTGCTGTGGCGGCAGGCCGCTCCGATCGGCGCCGTCGACCAGAGCTGGCTGCCGCTGCTCCGGCTGATGCGCCAGGGCGTCACGCTCGAGACCGCGTCGCACCGGCTCGGCATGAACCCTCGGACCGGCCGCCGCCGCGTGGCCGCCGCGATGGAGCACTACGGAGTGGCGACGCTCTTCGCGCTCGGCACGGCGTGGGCGGCGGACTCGCGCACCCGCGACGGCGACGCCGGTGCCGGCGAGTCGGTGCTCGACGATCCGGAGGCGCTCGAGCCGGGAGCGCTGGACGACGGCGAGATCGACCTCGCCGAGACGGTGCCGCGCGATTGAGCTCCCGCGGGACCGAGCCGTGCGGCCGACCCCTCGACGCCTTCGGGTGGCAGTGAGGAGTCGGCCGACGCGCCCGCCCGGGCACCTCTCCAGGGTCCGGACGTGACCACTGCGGGGACAAGAGCCTGTAGCGGACACGTCCGGAAGAGGACACCGCACCCGGGAGCGGATCGCCGGCGCTCCCGCTCCGGGGTGGGCGCGTGCCAGGCTTGCCGCATGGATCTCGAGGTGCGGCCGGGGCTCGTCGTCCCCGCATCGGAGCTGCAGTGGCGGTTCTCGCGCTCCTCCGGGCCCGGCGGGCAGCACGTGAACACCTCCGACAGCCGCGTGCAGCTCACCTGGAGCGTCGAGGAGTCGACGGCCCTCTCGGACGAGCAGCGCGCGCGCCTGCTCGAGCGCCTCGGGAGGCGGCTCGTCTCCGGAGCGGTCACCGTCACGGTGGCGCAGGAGCGCTCGCAGCTGCGCAACCGCGAGACGGCCCTCGAGATGCTCCGCGGGATCATCACCGCGGCCCTCGCGCCGCCCTCCGCCCCGCGGCGCCCGACCCGGCCCACGCGCGGCTCCACCCGCCGCCGGCTCGCCGCGAAGCAGCAGCGCTCCGAGACGAAGCAGCAGCGCCGGCGGCCGCCCGGCGACTGAGCGGAGCCGGGGGTCCGCCTGGCGGTTGCGCGGGGTCGCAGGGTCCGCCCGCACAATGCGCGGCGCCGCGGACCCCGATCGCGCCGGACCCGGCTCAGGGAGTGAAGAACGCCTCGATCGCCGCGGTCAGGGCGACCAGGTCGTCCACGTGGGCGAGCTCGCGCGCCGAGTGCATCGAGAGCAGCGGCACTCCCACGTCGACCGTGGAGATGCCGAGCCGGGTCGCGGTCAGCGGGCCGATCGTGGATCCGCACGGCACCGAGTTGTTCGAGACGAACTCCTGGTACCCGACCCCGGCGCGCTCGCAGACGCCCGCCCACAGCGCCGCGCCGCGCGCATCCGTCGCGTAGCGCTGCGTCGCGTTGATCTTGAGCAGCGGCCCCTTCCCGGCCACCGGCTGGTTCGCGGGATCGTGCTTCTCGGAGTAGTTGGGGTGCACGGAGTGGCCCGCGTCGGCCGAGAGGCACCAGGAGGCGGCGATCGCCCGGGCGCGCTCGTCGACGCCGGCGCCGAGGGCCGTGCCGATGCGCGAGAGGACGTCCTCGAGGAACGGCCCGCTCGCTCCGGACCGGCTCGCCGAGCCGAGCTCCTCGTGGTCGAAGGCGGCGAGCACGCTGATGTGCGCGGGCGGCGCCGCGGGATCGGCGCTCGCCGCGAGGAGTGCGACGAGGCCGGCGTGCACGGAGCTGAGGTCGTCCATCCGACCGGCGGCGAGGAACATCTCGTCGAGGCCGAAGCGGCGCGGCGCCTGCGTGTCGGCGGTGAGCAGGTCGTAGCCGGCGATGTCGGAGGCGTCGTCGAGCCCGGCGTGCGCGGCGAGCAGCTGGAGCAGGTCGACCTCGGAGGCGTCGCCGATGCCGAACACGGGGACGGTGTGCTTCTGGCGGTCGAGGGTGAGTCCCTCGTTCGCCGTGCGGTCGAGGTGGATCGCGAGCTGCGGGATCCGCAGCAGCGGGCCGGTCCGGAGCAGGCGCGTCGAGCCGTCGCGGGTGACCACGCGCCCGGCCAGCTCGAGCTCGCGGTCGAGCCAGGAGTTGAGCAGCGGGCCGCCGTAGATCTCGACGCCGGCCTGCAGCCAGCCCTTCGAGCCGATCGTCGGCCGGGGCTTGAGCATGAAGCCGGGGGAGTCGGTGTGGGCGCCCAGGATGCGGAAGGGCGTGGTCGCCCCGGAGCCCTCGGGCAGGTGCCAGGCGATGATCGCGCCGTCGCGGACGACGTAGTACCGGCCGGGCCCCGCAGGCCACGCCTGCGTCTCGTCCAGCCCCGTGAATCCGGCTCCCTCGAGGCGACGTGCCGCCTCGGCGGCCGCGTGGTACGAGGAGGGGGAGGCGGTCAGGAACTCGGCGAAGTCGGCGATGTGGTCGTCACGCGTGGTCATCCCTCCAGTGAAGCACGCGGCGCGGCCGGGACGGGGAGGGTGCCGGGGGAGCCCCTGCGGCGGCCGTCACGGCCGGGCAGGGGCACCCCGGGGCGGAGGGTCAGCGCCGGGTCAGGTCGACGTCGGCCTCCGCGGCGATCGCCTTGATCAGCGCCGAGGCGTTCTCCCCGCCGAAGCCGGCGGCCATCGCCTCGTCGATGTAGTGGCGGGCCGTCGCGACGCCGGGGACGGGTGCGCCGACGCTGTCCGCGTAGGCCTGGATCAGCCCCGCGTCCTTCTGCATCAGCGCGAGGGCGAAGGACGGCGAGTAGTCGCCGGCGACAGCCTGCTCGACCCGCTGCGGGCGTCGCACTTCCCCGTTCGAGTCCGCGACGGCCGAGGACGCGGTCATCACGGACGCGGAGTTCAAGTCAGTTGCCGCGGATCTGATGAACATCCGCAGCACGATCGGGTACGTCTCGAGCAACCTCAACCAGCTCGCCCCTCGGTGGCGCCAGCGGGCGAGGGCTGATGCGCAGAAGTTGTGCGCGGGAAGAGGTGCTGAACCGCTCGTCGCCGCGTGAGGAGGGGGCGACGAGCGGTTCAGCGCTGGTCTTACGGGTGTCGTTAGCGCACGACTCCGTCGATCTCGAAGCTGTCGAAGCTGCCGGCGAGGTACGGGTCGGGGAACTGCGACTTGCCGAGGAAGTTGCCGCTGGTGCGGCCTAGGTCCTTCGGAGCGAGCGGCATGGCGGTGTTCTGCCCGACCTGCACTCCGTTGGCGAAGATCGTTCCCGTCGTCGTGCCGTTCGTATTCGCCTTGAAGGTCACCTTGATGTCGGTCCACTGCCCAGCGGGCATCGTGAAGTTCGTCGAGATCCGTGTCTCCGCTCCATTACCGGAGGTCGTGAGGGCGAGCCCTAGCTTCCCGTCAGTCGACTTCGGCGTGAGGAACACGTACTTCTGGGTGCTGCTGCCGAAGTCGAACAGCCGGCTGAAGGTGGAGATCGAATCGACCTTCACCCTCATCGAGATGGTCAGGTCCTTCGAGCGTGACAGGATGTCCGACGGCAGCTGGGCGAAGGCCCCGTCGCTTCCGTTCAGCCGCAGCACGCTCGCCGTGCCGTCGGTGGAGGTTGCCGCCGTCCCCTTGAGCGCGAGCGCGTTGCCGTTGCCGGAGGCGTCGGGGACGGTGCCGTTCGACGATGAGTCGAAGGTGTAGGTCACCCAGTCGGCCGGGAGCGGCTGCAGGGCTTGAACGGTCACGGACACCGTGTCGGTGGTCGCAAGGACGCCGTCGCTTGCCCGGAGTGCGAACACGTAGCTGCCGGCGGTACTCACCGACGCAGACGTGCGGCGAGCAGTCGGCCACGCGAAGGTCGCGGTGGCACCGGCAGGAGCAGACTGCACGCTCCACTGCGTCGTCAGGGTTCCGTTCGGCGAGCCGAGTCCGTCGTCGGAGGCGGATCCGCTGAGCTGGATCGGATCGAGTCCGAGGGACAGCCCGGCCTGGTCGGGTCCGGCGTTGACGGTCGGCGCCGCATTCGCGCCCGGGGCGGTCGAGACCAGGTGGACGATGTACGTGCTGCCGGCGGGCGCATCGAACGGGACGCGGACCGGCGCGGGAAGCGTTCCCGCGAGAGAGGCGGGCCGGTAGACGTTGACGGTGCGCTGGCGCACGCCGTTCACGATGACCGCGTAGCTGCCCTGCGCGAGGCCGCTGACCTCCGCGATGCCGGAGTGTGCGGTGCCGGTGCGGTTGAGCATGTCCAGGCGCAGGTCGGCGCTGTTCGAGCCGACGATCGCCTGCGAGTAGGCGTCGTTCTCGAGGTCGACCGACAGCTGCTGGGTCACCAGGTTGAGGCGGCGCTGCAGGCCGTCCTTCGGGATGACGGTGGTGGAGTAGGCGTCCCGCGAGACGTCCGCTCCGTATCCGACGACTCCGAAGATCGGGTCATCGGTGACGACGTCGGCGCTGAGGGTCTGCAGGGTGCCCCACAGTCCGAGATCGCTCTCGCCGGTCATGCCCCGCCAGCCGTTGTTCAGCTTGACGTTCGCGCCTCCGCCGACCCCGAGGGTGCCGAGGTTGCCGCGCTCGGCCTGGTACGACCACGATGCGGCTCCGATGTTGGCCGGCGCGTTGCTGATCTGGCCGGAGTTGATGGTCGCGAGTCCTGCGACCTTGCCGGCGTAGTTCAGGCGCTGCAGCTCGGCGCGGCGCGCGGCGGTGATGGCCGTGGTTCCGGTCTCTAGTGCTGCGGTGTGGTTGATGTAGTCGTCCATCGTGTAGCCGGCGAGGGAGGCGCTGTACTGGAACTGCCACCAGTTCTCGCCCGTGATGGTGGTGGGGTCGGAGTACCAGTACCAGACGGGCATGCGTCCGCGGGCGGCCTCCGTCTTGGCGACGATGTCGCGCATGACGCGCAGGGCGTTCGTCTTGTCGTCGTTCACATTGAGCTTGGCGAGGGTGTAGACCGCCTCCTCCCCCGTGTTGTCGTAGCTGTACTCGGAGCCGTAGGGGTAGGCGTTGGAGGAGAAGTTGGCGTACTTGATCGCCATCTTCGCTTCGATGTCGTTGGCCTGCGTGTCCAGTCCCTCGGCGCGCAATGCGGCGATGAGATCGGGTGTCGAGAGCTCACCCATGAGTCCGGTCTCCCAGTTGTAGGCGACGGGTCCCTCGTAGAGCTCCTTGAAGATCCCGTACGCCGTCGTCAGGTACCACTGAGCGGGGTGGGCGTAGGCGATCGCGGAGGGGTTCTGCTTGGCGATGTTGTACATGCCGAAGAACGTGTTGTAGACGTGCGGGTAGGCGTAGCCGCGGTAGCCGGGCGTGGTGTTCAGGCTGCCGGGCTTCCCCTGCTCCCAGAAGTCGTAGACGGTGTACTTCGGCGCGGCGCTGGGCGACGTGTTCCCCATCAGGTTCTCCCAGACGGCCTTCTGGAGGTAGTCGTCGAGGGCCTTGATCTGGGTGGCGTCGGGCAGGGCGACGAGCTTCTCCGCGAGGAACTGGCCGTGCGGGAGTCCCCAGTCGTCGCCGAGCCCGTAGTAGCCGGCGTACTCGTTGCGGCGGCCCTGAGGGGCGTTCGTCGTGGTGGCGAGGCTGCCGTCGGGGGCGTTCATCATCCAGTCGTCGAAGGTGTAGTTGCGGATGTCGCTCGCGGAGAGTCCGTCGGACGGCTTCCACTGGGTCTTCTCGACCATGAACTTCGCATGCGTGTCGAGGAGTCCCGCGACACTGTCGATCACGGAGAACTGGAGGACGGACTGCCGCGCGGCGCCGGTCTGGTCCGTGTACGAGACGGTGACGTCGTTGGCGCCCAGCTGCGTGCGGTCGAAGGTCATCCCGTAGATCCGGTAGTCGCCGTTGCTCCGGGAGAACGTCACGACGGGGTTCGTGGGCGCTGACCCCTTGAGGTCGTTGCGGTTGCGCGCGGTGACTGACGTGATGGTGCCCTTGATCCGGAACGCCATCTCTGCGCGCCGGTCGATGGGCACGATGAGTCCGGGGACGACCGTGGTGTCGAGCAGCCCTCGATCGAACATCGTCTGCTTGAGTGCTGCGTCGTCATCGACCTTGCCGATGCGATAGGTGTAGCTCTTCGTCGCGCCCGGCGCGATGGCGACACTGGTGGAGCTGAGGTAGCCGCGGTTGGTCTTCTGGATCGCGGTGGAGTGCGGGTAGTAGATGTTGAGGCCCTTGATGTTCGAGCTCTCGTTCGCCGAGTTCCAGGCCCAGGAGGTGTTGCCGACTTCCTCGGTGCGCCAGCGGTCCTGGTACTCGAAGCCGGAGCCGGATGCGGTGTCGGCGGTCATGGCGATGAACGGGCCCTGGCCGCTGGGACGCTCGAGAGTGACGTAGGAGCCGTTCTTACCCACGTAGGAGTGTGTGAGGACCCGGGTCTCGTAGATCGAGTCGCCCTGCCTCCATAACTCGTTGCCGGGAACGGGGACACCCCAGTCGCCGATGACGAGCTGCGTGGCCGCGGTGTTCTTGACGTCCTGCTTCCAGACCAGGGAGCCGTCGGAGGCGAGAGAGTACGTCTCGGTGACGGTGAAGCCCTTCACGCCTTCCGCGTTGGTGGAGTTCTGGTGGGTGACCGTCACACTGCTCGACGTCGCCGAGACGGTGCGGCCGTCGGCCGACTGGGAGGTCCACGCGGTCTTCCAGGGGTTCGCGCCGACACCGGTGGTCGACACTGCTCCCGTGCCGTTCGCGTAGGAGAACATCAGGTTCCCGAACCACTGGCGGTACTTGCTGTTCGTCTCGCGGGCCTGCTCCGGAGCGCTGTCCGGGTTCATCAGGTATTCGGTGTCGTGTAGGTCGCCGACGATCTTGAGCGACTGCATCGACCCGTCCGCGGCGAAGCTCGCGCGGATCTTGTCGGAGGCGAGCGTGTAGGGGTAGCTGGTGGCGGCGTCGGCGGTCTGGCCGACCACCACCGATCCTGCTGCGGCGATGACGCTGATCGTGAGTGCCGCGAGCAGCCGAGAGGCTCTGCGTGAGAGGAGGGACATGTCCTGCCTTCTTCGTCGAAGTGCGGATACGGTGACCGGCGGCCGCCGCAGAGGAGCGAGGATCCGCCCGGCGGTGGGAGCTCGCCCGGGAATCAGGAGTGGTTCACGGGAAGCCAGATGCGCATCGACACGGGACCTCGGGATCCCCACGACCGGTACGGGGTGAGCGCCACGGTCAACGGCCGTCGGTGCGGGGTTCGAGGGATTCTGGAGAAGGGCCATTCGTGCTCGTCGCGTTCGGCGACGCTGCCGGCGAGAGTCACACGCCCCTCTCGTGCGATCGGGACCGCTCCGGCGTCCAGGGCGATGTCGTCGACGTGGGCGCCGGCGGGGAGGTCGACGGACTCGAGGCAGAGGATGTCCGGTCCGTGCTGGACGGCGACGGTGCCGCGGGTGGCATCGATCCTCTCGTCGGGCTGCACGAGGACGGGTTCGAAGGGGAGGTCGAGTTCGATCCGGTCGCCGACGCGGAAACGCCGTTCGAGGTGGAGCGTGCCGTGGAACGGTCCGGTCGGCGTCTCGGCAGCATCCCCGCCGGCGGAGACGACGACGACGTCCGCGTTCGTCGCCCAGGTCGGGATCCGCAGCGTCAGAGTCCACGGCTCGACGGGTGTGCGCGTGATGGTCACGGCGACTCGCCCCCGCTCCGGCAGGTCGCTGGAGACCTCCATCGAGACGTCTCCCTGGAGGAGAGCGGCGGAGATCGTGGCGGACGCGTACTGGTGCAGCTGCACACCCTTCGCATCGGTGGTGGCGAGGTAGCCGGACAGCGAGGCGAAGGTGCGGGCGAGGTTGTTGGGGCAGCAGGCGACGTCGAACCACGCCGCCCGCTGACTGGAGTCCGCGCGCTTGGACTGCTCCTCCGGGGAGGACGCGACGCCCGGCTCGCGCCGGTGGAGGGTGTTCGCGTAGAAGAAGGAGCGGCCGTCCTCGGACACGGCGGTGGCGATGATGTTGTGCAGAGTGCGTTCGATCAGGTCCGCGTAGCGCGGGCGGCCGGTGGCGAGCAGCAACCTCCACGAGAGCATGATCGAGCCCACGCCGGCGCAGGTCTCGCAGTAAGCGCGGTCATTGGGTAGCTCGAAGTCGGCGCCGAACGCCTCGTCCTGGTGATGCGAGCCCATTCCACCGGTGATGTAGGTCCGGCGTGCGACTGTGGCCTCCCACTGCCGCTCGACGATCGCGAGCAGCTCGGCGTCATCAGTGTCCACGGCGACGTCGACCACCGCGGACGTGAGGTAGAGGGCGCGCACCGCGTGTCCGCGGAGGACCTTGGCCTCGCGGATCGGGACGTCGTCCTGGAAGTAGGCGCGACCGAACTCGACGTCTTCCAGGCTCTGGTGACCGCGGCGGTCCAAGAACACGCGGGCTTGCTCGAGGTAGCGCTCCTCCCCCGTGGCGCGGGCGAACTCCGTGAGCGCGACCTCGATCTCCGGATGTCCGCAGACCGTCTGGCGGCCGTCCGCCCCGAACTCCGAGCAGATGTGGTCGGCGAGACGGCGCGCGGCCTGCGTGAACCCGTCCTCACCGTGGGTGCGCAGTCGCGCGACCGCGGCCTGGAGGAGGTGTCCGGCGTTGTACAGCTCATGGCCCCACTCGAGGTCGCTGTAACGCTCAGCCTGACCGTGCCGGCCGAAGCGGGTGCCGAGATAGCCGTCGCTCTCCTGCGCACTGACGATGCGGGCGGTGAGAGCGCGGATGATCGATTCGGTCTCCGGGTCCTCACGTCCGGCGGTGTGCCAGCAGAGCCCTTCGAGGGTCTTGTAGACCTCGGAGTCGGCGAACTCGCGTCCGCGACGGCCTTCGGCGAGTCCGCCCCCGACGGCGAGCTCGAAATTGCGCAGCCATCCGGCGCGCTCCAGCCAGCCGAGGTTGTGCTCGAAGGTGGCGGTCGCGTTGACGGCGACCCGACGTCCCCAGAACCCCTCCGGGTCCAGCTGGACCCGGTCGATGGCGAGGGGTGTCAGGGTCCCGGCGGCCGGGTCAACGGGCAGGGCTGGGGAGAAGGTCATGACGGGATCTTTCAAGAGTGGCGCGGGACGAGAGGAAGGACGACTGCTACTTGACGCTGCCGACGGCGAGGCCCTCACGCAGCAGCCGGAACGACAGCACGTAGACGGCCAGCAGCGGCAGCGAGGAGATGACCGCGAGAGCCATCAGCCCGGGCCAGTCGATCCCGTACCCCGACGTCTGCTGCGCGATGAGAGCGCTGATCGGGTAGTTGACCGGAGAGAGGAAGAGGTTGATCGCGAAGAGGAACTCGCCCCAGGCGACGAGGAAGATCAGCGAGCCGACCGTCGCCATGCCGTTTCGAACGATCGGGACGACGACGGCGAAGAAGGTGCGCAACCGACCGGCCCCGTCGATGGAGGCGGCCTCTTCGATGGCGTCGGGCACCGCGGCGAAGAACGGTCGCAGCAGCAGCACGGCCCACGGCAGCAACATCGCCGTATCGGCGAGGACGAGACCGGCGGTGGTGTCCAGAAGACCGAGCCTGCTGAAGATCGCGAACAGAGGGATGATGCTCGCCGTCTGCGGCACCATCTGCAGGAAGATCAGCAGCCCGAGGACGAGACCGGCGACGACGCCGTCGACGCGGCGCAGCGCGTAGGCGAACGGGACGCCGAGCGCGAGCACCAGTGCAGTGGTCCCGAGGGCGATCTGCGCCGACTGGGCGAGCGCCGTCGCGAGGGCGGGGTTCGCGAGCGCCTCCGCATAGGCGTCGAAGGAGGGCGCCGAGAGGATCGCTCCGCCGACGACGTCGCCCTGGCGCTTGAGGGAGGTGAGCACGATCCAGACAAGGGGCAGCCCGTACAGGACGTAGAGCACCACGCGTACGGTGAAGGCGACCGGCTCCCGGGTGCGGGACGGTCGCGCGACGCGGGTCGCAGCGCCGCCTCGCAGGCGGGTCAGGGGGGCGGTGAGGGTGCTCATCAGGACTCGCTCCTGGTCGATCGGACGTAGACGACGGCGAGGACCGCCACGATAGCGAGGGCGATGATGCCCGTCGCGGAACCAAGTCCGTAGTCGTGCTGGACGAAGGCCTGGGAGTAGCTGAGGTAGGGCAGCGTGGACGTCGCGTCTCCGGGGCCGCCGGCGGTCATCACGTAGATGAAGTCGAAGCTGCGGAAGGCGTAGACGACGGTCAGGATCGCCAGGATGACGGCGGTCGGCCGCGCCGCGGGGATGAGGATGCTCCGGATCTCCTGCCAGCGGCTCGCGCCGTCGACCGAGGCCGCCTCGAGGATCTCGGGGTCGATGCCCAGCAGAGCCGACCGGAAGACCAGCGCATTGAAGGGGATGACGGCCCAGGCGTTCACAATCGCGACCGAGAGCAGCGCGAACCTCGCGTCGTAGAGGAAGGGGACGCCCTCCGCCGAGAGGCCGGTCGCCCGCACGAGCGTGTTGACCAGACCCTGATCGGCGAGGAGGAACTTCCAGATGCTGCCGTTCACCACGGGCGGCATGGCCCAGATGAACACCATCATCCCGAGGAGGAAGGCACTGCCCAGTCGGGAGGACCGGAGGGCGATCGCCGCTCCGAGTCCTCCGACGACCCCGACGACCGTGACCAGGACCACGAAGGCCCCGGTGCGCAGCGTGGCGCCGCCGAGGTCGGAGCCCTCGAGCAGCGCGAGGAAGTTCTGGACGCCGACGAACGGCCAGTCCCCGTTGAGGGTTCCGGAGCTGACCTCGCTGACGCTCATCCTCATCAGCAGGTAGATGGGGTAGAGCGACAGCGCCGCGAGCAGCACTCCTCCCGGTGCGGCGAAGCCCAGTCGGCCGCCGCCGACGCCGGATCGTCTCCGGGTCGTGGTCGAGGTGCTGCTCACGGTCGCTCCATTCTCTCGTCGGGGTCTGCTACTGCTGGAGCAGCGGCGTCAGGGTCGTCATCAGGTCGCTCGAGAGCTGCTCGGGGGTCCCGCTGCCGGCGACCGCCGCGCTCCAGGACTCACCGACGGTCTGCAGCACCTTCGCGACGTTCTCGGACGGGATCGCCGGGTCGGGCGAGGTGTGGCCGTCGTCCTGGAGGATCGCCGCGAACTGGGAAAGGATCGGATCGCTGCCGACCTTGTCGTCGGCAGCCGCGTCGGCGCGGGCGGGGATCGAGCCGAAGGCGTCGAGCAGCGTCAGCTGCCCCTGCTTCGAGAAGAACTCCTGCTCGAGGTACTCCTGCGCGAGCGCCTTGTTCTCGGAGAAGGCGCCCACGTTCTGCACCTCACCGCCGAGGTAGACCGAGCCGCCCTCACCGACGGGGATCGGCACGACCCCGTACTCGAACGCGGCGTCCTTCTCGGCCGAGGTGATCTGCCAGTTGCCGTTGACGGCGAAGGCCGTGTTCCCCGCGGCGAACTGCTGGAAAGGGACCGTCTGGTCCCACGTCGCCGCCTCCTTGGTCAGGTAGCCCTTCGCGGTCCAGTCCTGCACCATCGCGAACGCGTCCTGCAGAGGCTGCTGCTCGGGTGCGGCGTAGTCCCACCCGGCACGCGAGAGCCACGGGAACGCCTGCCACTCGCCCTCGGAGTTCGCCTTGCCGGTCAGCGTGATGCCGTCCTTGCCGGCGGCCGTGGCCGAGGCGAGATCCGCCTCGAGCTCCTCGAACGTGGTGGGAGCCTCGACACCCAGCTCGGTGAGGATGTCCTGGTTGTACCAGAGGCCGATCAGGTTCACGAAGCCCTGCACGCCCATGACATCGTCGCCGACCTTCTGCACGACGGCGTCGGGGAACTGCCCGGCGTCGGCGTACTGGTCCCACCACTCGTTCATCGGCTCGATGGCCTTCGCCTCGGTGAGGGTGAAGGTATCGGCGGCGTTGTAGACGACCACATCGGGGCCGGTGCCCGTTCCCGCGGCCTGCACGAGCTTGTTCGTCAGCTGGTCGAACGGAACGTAGACGTTCTCGACCGCGACCCCCTCGTGCGTCGATTCGAAGTCCGACGCGAGCTCCTCGAGTCCGGCGGTCTGGCCGTCGACGGAGTAGTAGTGCCAGACGGTCAAGGTGTCGCCGCCGTTCCCGGCCGAGGCGCCTCCCGCGGACGACGGCGTGCAGCCGCTGAGAAGAAGGGCCGCAGTCGCGGCTGTGACCGCTGCGACGATGCTGATCCGGGTGCTGTGACGCCTCACGACGTGCCTCGCTTTCACTGTCTTCATTGACTCGGCCACCTGGTGCAGGCATTTCATCGATGAAATCGAGGACCGCTGTCGGCGATAGTAGAGCCGCCGGGCCGACCCCGTCAACATTCGACACCATCCCTTTCGGATCGCGGTGTGCTGGTCGAGGCGTGCATACTGTGCGCACCAGTTCATCGATGAAACGGAATGGCCATGACCTCGCACCCCGTCCACCGAGCGCACGGCATCGTGCACCCCGCCTTCACGGTCGGGACGATCGATCCGCGGCTCTTCGGATCGTTCGTGGAGCACCTGGGCCGAGGCGTGTACGGCGGCCTGCTCGATCCTTCGCACGAGAGTGCCGACGCCGACGGATTCCGCACCGACGTCCTCGCGCTCGTCGAGGAGCTCGGGGTCACGACCGTCCGCTACCCGGGCGGTAACTTCGTCTCGGCGTACGACTGGCGCGACGGCATCGGTCCGGTCGAGGACCGTCCCGTCCGGCTCGATCCTGCCTGGCACACCGTCGAGCCGAACCGCTTCGGGGTCGACGAGTTCGTCCGCTGGTGCCGGGCGGCACGCGTCGAGCCGATGATGGCGCTGAACCTCGGGACCGACGGAATCCGCTCGGCCCTGCACCTGCTGGAGTACGCGAACCACCCCGGCGGCACCACTCTCTCGGACGAGCGGCGCGCGAACGGCGCCGACGAGGCGCACGGCATCCGTCTCTGGTGCATCGGCAACGAGATGGACGGGCCGTGGCAGATCGGCCACCTGAGCGCCGACGAGTACGGGCGTCTCGCCGCCCGCACCGCCGCCGCCATGCGCGCACTCGACCCCTGCCTCGAACTGATCGTCTGCGGCAGCTCGAACGACCGGATGGCCACCTTCGGAGCCTGGGAGCAGGAGGTACTGCTGCACACGATCGAGCACGTCGACTTCGTGTCCTGCCACCAGTACTTCCGCTACGACGGCGACCTGGCCGCGTTCCTCGCCTCCGGCGTCGCGATGGATCGCTTCATCACCGCCATCGCCGACACGATCGGACAGGTGCGCGCACAGACGCGATCAGAGCGTCCGATCGCCATCTCCTTCGACGAGTGGAACGTGTGGGACTTCGTCGCCCACGACGAGCGCGTCGCCGGAGGGCTCGAATGGGAGGAGGCGCCCCGACTCCTCGAGGACCGCTACACGGCAGCGGACGCCGTCGTCGTGGGCGACATGCTCATCAGCATGATCAACAGAGCCGACATCGTCCGTGCAGCGAGCATGGCTCAGCTGGTGAACGTCATCGGTCCGATCATGACCGAGCCGGACGGCCCCGCCTGGCGGCAGAGCACCTTCTGGCCGTTCGCCCAGGCACGGCGTTCCGCCGGCGCGACCGCGCTCCGGACCGTCGTCGAGGCGGACAGCACGGGAGAGGGCGAGGACTCCGCTCCCGTCCTCGCCTTCGCCGCAGCGGCACACGCCGACGGCTCCCTCGACCTGATGATCGTCAACCGCGCGACCGACGGCGTCACGGAGACCACGGTCGACCTCACCGCGTTCCCCGCCCTCACCGTGACGGAGGCGCTGATCCTCCGACACGAGGACCCGTTCGCGACAAACTCGGCGGAGCTCCCCGACACCGTCACTCCGCGACTCCTCGCCGTTGCGCTGTCCGACGGCGTCCTCTCGTTCCGGATCCCCGCCATCGCCTGGGTGACCGTGCGCCTCTCGCCGACCGTCGACCTGGGATGATCGGGGAACGCTCATGGGAGGGATGATGCCGATGCCGCGATCGCGAACCCGCCCGGTGACCATGGCCGATGTCGGCGCTGCTGCAGGCGTCACCGCTCGCACGGTCTCCAACGTGCTCAGCGGCAACGCCAACGTCAGACCCGAGACCCGCGATCTCGTCCTCAAGGCAGTCCGCGATCTCGGATACCAACTCAACGTCTCCGCGCGCGGACTGCGCACCGGCCAGACCGGGCTCATCACCCTCGCGATCCCGGATCTCGCGATCGAGTACTTCGGCCAGCTCGCGACGGTCATCATGTCGGAGGCCGAGCGGCACGGCTGGACCGTGATCATCCAGCAGACCGGAGCGCGCCGAGACGCCGAGATCGCCGTCCTCTCCGGCTCCAGCCGCCAGCTGTCGGACGGACTGATCTTCCAGCCTCACGCACTCGGCCCCGGAGACGAGAAAGTACTCGTCGGGGACCGCCCACTCGTTCTCCTGGGCGACAGGATCTTCGACGGCCCGGTCGATCACGTGACCATGGCGAACACAGCCGCCGCGGCCACCGCCACGCAGTACCTGATCGACCGCCAACACCGGCGCATCGCCGCGATCGGCAGCAACCCCGCCGGCGGATCCGTCAGCGCCGCAGCACTCCGCTTGGACGGATACCGCGGTGCTCTCGAGGCGAACGCGATCCCGTTCGACCCCGCCCTCGTCGCGGTCGCCACCGAGTGGCACCACGCCGACGGCGCCGTCGCGATGACGCAGCTGCTCGACTCCCGCGTCCCTCTGGACGCCGTCTTCTGCTTCAACGACACCCTGGCCTTCGGGGCACTGCACGCACTGCACGTTCGCGGCATCCGCGTACCGGAGGACATCGCGGTCGTCGGCTTCGACAACGTCACCGCCGCCGCCTACGCGATACCCTCCCTCACCACGATCGATCCCGGCAGCCGCCAGATCGCCAAGACGGCCGTCGACCTCCTCGCTCAGCGCATCCGGAACGGCCCTCCGGCGCACCCGAGCGAGATCGTCGTCGAGCACTCGCTCATCTCCCGCCGCAGCGCGTAGCACAAGCACATTCGTCAGCGACGAGCCGGTCCGCGCCCGAGAACACGTCTCCGAGCGCACACCGCTCGGCGTGCCCCGTCCACTGACCGACGCCCCACCGGCGCAGCGACCCGGCGCGAGGACTGGCCGGTGACGTCGCGAACGGATCCGTATGGAGAGCAGCACCTTCGCATGCATGTCGAGGTGGCTGGTCCGGTAGCCGTGAGCCTCCGATACGTCGCGCAGGCCGCGCCCGCTCACCCCGCGCCGGAACCGGCCCGGAAGTGAGCAGATTGCCAAGATCGATGCCCTTCGGGGAGGGGCTGGAACCGCTTCTACTAGATCTGAATATCGGTGTCGAACATTCCGACGGGCGGGGTCCTGTAAGGCAACGGTTCGCCCGGCAGGTTCTCGTCTGTCGCTCCCGTGAACGGTCCGTCTGTGGATAGCAGGGCGGCCATGTGTGGTTCGGCGTGGTTGATCCACCAGGCGCTGATCCCGAGTCCTGCGTCGAGGCGGGATGCTTCCCAGCTGCGCCAGAGCGCTTCGATGCGTTGCACGGCCTCATCGACGGTCCACCAGTCGGCGCGCCAGCGTCCGGTTCCCTGACCTTTGGCGGAGACGCGGCGGCGGTACGTGTAGCGCCAGTACTTCCGCAGCCACTCGTCCGCGGATCCGTAGACGAGGGTCGGGGCGGAGTCCTCTTCGAACGAGCGCTGCACGGCCGCTTCGGCGCGGGCCTGCATCAGCTCGACCCGCTCGGGCGTCAGTGCTCGTTCCAAGGCTTCCTTCGTCATCCCGGCGATGATCCCGGTGATGACGTCCGCGACCTCTCTCGCGGCGATCGCGTCGACGTCGAACGCGCCGAGCATCGATGCGGCCGCGGTGTCGCCCTCTCCGTCGACGGCGGCTGAGAGGCCCGCAGCCTCTTGCACGTCTCCGCCCGCGAGCGGATCGTCGTCAGTCACGCTGCGCCTCCGTCCGCGTCGCGTCCTCGTTCTCCATCAGAGCCCGCATCGAGGCGGCGAGGTCGATCGCCGGAGCCGGCTCGACGCTCGCAACGACCGGCTCGGCGCTGGTCACGACCGGCTGCGCGGCCGTCGCTACGACAGGAGCCGGCTCGGCGCCGCGTACCGGCGCGGTCGCGGGGTCGTGGGCGGCGATGGAGGCTTTGATCGCTGCGACCTTCTCCTTCGTGCCCTCGTACCAGGGAACGGTGCGCAGCAGTGCGGCGCGGGAGCCAGTAGAGAGCATCACGGCGCGGCCGCGGGGCATCGCTCCGAGCTCGTCCACGGTCAGGATCCGTTCGCGCTTCAAGGCGGTCGAGGTCGAGCGGACGCCCTTGTTATAGCTGGCGGAGGTCGTTTCGCGGTCGTAGTCACCGACGAGCTCGGAGACGTTCTGCAGGAAGTCGTTCTCCTTGACGCTGCCGAGGTAGAGGAACGCGTTCGATGCGCTCCACAGCTTCAACATGCCCTCCTTGCCCCGTGCCGCTCATCCAGGCGTCGATCCTCCCGCCCGACGGCAGGCGCGCCTAGCCGCGAAGCCCGCGCCTCTGCGGGACGGAGGTGCAGTCATTCCCGCGGCGGGACGGCGCTCGTCACTCCTGTGGTGGAAGCGTGCCCGTCACTCCTGCGCGCCCGTCACTCCTGCGCGGCCGCTGCGAGGGCGCGGTCGAGCCAGTCCGCGAGCAGCAGGCGCTCTGCGGGCGTGAGGCCGGCGAGCTCCGGTGCGAGGGCCCGGACGCCGACGAGGGCTGTGAGCCGCCCGCCGTCGCCGGGGGAGGGCGGGTCGGCGAGGACCCCCGCGAGCACGCTGTCGAGCGCGGCGTCGGCGAGACCGGGGTCGCGGTCGGCGGCGGGGGTGGAGAGCAGGGTGGTGACCACGCCGGTGCCCGCCGCCTGGATGAGGCCGACGGCGCGCTCCTCCGGCACGCGGAGGCGGCCCTCGGCGGCCACGCGCTGCACGCGGGCGGCGAGGACCCGCCGCCCGGAGAGGGCGGCCGGCGATCCGGAGGCGCGGCCCGGATCGCTGAGGAGGCGGAAGAGCGCGGGGTTGGCCAGGCCGAACTCCACCTGCGCGGCCCAGCCCGCGCGCAGGTCCTCGACCGGGTCGACGCCCCCGGCGACGGCCGCCTCGACCGTCCGCGCCTTGGAGTCGACCCAGGTGGCCAGCACGTGCTCCGCGACCGCCTCGAGCAGGCCGTCCTTGTCGCCGAAGAGGCGGTAGATCGCCGGGGCCTGCAGCCCGGCCGCCTGGGCGACCGCTCGCGTGGTGACGGCGGCGGGGCCCTCGTCGCGGAGGAGGCCGGCGGCCGCCTCGACGATGCGCAGGCGCGTGTCGGTCGGAGGAGTGGAGCTGGTCACGTATCGACGCTAGCGCACGGTTGCTATCAAGGGAGTTCCGTGGTTATCTTCGTCGTGGTATCGCTGATACCCCTCATCGGAAGGCTCTCCCCATGATCATCGTGACCGGTGCCACCGGCGCTCTGAACGGCGCCACCGTCGACCACCTCCTCGACTCCGTCCCCGCCTCCGGAATCGCCGTCGTCGCCCGCGACGCCTCGAAGGCCGCCCGCTTCGCGGAGCGCGGAGTGGAGGTGCGCGTCGGCGACTACGCCGACCCCGCCTCCCTCCCGGCCGCCTTCGACGGAGCGGATCAGCTGCTCCTCGTCTCCTCGAGCGATCCGCGGGCCGACGCCGTCGCCCTGCACCGCACCGCCGTCGAGGCGGCCGTCGCGGCCGGAGTCGGACGGGTCCTCTACACGAGCCACCAGGGCGCCGCCGCCGACACCCCCTTCGGCCCGGGCCGGGACCACGCGGCGACCGAGCGCCTGCTCGCCGAGTCCGGACTCGCCTGGACGTCGCTCCGCAACGGCTTCTACGCGCACAGCCTGGGCCTCTTCCTCGGACCGTGGCGGGAGACCGGAGTGATCGAGGTCCCCTCCGACGGCCGCGTCTCGTGGACGGCCCGCGAGGACGAGTCGGAGGCGGCCGCCCGGCTCCTCCTCTCGGGGAGCCCGCACGACGGGCCGGTCACGCTGACCGCGACGGAGGCTCCGACGTTCGAGGAGATCGCCGGGATCGCGGCCGAGGTCGGCGGGCGGCCCGTCGAGCTGCGCGTCCTCGGCGATGACGAGTGGGTCGCCGTGCGCGTCGCGGCGGGTCAGCCCGAGTTCCTCGTGCGCTTCACCCTCGGGATGCACCGGGCGGCCGAGCGCGGCTTCTTCGCGGGCACCGGCCCCGAGCTCGGGCGCCTCCTCGGACGCGAGCCGCGCAGCGTCCGCGACCTGCTCGAAGCCGGGCAGGCAGCCGTCGCCGGATGACGCCGGGCGGGCCGCCCCGGGCCCGCCCGCGTGACGAGGCGCCGCGCCGTCCGTCGAAGCGCGGCCGAGGCGGCGGCGTCTCGGCGTCAGGGCGGTTTCCCGGCTCCCCCCCCGCACGACGACGGGAGCCCGCCGCACCGGTGAGGTGCGACGGGCTCCCGGGGAGTGCCGTGCGTCAGCCGCAGCTGCGCGCGCTGTACGGCGCGGTGGCCGTGGCCGTGACGGTCTTGCCGCCGACAGTGGCCGTGCCGGTGACTGTCGCCTCGCCCGCGGCGAGCTGCGTCGAGCGCACCGTGAACGCGGCGGAGCCGGAGGCGCCCGGCTTCACGCCGGCGATCGTCTTCACGCCCTCGGGGATGCTGATCGAGACGTCCATGGGCACCGTGTCGCCGTTCTTGCCGACGACCGTCAGCACGACCTTGCCGGCGACGCAGCGCGACGTGGCGGTCGCGCTCACCTTCAGCGAGGACTGCACGGTGACCGTGACCTGCACCGGCATGCGCGACGCGTCCTGCGCGACGCCCGAGACCGTGAAGGTCCCGGCCGTGGCGTAGGCGGCGGGCGCGACGGCGTCCCAGGCCACGTCGACCGTGCTGGTGGTGCCGGCGGCGGTCGTGATCGTGGCGCGGGGCAGGACCGGCGCGGTGCCGACCGTGGTCGTCGCGGTCAGCGGAGCGACCGAGGCGACGGCCAGGCCGGGGGCGTAGCCCTCGAGCACCTTCTGGTACTCGGAGCGCGTCACCGGGATGACCGTGCCGTGGCGCGGCTTGCCGCCGTCGGCGTTCTGCGGCAGGCCCGTGCGGAGCTTCGCTCCGAGCGGCTGCCAGGAGTCGCCGTTCGCGAGGTCGTCGGTGCCGAACGGGATGTAGTGGTTCGGCCCGTCGTGGTAGTTCGGCTGGTCGATGAAGAGGAACCAGTCGAGGCCGTTCACGTCGCCCTCGTTGGCGGGGAAGACGTTGGGGCCCTCACCGCTGGTGAAGGTCTTGCCAGGCTCGCCGTTGGGCAGGCCCGAGGCCACCTTCTCCTTGACCAGCGACCACTCGTCCGCCGGTCCGCCGGTGCCGGGCAGCGAGCCCGAGACGGTGGCCAGCAGGTCGGTGCTCTTCTCCTCGCGGAGGGTCATCGACGCCTCGTCCTTGGTGAAGCGGTAGTAGGTGTCGCCGTCCTTCGCGACCGTCGAGTCGATGGTGCCCTTGCCGGCGCCGCGCTTGACGTCGATCCACGGCTTCGCCTCCGAGAAGGAGGTGAAGTCCTCGGTCGTCGCGTACATCATCTGGTTGTAGGTGACGGAGGCGCGATCGGCCGTGTTCGTGGTCGGGTACATGTTCGAGGCCCAGAAGACGACGTAGGTCTGGAGCTCGTCATCCCAGTACGCCTCGGGGGCCCAGGTGTTGCCGGCGAAGTCGGTGGAGACCTTGACGTGGCGCTGGGCGGACCAGTTCACCAGGTCGGTCGACTCCCAGACCTCGATGTACTTCGAGCCCGACTTCTGCGCGGTGTCGAAGCCGCCGGGGAGCCCGTCGATCTTCAGGTCGGTGGCGAGCATGAAGAACTTGTCGCCCTCGTGCGAGCGGATGATGAACGGGTCGCGCAGGCCCATCGTCCCCAGGTTCGAGGTGAAGACCGGCTTGCCGCCGTTCAGCGTGTTCCAGCTCAGCGCGTCGTTGCCCTTCGAGGCGGCGAGGCTGATGCGCTCGGCGCCGTCGCCCTCTCCGGTGAAGAACGCCCAGACGTACGCCTCGGTGTCGTCGGTGCCGGCGGGGAGCGGCTGCACCCGGAGGGTGAAGTCGCGGGTCCGGGTGGTGGATCCGCTGGTCGCGGTCGCGCGGACGACCACGTCGATCGCGGGGCTCCCGGTCGCGGGGCGGTCGACGTCGATGGTGCGGGTGCCGGCGGCGCTGCCGTCGCGGACGGTCGCTCCGCTCGGGCTGACGACGCTCCAGGCGATGCTCGAGCCGAGCGTGCCGGTGGTGGGCACCGAGACGTTCGTCCGGATGTCGCCGACGTTCGGGATGGCGATCGCGGCGAGGTCGCGCTGGACCTTCGTCGCGTCGTCCAGCTGCGCGGCGACGCGCACCGCGTAGTCGACCGAGCGGGTCTCGGTGCCGACCCTGTAGGTGGCGGTGAGGGTGGCGGTGGCGTCCGGCTGCCCCGCGGCGGGGCGCGTGACGGTCGCGGTGCCGCCGGTGATGGCCACGGCCGCGCTGTTCGACGTCCAGGTGATGCCGACGCCGCTGGCGGTGGTGGGCACCGTGAAGCCGGCGGTCGCCTCCGTGGGCACCGTGACCGACGCGACGGCGCGGTCGAGGGCCTGCGAGGAGTAGAGCGCCTGCACGGAGCTGCTGCTGAGGGCGCTGTCGTAGACGGCGAAGTCGTCCATCTCGCCGTTCCAGCCCGGGTCGTTGTAGGTCGAGCGCGCGATGTACGCGACGAGCGACGGGCCGAACGAGGAGACGTCGCGGGCGATCGTGCTCTGCGAGATCTGCGCGCCGTTGACGTACACGGTGAGCTTGCCGGTCGAGCCGTCGATGACGGTCGTGTAGAGCGAGAGGCCCGAGGGGGTGCGCGCGCCGACGGTCGGGGTGCCCGTCGCTCCGGCTCCGACCTCGGTGTTGTAGGGAGCGCCCGCGTTGACCGAGTTGGTGACGACCGACTTGGTGTAGCCGGAGAGGTTGCTCGGGTTGAGCAGCCAGTAGCCGGAGGAGAACGAGGCGCCGGAGGCGACGGGCGCTCCGACGAACGCGGCGGCGACGTTGCCGGTCCCGCCCTTGTGGGCGAGCCAGGTCGAGAAGGTCAGGTCCTTCTTGCCGACGAGGCCGGCGGTGGGGATCTCGAGGTAGGGGGCGGCCGCGGCGGATCCGCCGGGGAGGCTGATGAGCCCGTTGCGGAACTGGGCCCCGGAGCCGCGCAGCGTCGCGCTGTAGCCGTTGCCACTGGTGTCGGCGACCGTGGTGCCGGTGGGGGCGGTGTCGAACGTGTAGTGGAGGAGCGGGGTCTCGGTGGCTCCGAAGGCGGAGCTGGGGACCGTGGCGCCGAGCAGCGCCGTGGCGGCGACGGTCGCGACCGCCAGAGCGGTCCTCACCGCCGATCGTGATCGTCTCATGCAGATAGGCCCTCGTGATCGGGTGCGGCGTCGAGGCACGATCCGCAGGGCGGCGGAGGTGTGCGTCTTCGCACGGAATATGAACGTAACATCCTAGATCGCGGGGCCGGATCCTGACCAGACCCCGGGAGAGGTCTGCGGGCTCGTGCAGAACGCCCGCCGAGAGCGCGGTCCCTCGCCCGCCGACGCACAGGCCCTCCTCTCCGCCGACGTTCTGCAGGAGCCGGCCGGGTGGCACGATGTCCGCATGGCCTCCGACCGCCCCGTCCTGCTCGTCGTCGACGTCGCCGACGGCGGCCGCGAGGATCCCGAGTTCGAGATCGAGCTGCAGCTGCTGACCGCGAGCGTCGTCACGGCCGCCACCGCCGCGGGCTTCGTGGTCGACCGCATCCCTGCCGAGCAGGCCGGCGCCGCCGAGCTCGAGCGCCGGCTCGCCGCCGCCGACGCCGTCGTGGTCACCGGAGGGGAGGACGTCGACCCGTCCCTCTACGGCGGCCGACCCGACGACCCGCACCGCGGCCAGTCCTTCCCCGCCGCCGATCGCGCGCAGATCGCGCTCGTCCGCCGGGCCGTCGAGACGCGGACCCCGCTGGTCGGGATCTGCCGCGGGATGCAGCTGGTCAACGTCGCTCTCGGCGGCGACCTCGTGCAGCACCTGCCCGGCGCGGGTCACGTCGGCCGGTCGGTCCCCGGCGAGCACCTGTCGGGGATGGTCGACCACCGCGTGGCGCTCGAGCCGGGCAGCGCCCTCGCTCGCATCCTCGGCGCCGCCGAGCTCGACGTCCGCAGCTCCCACCACCAGGCCGTCGACCGTCCCGGCGAGGGCCTCGTCGTGGTCGGCCGCGCCGACGACGGCACCGTCGAGGCCCTCGAGCACGAGTCCGCGCCGCTCTGGTGCGTGCAGTGGCACCCGGAGGACGCGGGCTCGCGAGGCACCGTGCTCACGGACCTGCTCGAGGCGGCGCTCGCCGCGACCGCTACTTGATCGACCCGCGCATCACTCCGCTGACCACCCAGCGCTGCGCGAAGAGGTACACGATCAGCAGCGGCGCCATCGCCATCAGGTAGGACGCGAAGGCGACGGTGTAGTTCGTGTTGAACTGCCCCTGGAAGACGTACTCGGCCAGCGGCAGGGTGCGGGCGGACGGGTCCGAGAGCACCACGAGCGGCAGGATGAAGTCGTTCCACGCCCATACGCAGGTCAGGATCCCGACGGTCGCGTTCATCGGGCCGAGCAGCGGGAAGATCACCTGCCAGTAGGTCCGCCAGGTCGAGGCGCCGTCGGTGCGCGCCGCCTCCTCGAGCTCGATGGGGATCGAGCGGATGAAGGCCGTGTAGATGAACGTGTTGATCGAGAGCCCGAACACGGCGTAGAGCAGGATCAGCCCGGCCTGGTTGTCCAGGCCCAGCAGGGCCGTCTCCTTCACCACCGGCAGCATGATGATCGGGAACGGCACGAAGACCGCGGCGAGCAGGTAGAAGTAGACGCCCTTGAAGAACGGCCTGTGCATGTTCCGGGCGACCGCGTAGGCGACCATCGAGTTCGAGAACAGCGTCAGCACGACGGCTCCGACCGTGATCAGCGCGGTGTTCACGAAGGCCTGCGGGAAGCGGGTCGCCGTCCACGCCTCGGCGAAGTTGCCCCACGAGATCGAGGTCGGCAGCTCGAACCCGGTGCCGCCGAGCTGGTCGGGCGTCTTCAGCGCGGTCACGACGGCGAAGTAGAGCGGCAGGAGGATCGTCAGCGAGCAGACCGCGATGAGCGCGGTCGCCCACCAGTTGATCCGGTAGGTGTCGCGGGAGGGCCGGCGCCGCCCCTCGGGCTCGCCGAGGGCGATCGCGGTCGTGGGGGTGATGGTCGATGTCATCAGAACGACGCCTCTCTGCGGCTGAGGACTCGGAACTGGATCAGCGAGACCACGATGATGATGAGGAAGTAGAGGACGGCGTTGGCCGTCTGATAGGCGTACTCGCCGCCCTGGAAGCCGCCGCGGTAGATCAGCAGCGTGATCGACTCCGTCGAGGTGCCGGGACCGCCGTTGGTGAGGGCGATGATGTGGTCGAACACCTGGAGGAAGTTCTTCATCGAGATGACCATGTTGATCGTGAAGAAGGAGGCGATCAGCGGGAACGTGATCGAGGTGAACTGCCGCCACCTCCCCGCTCCGTCGAGCGAGGTCGCCTCGTAGAGCTCGCCCGGGATCGTCTGGAGTCCGGCGAGGTAGATGATGATCGAGAAGGCCGAGGCCTGCCAGACCGCCAGCACCACGATCGCCACCCACGCCCAGTCGGCGTTCGCGAGGATGTTCTCGCCGATCACCGGGATCGCGCCGAGGATCTGCGGCAGCGAGTTCGCGAAGAGGTACTGGAACACGTAGCCGATGACCAGGGTCGAGAGCACGTAGGGGATGAAGTAGATCCCGCGGAACGCCGTCTGGAACTTGATCCGCGCGTTGAGGGCGACGGCGATGGCGAGCGAGATCACGTTCACCAGCACGGTCGCCACGATCGCGAAGCCGAAGGTGAACCCGTAGGCCTTCCAGACGCGGTCGTCCTGGAGGAGCGCGAGGTAGTTCGAGGCGCCGATCAGGTCCCAGGAGCCGTAGCCCGCGTAGTCCGTGAAGCTGAAGAAGATTCCGGTGAGGACCGGGACCGTGTGGAGCACGAAGAAGAGCAGGACGGCGGGGACCGTCATCCAGTAGAAGGTCTTCGAGGTGCGCCCGATGGTGCGCTTGCGGCGCGCGGGCGGCGGAGGAGTGGTCGCCACCGCCTGCGCGGCGGCCGTCGTGGTCGTGGTCATGGGGTCACTTCCTGGTCGTGCGTGCCGCGACTTTGCGCCACTCACTGTCGAGGGTCCGGAGCGCCGCGTCGGCGTCCCCGCTGGCGAGGAACGCCTGGAGCGTGGGGTTGAGCGGGATGCTCGCGGGGATCTGGTGGTCGACGAAGCCGATCAGCCGTCCCTGCTCGAAGTAGGGCTGCAGCTCGGCCAGCGTGGGGTCCGAGTTGGGTGCGGCGCCGACCAGCGGCGAGAAGGCGGCCTGGCTCTCGACGTACGGCTCGACGACTCCGGGGGTCAGCAGGAAGTCGACGAAGCGGCGGGCCGCGTCGAGCTTCGGAGTGCCGCGGCCGATGGCGACGGCCACGTCGACGCCCGAGGTGACCCGCGTGTCCGCGGGGTCGTCGAGCACCGGGTAGGGGAAGACGCCGAGATCGATGTCGGGGTTGTTCGTGCGCACCGGGTTGATCGCCCAGATGCCCTGCGGGTACATGGCCGCCTCGCCCGCGGCGAAGGCCTGGTTGCCGTCGTCGTAGCCGCGGCCGAACGAGCCCTCCTGCGTGTACGAGAAGAGCTGCCCGAGCCGCTCCATCGTCGTCGCGTAGTCCTTCGTGAACGAGACGGGGGAGTCGGGGCCGAGTGCCGCTCCCTCCTCGCGCATCGCGTCGAAGAAGCCGTCCGGCTGCAGCTGCCCGCCGAGCGCGTTGAAGGCGGGGGCGCCGGTCCAGTTGTCGAGCAGGGCGCCGTAGAAGGGAGTGATCCCTGCGGCGGTGAGCGTCTCGCAGACGGCGATCAGCTCGTCCCAGGTGGTCGGCACCTCGATCCCGTTCTCGGCGAAGATCGTGCGGTTGTAGAGGATCCCGTCCGCGTTGTTCGCGAAGGCGAGCGCGTTCACCTCGTTCCCCTCGAAGCTGCCGAGGGCGGCGAGGATGTCGAGGGCCGCCGGGTTCACCCGCTCGACGAGCTCGTCGCCGGTGAAGTCGTGGAACACGCCGGCCTTCGCGAGGTCGGCGTAGTAGCCGCTGCCGTTCAGGGTCAGCACGTCCGGCACCTTGTCCTTGACGAGCAGGGTGCGGATGGCCGTGTCGGGGTCGGGCACGTTGTTGGCGACGACCCGGATGTCCGGGTTGGCCGCCTCGAACTCGCGGATGATCCGCGCGAAGTCCTCCACCGCCTCCGCCTTGAACTGGAAGAAGTCGAGCGTGGTCACTCCGTCGCCGGCGCCGGGGGAGGCGCAGGAGGCGAGGGCGGCGGCGGACGCCGCGGCGAGCGGCACCGAGAGGAACAGCCGCCGGGAGAACCCGGGGGGATGCGGATGAGCGGACATGCGGCGCCTCCTTGCGCGTGGGGACAGGTCTCAGGGCGCGCTCGACCGCGGAGGGCGGTGCGAGAGCAGGTGCGGCGGCGGGGGAGCGGGGTCGGCTCCGGCGCCGGGAGGGCGGGTCAGAGGGCGGTGAGCACGAGCACGACGAGCTGCTCCGGATCGAGGACGGGGGCCTGGAGCCCGACGGTGCCCAGCACGCGGCCGCGGAGCGCGGTCCCGTGCTCGGCCCAGCCGAGCGGCGACTGCCCGGGGCCGCCGAGCGGCGACGTGACCGGGGCGAGCGCCACGGAGTAGGTGCGCTCCGGATCCAGGCCCGGGAGCGTGATCCGGCCGGGCGGGTAGGTCTCGCCGGTGCGCAGCTGGGCGAAGGTGAAGAGGGCGGCGGAGCGGTCGGCGGCGACGACTCCGGAGAGCGAGGCGGCGTCGTCGGCGAGGTCGGCGCGCACGACCGTCCCGGTGTGCAGCAGCGCCCGGTGCTCGCGGTGGAAGGCGACCCAGGCGGTCAGCTCCTCCTCGACGGCGGGGGCGAGATCCGAGACGTCCCACTCGATGCCGAGGTGGCCGGGCAGCGCGGTGCCGGCGCGGAAGGCGAGCGAGTGGGTGCGCTGCGTCGAGTGCGACCGCGGCCCTCCGATGTGCTGCCCCATCAGCTCGGGCGGCACCACCAGCTGGGTGAAGGGCTGGATGGTCTGCCGCTCGAGCGGGTCGATGCAGTCGCTCGTCCAGATGCGATCGGTGCGGGCGAGGATCCCGAGGTCGACGCGGGCGCCCCCGGAGGCGCACGACTCGATCTCGACGCCGGGATGCCGGGAGCGCAGCTCGTCGAGCAGGCGGTAGAGCGCGAGCACGTTCTCATGGACGGCGGAGCGACCGGTGGCGGGCGAGACCGCCTCGATCACGTCGCGGTTGTGGTCCCACTTGAGGTACGCGATCGGGTACTCGATCAGCAGCGCGTCGAGGGCGTCGAGCACGTGCTCGAACGCGCCGCGCTGCGAGAGGTCGAGCACCTGCTGCTGCCGCCCCGAGGCCGGGAGATGGCCGGCAGGGCCGAGGATCCACTCCGGGTGCGCGCGGGCCAGGTCGGAGTCGGGGCTGATCATCTCGGGCTCCACCCAGAGGCCGAACTGCATGCCCAGGCCGGTGACGACGTCCGTCAGCGGGGTGAGGCCCTCCGGCCAGACCGCGGGATCGACCATCCAGTCGCCGAGCGCGGCGGTGTCGTCGCGGCGGCCGAGGAACCAGCCGTCGTCGAGCACGAAGCGCTCGACCCCGATCCGCGCGGCCCGCTCGGCGAGGGCGGTGAGGCGAGCGAGGTCGTGGTCGAAGTAGACGGCCTCCCAGGTGTTCAGGGTGACGGGCCTCGGAGTGACGGGGTGCTGCGGGCGGGCGCGGAGCGACGCGTGGAACCGGGCCTGCAGAGCGCTGAGCCCGTCGCCCCAGGAGCCGTAGGCGACCGGGGTCTCGTAGCTCTCGCCCTGCGCGAGCTCGATCTCGGCGGGCCGCAGCAGCTCGCCGGCCGCGAGGAGCGAGACGCCCTCGACGGTGCGCTCGGCGCGGAGCGAGGTGTCGCCGCTCCAGCCGAGGTGGACGCCGTGCACGAGCCCGCGCTCCCAGCCGAAGCCGGGCGTGCCCGCGGCGAGGAGGAGGGTCGCGTCGGCGCCGGGGCGGCCGCGGCGGGTGCGGCGGGTGTGCTCGCCGATGGTCAGCGGGCGGCGCTGCGGGTGGCGCTCGCGGAGGTGGTGGCCGGTGGTGTCGAGGATCTCGCGCGCGGTCGCGGGGAGCGGGAAGCCGAGCTCGAAGCGCTCGAGGCGGAACGGGCGGGCGTCGAGGTTCTCGACCCGGGCGCGCTGGGTGAGCAGGCCGGCCGCGTCGACCTCGAGGTCCACGGTCAGGCGCACGCCCGCGCCGGTGGCGACGGTCCGGAGGGCGGAGCCGAGCGCCTCGATGCTCTCGACCTCGAACCGCTCCGACGCGGCCGCGCGCTCGTGGGTGCCCTCGAAGGTGGGGGCGTGCTGCCAGCCGTCGGCCTCGACGGCGACGAGCCCGAACGGCGCGAAGGCGTCGAGCCCGCCCGAGACGCGCTGGGGGAGGGCGGCGTCTGCCAGGGCGGATAGTTCGGCGGCGGAAAGATCTCCGAGCGCGGCGCCCCAGTGCACGATAGTGGGGAAGGTGACGAGGCGGGCGTCGACGACGACGCTGGTGCCCCCGTCCTGCAAGTGGAAGAGGCGCGATTCCCGGCCGGAGAGGGTCACGGAGTCGTTCGTGGGGGCGATGCTGCGGTGCATGGCTTATTTCTAGAGCAGAAGTAATAGGGGTGTCAAGAGCGGCAGGAGTGGCCGGATCCGTTCCTGGTTCGGCGCAGTGCCGGTAGCTTTCTACCAGGCCGGAAAGAAGGAGCCCCGTGACCGACACCATCGTCGCCGAGGACGCCTCCGGGAGCTCCTCCGAGCTCCTGGCGCGCGAGGTCCTGATCCACGGTCCCGTCTCGCGGGCCGAGCTCGGCCGCCGCCTCGGCCTCTCGCCCGCCAGCCTGACCCGGCTCGCGCGCCCGTTCCTCGACGGCGGCCTGGTCGTCGAGGGCCCCGAGCAGAGCACCGGAGTCGGCCGCCCCGCCCGCCCGCTCGACATCCGCGCCGACGCGCTGAGCTTCGCGGGCGTGAAGATCACCGGCACCGAGGTCCTCGCCGTCCGCACCGACCTGCGCGCGCGGACCGAGCGGGAGCTGGTCCGCCCGCTGCCGGGCACGGAGCCCGCCGACGTGATCGCCGCGATCGTCTCGGTCGTCGACGAGCTCGGCGGCCCCTCCGCCTTCGCCGGCCTGGGCGTGACGCTCGGCGGGAGCATCGCCGCCGACGGCCGGGTGAGCCGCGCGCCGTTCCTCGGCTGGCGCGACGTCGACCTCGCCGCTCCGCTCTCCGCCGCCCTCGGGCTGCCGGTCGCCCTCGAGAACGACGTGGTCGCGCTCACGGGCGCCGAGCACTGGTTCGGGCGCGGCCGCGGCATCCCGCACTTCGCGGTGCTCACGGTCGGCGCGGGCGTCGGCTACGGACTGGTGGTGCACGACCGGGTGGTCGCGCCCCCGGAGGCGGGGCTCGGCCTGGGCGGCCACTACCCGCTGGATCCCACCGGCCCCGTCTGCGAGGTCGGCCACCGCGGCTGCTCGACCGCGATGCTCAGCCTGCCCTCGCTCCTCCGCCAGCTCTTCGTCGCCACCGGCCGCGAGCTGACCCTGGCCGAGGGCTTCGCCGCCGCTCGCGCGGGCGACCCCGGTGCCGAGCGCATCCTCGCCGACTCCGGCAACGCGCTCGGGACGATGATCGCCGCGATCGGCAACCTCTCGATGTCCGGCACGGTGATCCTGGCCGGGGAGGGTGTCGCCCTCTACTCGGAGCAGGCCGCGGTGGTGGACGCCGCGATCGCGGCCACGCGCGACCCGGACGCTCCGCCCCTGGCGCTGCTCGTCGACGACGGCGGGCTCGTGGAGTGGGCGCGCGGCGCGGCGGCCGTCGCGATCCAGCGGCTGCTGCCGCGGATGGCGCTCGGGACGCTGGGGTAGCGGGGCTCTGCGGCGCGCGGGCGCTCGGGGTGCCGGGCTGGCGGGTCTTCGCGCCCAGTGGGCCGTCGGCACGCTCGCCCGGCGGATCTCAGCGCCGCGCGGAGGCTCGGGATGTCGGCCCGGCGGGTGTCCGCTCCGGACGGGTGCCGGGACGCCGGCCTCGCGGGCTAGGCGCCGAGCGCCGAGCCGGGCAGGTCGCGCTGCAGGCCGTCGACCATCCGGCCGAACGCCGCGATCGCCTGGTCGTCGCCGAGACGGCCGGAGTCGACTCCTCCGGCGATGCGCAGGACCTCGGCCCGGCGCTCCGCCCGCTCCACCGCGTCGAGCCCGGAGGCCCCGATCGCTGCGGATGCGCGCACTCGCGCGACGATCGTGCCGACGTGCCATCTGCCGCGTGCCATCTGTCTCCTCCTGAAGTCCCCGCCCTTCTTCGGAGCGGACGCACACCCGGATGGGTGCGCGTCCCCGCGTCCTCACCCCCTGTCGCTCCGGCGATGCGTCACGAACGGTCGTCATCCGCCCGCCGTGGCGACCGTTCGTGACGCATCGATCGAGCTGGGGAGGCGGAGCGCCCGCTCGCGGAGAGGGGTCCGGGGCGCCAGAATGACGGCGAGCGGAGGGAGGCACGATGCGACGCCTCCGCGCCCTCGCCGCCGCGCTGCTCCTCCTGCCCGCCCTCGCGGCCTGCGCGCCGGGAGGCGCGACGGGCGCCCCGAGCGGCACCGCGGCGGCCACCGTGGCTGCGACCACCGCCACCCCGTCTCAGGCCACCCCCGACCCGGCCCGCTCCTCCGCCCCGTCCGCCCCGGCTCCCGGGGTCACCGTCTCCGTCCAGCAGAACCGCTCCGACATCGCCGGCGGCACCATGGCCTTCGAGGTCCACAACGGCAGCGGCGCCCTGATCGAGGTCACCGCGGCCCGCCTCACGGACCCGCGCCTCGCCGTCCCGCTCACCTGGACCGGCGGCACGGGCGTCCCCGACGGGACCTCGCGCGACCTCCGCGTCGACGTGCCCGAGCCCGCCTGCCCGGTCGCGGAGGCGCCCACTGCGCTCGAGGTCGTCCTCGCCATCGACGGCCACGGCGAGCACGCGTACCCCGCCGACGACCCGTTCTCGTTCGTCGATGCGCTCGCCCGGTCCGGCTGCTTCGCCCGCACCGTCGACGCCGACCTCGCCCTGCGGATCGACACGTCCGGAGGCGCCGCGCACGAGCCGGCGCGCCTCACCATCACCGCCGACGTCCGGGGCACCCCCCTCGTGCTCCGCAGCGTCGACGCCACGATCCTGCTGCAGCCGCCCGACGCCGCCGACGCCTGGACCCTCGACCGCTCCGTGCCCGCCGGGACCCTCGACTCCGTGGTCCTGGACGCCGTCCCCACCCGCTGCGACACCCACGCGCTCGCCGAGGACAAGGTCGGCACGCGCCTGCCGGTCACCGTCGAGACCGCGGGCCGGCAGGGCACCGTCGTCGTCGCCGCGACCCCCGAGCAGAAGGGCGAGCTCTACGCGTTCATCACCGCGTACTGCGCGTCCTGAGCGGGGAGGCGGGGGTCCGGGGGCGCGGACGTCGGCGCCGCGGACGCGTCTCGCCGTCCACCTCGGCCGTCACTCGCCGCCGCTCGCCCGCATCGGCAGGTTGCGCCGTCGGCCGCGCCGAGCCGGTCCCGCCCGCCGTGGGACGAGCCCGGCCTGCCCCGCCCGCCGTGGGACGAGCCCAGCCTGCGCCGCCCGGTGGCTCGGCTCAGCCCACTCGACTCAGCTCAGCCCGGTTCAGCCAGCACCCCGCTCCATTGCGCGCGCCCCAGCCGCGCCCGTCCGCTTCACGCCGGCGCCGTGCTCAGCGCCTGCAGCCCCGTCACCCGCAGCAGGTCGAGCCGCGCCTCGTCCTCGCTGCCCGGCGCCACCGTGTAGACGACGATCCGCAGGTCGGTGCCCGGAGCCGTGAGCACGTCGCAGTCGATCGTGATCGGTCCGACGGGCGTCCGCGTCACCGTCTTCCGGCTCGCGCGGTGCTCGGCGATGCGCGCCTCCGCCCAGCGCCGCTCGAACTCGGGCGACTCCTCCCGCAGCCGGGCGACGAGGGCGGCGAGCGCCGGATCGCGCGGGTAGCGTCCGGTCGCCGCGCGCAGGTCGGCCGCGAGGTCGGTCGCGAAGTCCTCCTCGTGCTGCGCGTCGAACTCGGTGCCGGCGTGGCCGGAGGTGAAGTGCCGCCAGACGAGGTTCCGCTCCAGCCCGGTGTACACCGAGGGGTCGCCGTTCAGGGCGGCCCAGAGCGGGTTCCACAGCAGGATGTCGTGGGCCGCCGTGAACACCGCGAGCGGCACGTCGCCCAGGCGGTCGACGATCCGCTGCACGCCCGGGCTCACGTGCTGCGGCACGACGCCCGGCGAGGGGACGGCGGCACCGGCGACCCGGTAGAGGTGGTCGCGCTCGCTGTCCGTGAGCCGGAGCGCGACCGCGAGCGAGCGGAGCATCGACAGCGACGGGTTCCGCGCGCGTCCCTGCTCGAGCCGCACCAGGTAGTCGACGCTCACTCCCGAGAGCGCCGCCAGCTCCTCGCGGCGCAGGCCCGTGGCGCGGCGGCCCGAGCCCGCGGGCAGGCCGACGTCGGCGGGACGGATGCGGTCGCGCCACGAGCGCAGCACCGTGGCGAACTCCTCCATGCCGCCCATCCTCCTCCGCCCGCCGTCGCCGAGCCAGGTACTGACGGTCCCCCCGTCGAGCGCGGCCTGGTCGAGGCCCGACGACCCGCGCAGGATGGGCGCATGACCACGACACTCATCACCGGAGCGAACCGCTCCCTCGGCCTCGAGACCGCCCGCCGACTCCTCGAGGCGGGCCACACCGTCTACGCCGGCATGCGCGACACCGCCGACGGCGACGCCGCCCGCGCGCTCGGCGCCCACCCCGTCCGCCTCGACGTCACCGATCAGGCGAGCGTCGACTCCGCGATCGCCTCCCTGCCCGGGCTCGACGTGCTCGTCAACAACGCCGGAGTGCTGGGCACCTCGTTCGGCGTCGACGACCTCACCCCGGAGGCGATGGCGGGCGTCCTCGAGACGAACGTCGTCGGCATCGTCCGCGTCACACAGGCCGCGCTCCCGCTGCTGCGGGCCTCCGCGGCCCCGGTCGTCGTGAACGTGGCGTCCGGAGTCGGCTGGCCGCGCTGGCTGAGCACCGAGGGCCACGACGAGTTCCCCGTCACCGCGATCCCCTACGCGGCATCGAAGGCGGCGGTCGTCGCGCTCACCGTGCAGTACGCGAAGAACCTGCCGGCGATGCGGATCAACGCGAGCGACCCCGGCTACACCGCGACCGACTTCAACGGACACGGCGGGCACCAGACCGTCACCGAGGGCACGGACGCGACCGTCGCGCTCGCCCTGCTCGGCTCCGACGGGCCGACGGGCGAGTTCCACGACCGGCGCGGGCGCATCGAGTACTGAGCGGTGGGGCGGGCGGGCGCGGCCGGGCGGAGGTGGCCGGACGCCGGCCCGGACCCGGCGGGCGTCCACGTGTCCGTTCGAGGAGCCGCAGCCCCGAGCCCGGCGTGCGCCCACGCGCCCGATCGGGAAGGTCCCGGCCCGACCCGGCGAGCGTCCGCGCACGCCAGAGACGCGGTGAGGTCCCCGAACCCGCCCTCGGCGCACCGGCCAGCACATGGTGATGAGGTGTCCTGTCTGCGCGGTCACCGGTCCTCGGTGCTGGGCTGTGAGTGACGGCCGGAGCCGGGACGCTGCCCACCGCGTGACAGAGGGCCGGATGAACCGCCGGCCCGACGGTGCGTGCTCGCTCCGGTGCGCCTACCGACTCACCGCGTCTCGTGTCAGCTCTGCAGCTCGACCCCCCAGTTCGTCCTCTGGACGTCGGCGTCGAGCCCGCGCAGCTCGCGCGCCACGGCGTCCGCCTGCTCGCGCAGCTCCCGCACCGGCAGCGCGGGCAGGCGGCGCAGCTCGCTCCGGAGCTGGCGGTAGCCGCGCTCGCCGGCGGCCGCGTCGGCCGCGCGGGTCAGGAGGCTGTGCCGGGCGCGCAGGGCCTCGCGCCGGGCGAGCGCCGCGGTCAGCACCTCTCCGGTGGGAGTGGTCGCCGTCGCGTTGGTGAGGTTGATCGCCGTGACCAGCCGCTCGAGCTCGCCCAGTGCGCGCGTGCAATCGGCGAGCAGCTCGGCCGGGTCCTCGGTCGGCTCCTCTCCCTCCTGGTAGGAGGCGTTCGCGACGATCCGCGACTGGAGGGCCTCGATCCGCTTCTGCAGGTCGGCCCGCTCGAGGAGTGCTTCGGCGAGAGTCATGCGACCAGGCAAGCACACATCGACGCGACCCGCGCCCCTAGGCTGCGACCGTGCCGCTGCAGAACCATCCCGGAGACGTCGAGTTCCCCGTCCGACCCCGGCTGCGCTACGCGCGGGCGGCCGATGCGCACCGGCGCGGTCAGGGCGCCGGACGCCGCGCGCTCCTGGTGACCGCCTTCGCGGCTCCGGTGGGCCTGGTCGGCTTCGCGTGGGGGCTCGCGCTCGGCGGCGGCGAGAGCGTCGCGTTCACGGCGTTCGCGTTCGCTCTGGCCTTCGGGCTGCTCGCCGCCACGGTCGGCTTCCAGCAGTGGGATGCGCGCGCGCCGCGCCGCGAGCAGCTCGCGTACCTCGGCGCGGCCGGCTCGCCGACCCCGTCCCTCCGCCAGCAGCAGCTGCTCGCGCTCGACGCGGTCAGCGACTTCTCGTTCGCCGGCTGGAACTCCTCCCTCGCGTTCCAGCCCTCCTGGGCCGAGCTCCCGGAGGAGCTGCGGCGCCGATACGCCGACGGAGCGAAAGGAGCGCCCTGGCAGCAGCTGTCGCTGCATCCGCTCGTCGAGCACCGGGTCGCGCTCGACCGCGACTTCCGCATCGCCTCGGCCGACGACGTCGAGCTGCTGGTCGCCGACGTGCTCACCCGCGGGCCGCTCTCGACCCGCTTCGCCGAGGTCTCGGCCTCCGGCGACGCCGAGCGGATGCGCTCCCGGGTCGCCGCGCTCACGGGCGGCAGCGAGTTCCACCTCCTCGAGCTCGCTCAGGCGGTCGACGGGCGTCCGCCGCTGCTCCTGCTCGCGGGCGACGCCGAGCGCACGATCGGCGCGATCCGCTACGCCTACGTCGCCGGCTACCTCCCGGCGGCGCGGGCCTGGGAGCTGCTGGCCGCGGTCGGCGACCGCGTCTTCGAGCGCTACTCCGGCTGGGACGCCTACTGGGCCGACGCGGCCCTCGCCATCGCCTTCCGCACCGACTCGCTCGGCGCAGTGCAGCACCACCACCGTCTGCGCGCGGAGCTCGCGGCCTCGGGGTGGCCGGCGGCGTCGGTGCCGTACCCGGGCTGAGCGCGGGGCGACTGCGGAGACGGTGCGACCGAGCTGGAGCGTCCGGATGGGAGGCGTGCGCCCGCGCGGTGACCTCCCTCGCCCACGGGGCTGTCGACGCGGAGAGCGCTGCGGCCCCGGGGTCAGCCCAGCTTCGAGGCGGGCACCGTCTCGAGGTGGAGCAGGTCGCGGCGCAGGCGCTGCGAGCGGACGTAGCTGCTCAGCACGTGCCCGGGCGAGGGCGGGGAGTCGCTCCCGCCGAGGAGGGCGCGCGCGGTCGTGAGGCGTGCGCGGCGGATCTCGTCGAACACGGTGGTGCCGTTCCGCGCGAAGGTGCGCTGCAGCGTCCGCTTCGGGACGCCGAGGCGCTCGCAGATCTCCTGGACCGAGAGGCGGGGGTCGGTGGACATCGCGGCGATCAGGGCGAGGGCGCGCGTGTAGACGTCCTCGCTGCTCTCGCGCGGCAGCGAGGTCGCCAGCACAGCGCCCGCCAGCTGCTCGACGGCGGCCCGCACCAGGGGGAAGGCGGGGGAGTCGGCGTCGAGGGTGGAGCCGAAGGTCGCGTTGACGGTCGAGAGCAGGATGCCGCGGCTGGCCGCGTCGGCCTCGGTGACGACGGCTCCGCGGTCGGCCGAGTCGACCAGGCCCAGCAGCGGGCGGTCGAGGGCGATCTCGGTGCGGGCGCTCGGGGTGTCGGTCACGATTGTGAACGGGGAGTCGCAGTGGAGGAAGGCGATGTCGCCCGGCGCGACGCGGACCTCGAGTGCCGCCGGATCGTCCGGCTGGATCACGATCGCGCCCTCGAGCGGGATGATCAGGCGGACGCCCGGTCCGATGGCGGAGGTGCGGTGCAGGCGGGCCGGCGAGTGCCAGATCCGGAGCACGTCGACGCCGTCGCTGCAGAGGGTGTCGGCCACGATGCGGAACGCGCCGTTCGCGCGGACGTCGACGCCGCTCTGGGCCAGCCACGCGGCCGCCGCGGTGTCCCGGCGGGACACTCCGCGATCGACGATCGGTCGGCTGCCTTCTGCGATTCCCCTCACGGCGGAGTCCTTTCCTCTGGCGCGTCCTCCGTACGACGCGATCCCTCTACCCTGGCCGATCCGGGCCGGTGGTGAGAAGTCTTCATGCGATCGCATCGTCGCTCATCTCCACCGCAAGGTGTCGGATCCCGCCATCGGGGGGCGGAACCTGACCTCCGGGGTGCGCCTCGGATCGACGTGGATCTCGAGCGCGGCGACGTCGGTGAAGGGCCGGTCGTCGCTCGTGCGGCCCCGCAGCACGATGGAGTGGCGGAGCGTCCGCGGTGCCCGCAGGGGCGCGATCGTGTAGTGCGCGACGGCCACGAATCCCGCTCCCGGGGCGACCCGCTCGGGCCGGCCGACGACGGTGACCGGGGCCTCGTCGTAGTCGAGCTCGACGCCCGAGCCGTCGGTGAAGGAGCCGCAGAACAGGGCGAGGTCGTGCAGGGCGGCGGTGCCGGAGTTGTGGAACTGCATCCAGAAGGTGATCACGGCGACGGAGCCGCACGCGGGCGCGAGCCGCACCGCGCTGCCGTCGAGGACGAGGTGCGGAGGCGCATCGAGCGTCGGAGCTCCGAGCATCAGCCGCGCCGCCTGACGCCCGCCGCCGGTGCGGCCGCCGGTTCCGCTGCGCTTCCCGCCAGCTGCAGGAGGCCGCACGCGGCGACCACTCCGACGAGGGCGGCCGCCCAGCTCAGGTCCTGCTGGTCGAACTCCCGGACGTGCGCCGGGACGCCCGCGAATCCGAGGATCCCCTGGGCCGCGGCGACGGTGGCGAAGGCGAGCAGCGCGGCCGTGGCGGCGACCGCGGCCGGAGCGGGCGGGTCGCCCTCCGAGTCCTGGGCGAAGCGGCGGACGGCGTGCGCGAGGGCGAGTGCGCAGAGGGCTGCGGCGACGAGGGCGGCCGCGGTGTAGGCGGGGCCGGCGGCCAGCAGGAGGAGGGCGCCGACGACGACCCGCAGGCAGGCCGGGAGGACGCCGGGAGCGCTGCATCCGCGCGCGCCCGGGCCTCCGCCGAGGGCCGCGGCGCGGGCGCGGGACTCCTCGAGGCGCCTCCGGACGCCATGAGGACCAGCGGCGCGGAGCAGGGCGGTCGCGCCCGAGGCGAGCAGCGCGACGCCGACGAGCAGGGGGAAGACGAGGGCGGCCGCGGTGTAGGCGGGGCCGGCGGCCAGCAGGAGGAGGGCGCCGACGACGACC
>NZ_PSTP01000003.1:0-23802 GCF_002930935.1 Rathayibacter sp. AY1A2 | reverse complement strand
CCGCCCCGAAGGAGACCCGATGACCCCTGCCGACGCCGACGAGCAGGGGTCATCGGGTCTCCTTCGGGGCGGGGACGGGGCGCGGCACCTCGATGATCCGTCCTCGCGGAGCGCCTCGGGAGGCCGGGCGCGAACGCTCACGAGGCAGGCGCGCCAGAACGTCAGAACGCGCCAGTGGACCGTGCCGCCGAGCTGTGCCAACGGCACCGCGGAACGTGCCACGCGCCTCCGAGTGCCCGCTGCGCGCCGTTTCGAGACGGCCTACGCTCACCGGATGGACGAGGTGCGGGACGCGTACGGCGCGCGGGCGGAGGAGTACGCGGCGCTGCTCGGATCGGTCGACGCGGGGCCCGCGGCCGATCGCGAGCTGATCGGGTCGTGGGCCGACGGGCTGGAGGGCACGGTCGCCGACGTGGGCTGCGGGCCCGGGCACTGGACGGAGTTCCTCCAGCGCCGCGGAGCCGCCGCGGTCGGCGTCGACCCGGTGCCGGAGTTCGTCGCGCTGGCTCGAGCGCGGTTCCCGGACGTCCCGTTCCGGCTCGGCTCGGCGCTCGAGCTCGACGTCGACGGCCTCGGGGGTGTTCTCGCGTGGTACTCGCTCATCCACCTCCCGCCGGCGGAGCTGCCCGGCGCGGTCGCGGCGCTCGCCGCGTACCTCCGACCGGGCGGAAGCCTGCTGATCGGCTTCTTCGAAGGGCCGCGCACGGAGGCGTTCGCGCACGCCGTCGCACCGGCGTGGTTCCATCCGCTCGCCGAGATGTGCGCCCTCGCCGAGCAGGCCTGCCTCGAGGCGACCCACTCGCTCCGCCGCAGCGCCCCCGGCGTCCGCGACCACGGCGAGCTGATCGCTGTACTCCCGCGCTGACGCCGAGCTGATCGCCGGCCTGTGATCCGGACGCCGCCGACGCCGCGGTGGTTCCGTGCTGACGGCACCCGCTCCCGCTGGTCACCGGCGGCCGACGTCCCGGCCCACCGCATCCCCTCGAGACACCACCGCCCCGCCGGGACGCCGCCGTCTCAGCGGTGCCGCGGCGGTCTCGGCGGTGTCCCGGCGGACGAGGGCCCCCGCGCCTAGAGGCGGTCGGCGCGCCACTCCGTGGGGATCTCCTCGCCGCGGCGGAACGCCTCCTCCTCGCGCTCGCGCAGCTCGACGCGGCGGATCTTGCCCGAGATCGTCTTGGGCAGGGGGTGGAACTCGAGGCGCCGCACCCGCTCGAAGGAGGAGAGCAGCTCCCGGGTGTGGGCGAAGATCGCACTCGCCGTCTCGGCGGTCGGCTCCCAGCCGTCGGCGAGGGTGACGTACGCCTTCACCACGCTGTGGCGCACCTCGTCCGGAGCCGGCACCACCGCGGACTCGGCGACGGCGGGGTGCTGCAGCAGCACGCTCTCGACCTCGAACGGCGAGATCTTGAAGTCGGAGGACTTGAAGATGTCGTCGGTGCGGCCCACGAAGGTGATCGTGCCGTCGACCGCGCGGACCGCCACGTCGCCGGTGTGGAAGTAGCCGTCGGCGCGGGCGCGCTCGGTGCGGTCCTCGTCGCCGAGGTAGCCGGACATCAGGTTGACGGGCTCGACGGAGAGGTCGAGGCAGATCTCACCGGTGGAGGCGGGCTCGCCGGTCAGCGGATCGACGAGGGCGATGGCGACGCCGGGCAGCGCGCGGCCCATCGCTCCGGGGACCACGGGGGCGCCGGGCGGGTTCGCGATGATCGCGGTGGTCTCGGTCTGGCCGTAGCCGTCGCGGATGGTGAGTCCCCACTCCCGCTCGACGGTCGCGATGACCTCGGGGTTGAGCGGCTCGCCCGCCGAGAGGATCTCGGTCAGCGCGCGCGGCTTCGCTCCCAGCGCCGACTGGATCAGCATCCGCCACACGGTCGGCGGCGCGCAGAACGTGGTGACCTCGGCCCGGTCGAGCTGCTGGTGCAGAGCGGTGGGGGAGAAGCGGCTGTAGTTGTAGACGAACACCGTCGCCTCGGCGTTCCACGGCGCGAAGAAGCAGCTCCACGCGTGCTTGCCCCAGCCCGGCGAGCTGATCGCCATGTGCACGTCGCCCGGCTGGACGCCGAGCCAGTACATCGTGCTGAGGTGCCCCACGGGGTACGACTCGTGCGTGTGCACGACCATCTTGGGCTTCGAGGTGGTGCCGGAGGTGAAGTAGATCAGGCACGGATCGGAGCTCTGGACGACCACGGTCGGGCTGATGCCGAAGGGCTCGAGCGAGTCGGCGTAGTCGAGCCAGCCCTCGACGGCGCCGCCGACCGCGATGCGGCCGAAGCCGCCCTCCATCTCGTCGAACTTGGCTGTCTCGGAGGCGTCCGCGATGACGTGCGCGACCTCGCCGCGCTCGAGGCGGTCGGCCAGATCGGCGGGTGAGAGCAGGGTCGTCGTGGGGAGGATGACCGCGCCGAGCTTCATGATCGCGAGCATCGACTCCCACAGCTCGAGGCGGTTGCCGAGCATGAGCATCACGTGATCGCCCTGCTCGACGCCGACCGAGTGAAGCCAGGCGGCGACCTCGTCGGAGCGCCAGCGCATCCGGTCGAAGGAGTACGTCTCCTCGGAGCCGTCCTCCTCCACGATCCAGAGGGCGGGGCGCTCGTTGCCGATGGCGATCGCGTCGAACCAGTCCACCGCCCAGTTGAAGCGGGGCCCGACGTCCGGCCACTGGAAGGCCTCGTTCGCGGCGACCGCATCGGTGCGGTGCTGCAGGAGGGTGTCGCGGGCGGCGCGGAAGCTCCCGGTGGGGTTCATGCATGTCTCCGTAGCGGTCGAGGTCCGGCCGCTGGCGGGACCGACCCCCATTCTGCTCCCGCCGCGGTGCCGGGTGCTGCGCGACGGAGGCCCGGTGGGGACGCACGTCGGAGGGAGCACCTGTGGAGGAGCGGCCGAGTCCGTCCCACGAACGACACGGCGTCAGCGGGAGGGCGGAGGGCTCGCCGCAGCAGCAGGCGCTCCCTCCGCTCCCTCCGCTCCCTCCGCTCCCTCCGCGGGACCTCAGTACTTGATGGACTGACCGCCGTCGATCGGGAGGACGGTCGCGTTCACGTACGAGGCGTCGTCCGAGAGGAGGAAGGCGACGACCGAGGCGATCTCGTCGGCCTCGCCGTAGCGCTTGGTCGGGTTGACCTGGATGAACTCCTCGGCCGCCTTGCGCGGGTTCTGCGGGTCGAGCTGCTTCATCGAGTTCTCGACCATCGGGGTCCAGATGGCCCCGGGCGCGATCGCGTTGATGCGGATGCCGAACTCGCCGTACTCGATCGCGGAGTTGCGGGTGAGGCCGACGACGCCGTGCTTGGCGGCCGCGTAGCCGGACTGGTTGCCGATCGCGGTGATGCCGCCGACGCTCGCGGTGTTGACGACCATGCCCGAGCCCTGCTCGCGCATCACCTTCAGCACCTTCTCCAGGCCGAGGAACACGCCGCGGAGGTTGATCGCGACGACCTTGTCGAACTCGTCGGCCGTGAAGTCCTCGGTGAGGTTCTGGCGGCCCTCGATGCCGGCGTTGTTGAAGAAGCCGTCGATGCGGCCGAACGCCTCGAGGGTGCGCGCGACGTAGGCGTCGACGTCCGCCTCCTTCGACACGTCGGCGAGGACGGTGATCGACTCGGTGCCCTCGGGCAGGACGTCGACCGTGGCGGCGAGGCCCTGCTCCGAGATGTCGACGAGGGCGAGCTTCGCGCCCTCCTGGGCGAGGCGGACGGCGGCAGCGCGACCCAGGCCGGATCCACCTCCGGTGATGAGGACGACGCGGTCGGTGAATCGGGTGCTGGTGGTGGTCATGACGACTCCTGCTCGAAGAGGGATGGGCTCGGAGGCCGTGCGGTCGGCGAGTCCGTATCCATGCGTCTGCATGCAATTTACTCCACGATACGCCACAGGTGTCGGTTGAGTCTGAGTGCGCGGTCAGGGATGGAGTGATCCGGGCTGCGGGCGCCCGCAGTCGAGCCCGGTGGACCCTCGCGAGCGGGGCCGCTGGATCCGACGCGAGCACTCGGGTTCTGGGCAGAGCCCCCGCCCCCCCCGACCCCGATCCGCCGCACGCCCGCCTACAGGTGCGGCTGCCCCGTCGAAGCGCTCGTTCCGCCGTCCACGGCGAGGATCGCGCCGGTGATGTACGACGCGTCCGCGCTGGCGAGGAACAGCACCGGCGGGGCGATGTCGTCCGGCTGCCCGGGGCGTCCGAGGGCGATGCGGTCGATGAAGGGCGCGAGCTCGTCGGGGGTCGAGGCCATCGACTCGGTCAGCGGCGTCTGCGTGAAGGCGGGGGCGACGGCGTTGACCCGCACCCCGTGCGCGCCGAAGTCGAGGGCCAGCGACTGCACGAACGTCGTGATCGCGCCCTTGGTCGCGTTGTAGGCGGCCTGGCCCCAGTCGCCGCGGATGCCCGACACGGAGGAGATGACGACGATGTTGCCGCGGCTCGCCTTGAGGTGCGGGAGCGCCGCCTTCACCGCGTAGAAGAGGGCGTCGACGTTCGTCGCGAAGAGCGAGCGCCAGGCGTCGTCCTCCACCTCCTCGATCGGGCCGCCGAGGTGGCCGGCCGCGTTGTTCACGAGGACGTCGATCCCGCCGAACCTCGCGACGGTGCCCTCGACGAGCGCGTCGACCTCGGCTCGGACCGAGACGTCGGTGGGGACGACCAGGACGCGCTCGGCCGGGAAGCCGGCGACGGTCTCCTCGAGGGTGGCGGGGGTGCGCCCGGCGACCGCGACGCTCGCGCCCTGCTCGAGGAAGGCGCGTGAAATGGAGCGGCCGATGCCGGAGCCGGCTCCGGTGATCAGGACGGTGCGTCCGGCGAAGGGGTAGGTGTTCGAGGCGATCATGGCGGTGCCTTCCGGGTGCAGAGGGGCGGCTCGGCGGGGTGCGCCGGGTGCGGCGGGCGTCGGATCCGCCCGGTGCCGATCATCCGCGGCACCCGAGCGGATCGACGGGCCGCCGCGCCGGTACGGAGGAGCTCCCCATCGATCCGCAGCACGGCTCCCGACCCTGGCAACCGCCGCAGAGTGCGGTCCGCGGCCGCGCGGGCTCGGGTAGACCGGAGGGACGCCAGTGGACAGGGGGAACCACCATGGACACCACGAGAACGACCGCTCCGCGCCGGGCGACGGGGCTCCGGGCGGGACGGCGCGCGACCGCGCTGGGCGCCTCGGCACTGCTCGCGGCGCTCGCTCTGAGCGGCTGCACGAGCGGCGCCGACCAGGCGGAGGAGGCGACACCCGCCGCCCCGGGCGCCGCTGCTCCGACGGCCGCTCCGACCGCGACGCCCACCGACGCTCCGCTCGGGCCCGTGACGCTGCCCGAGGGCGCGACCGCCGCCGTTCGGTGGACCGATCAGGTCGGCCCCGTCGATCCGCAGACCGTGTACCTCAGCGGCGATCCGCTGCACATCACCGTCTCGGTCGCCTGCGACACCGCGGACGCCGAGGTGACGATCGAGGTCGTCGGCCTGATGACGAGCGGATCGTCGTGCGTCTACAGCCCGAGCACGACCCGCACCGGCACGGGAGGCGGCAACACGGGCACCATGCAGATCGCCGTCGAGCAGGACGCCGAGATCAGGGTGACGACGGTGCCGGACGACGCGCACTGGTCGGCCGCCGTCTCGACCGGGGCGCGGACGGTCCCCGGGCCCTGACGCCGGCCTGTGCGCTCACGAGAACAGAGAAGTCGCGGTGGTCGAGAACGGCCACCGCGACGTCCGGGTTCTCGAGTCGCCCGGGGCGTCAGCCGATCGGGACGCCGAGCTCGGCCATGAACGGCACGGCGTCGACCGCCTCGCCGTCGACCCGCGTCTCGAAGTGCAGGTGGCAGCCGGTGGAGGCGCCGGTCGAGCCGCGCAGCGCGATGACCTGGCCGACGGTGACGGTCTCGCCGACCGACACCATCAGCTCGCTGTTGTGGGCGTAGCCGGTCTCGATGCCGCCGCCGTTGTCGAGCAGGATCCAGTTGCCGTAGCTGCCCTGGTACGACGCCTCCTCGACGGTGCCGCTGGAGGCCGCGAGGACGGGCGTGCCGCAGGCGCCGGCGAGATCGGTGCCCTTGTGGAACAGGTTCACGCCGGCGACCGGCGCGTCGGGGCGGGGGCCGTAGCTGCTGCTGATGTGACCGGAGATCGGGACGACCCACGCTCCGGACGCTCCGGCGGCGGCCGCGGTCGACTCGCCGGAGGTGGCGGTGATCGCGTCGAGGGACGCGGTGGGGACGAGGACCTCGGGCTTGGCCTCGGCGGCGAAGGCGTCGCGGGTGATGCTCTGCTGCACGACTCCGGCCGCCACGAAGCTCTGCGGGCGGGCCGCGGCGACGGCGGTGGCCGTGTCGCGGGTCAGCTCGGAGTCGGCGGTGCCGCCCACGGCGAACGCGGGCATCGTCGACGTGATCGCGATGCCGGCCACGAGGGTCATCGCGGCGACGGCGGAGACGCGGGGTCGTGACGGGCCGCGCGAGGGGCGGCGGCTGCGGGACTCCTGCTCACGGAGCGAGCGACGGGTCGGGAGGGCGGACGGACTGCCGGTCTCGGCCCCTGCGGGGGTGGGAGTCGAGGTGCGTGACGAACGGTGCATGCAGAGGAGGTTCCAGGTCTGCCGACGCTCGAGGGGGGGAGGCGAGCGCCGGGTGGGGCAGTGGGGCTGATCGCACGGCTGAGCCGATGCGACCCTCCAAACTACCCGCGTTCCGCCGGATCCGACCTGAGAGAAACCTCCGGAGTCAAGCGGTTGAGCGCATCGATCGGCTCTCGATCCGGAATGGCGGGGGTGCGCCGGGTCGCCGGTGGGCGTGCTCAGCGGTCGGCGGTGAAGACGAGCAGGGCGATCACGCCGGCGACCGTCGCCGCGACTCCGGAGCCCAGGCGCCACCACATCCACTTGTCGCGCCTGGGCCCGCGCACGGGACGCCGGAGGCCGGCGCGGCCCTGGTAGCCGCCGGGATCGTGCTGGAAGACCATGCCCCCAGCCTGCCGAACCCGCGCCCGTCGCGGGGTCACTCGCCCGCGACTCCCAGCCGCGAACGGCACCGCAGGGCTGAAGCGAGAGCCGAGGAGAAAGGAGGAGAGGCGGCGACCAGGGGGAAGGGGAGGCGGGACGGCACGGGCGCAGAACGGCCGCCGCCCGCGCGCCTAGCGCGGCCCGGGCGCGCTCGCCAGCGGGTTCGCGGGGCGGGTGCCGCTCGGTAGCGTGGGGGAGTCGGCCGGAGCGGTCGACGAGCGGAGGAGCGGACATGGCCGGGACCGGCAAGGACAAGGACGCACGCGACAAGGCGGCGCAGAAGCGCGCGAAGAAGGCGCTGAAGAAGGCCGAGAAGTCGGTGCGCGCGGCGCACGAGGCGGTCCGCGACTCCAGCAAGAAGCTGCGCAAGAAGGCCCGCAAGCTGGCCGAGCAGACCGAGAAGCTCAAGCGGACCCAGGAGAAGGCGGCGAAGAAGGCGGCCGCGGCCGAGAACCGCCCGACCACGCCGAAGCACGCCGCCGAGCCGGCGGTCGGCGCCCTCGACCTCACCCCGCCGCTTCCCGGCTCGCAGGAGCCCGCCGAGGATCAGGAGTCCGCCGAGGACGCCGGTGCCGCGGCCGGGTCCGCCGCCCAGCAGGAGCCGGCCCCCGACTCCGACCCCGCGCACACCCCGGACCTCACCCCGCCGATGCCGCGCTCGGCCTCCTGAGCGCACCCGTCTGAGCGCCGCATGCCGGTGCGGGCTCAGGAGAATCGCACCCGCCGATGCGCCGCCCGCCTGAGAATCCGCACAGGGTACTCGGGCTGGCGTGCCCCGCGAGGTGAACAGCAGGTGAAGCCTCGCGACCACGCCGAAACGCCTCCCGCCGCGGGAGCATCATGTCTGCGTGGATCCCTTCATCCTGCTCGCGCTCGTCGTCGTCACGGCCCTCGCCTTCGACTTCACCAACGGCTTCCATGACACGGCGAACGCGATGGCCACGTCCATCGCGACCGGTGCCCTGAAGCCCCGCACCGCCGTCGCCCTCTCGGCGTCGCTGAACCTCGTCGGTGCGTTCCTCAGCATCGAGGTGGCGCTGACCGTCACCAACGCGGTCGTGAAGATCCAGGACTCCTCGGGCGCACCCGATCCGGCGCTGCTCGAGGACGGTGGATCCGCTCTGCTGCTGATCGTGCTGGCCGGCCTCATCGGCGGCATCGTCTGGAACCTGCTGACCTGGCTGCTCGGCCTGCCCTCGAGCTCGTCGCACGCCCTCTTCGGCGGCCTGATCGGCTCCGCTCTCGCGGGCCTCGGCCTCAACGGCGTGAACTGGGCCGGCGACGGCACGAAGCTCGACGGCGTCGTCGGCAAGGTGATCCTCCCGGCGCTGATGTCGCCCGTGCTCGCCGGCGCGGTCGCGGCGATCGGCACCTGGCTCGTCTTCCGCGTGATCGGCAACCTCGCCGAGAAGAGCCTCCACCGCGGCTTCCGCTTCGGCCAGATCGGCAGCGCCTCCCTCGTCTCGCTCGCGCACGGCACCAACGACGCGCAGAAGACCATGGGAGTGATCACGCTCGCGCTGATCGCGGCCGGCGGCTGGAGCGACACCGAGTCGGTCCCCTTCTGGGTCAAGCTCAGCTGCGCGCTGGCCATCTCGCTCGGCACCTACATCGGCGGCTGGCGGATCATCCGCACCGTCGGCAAGGGCCTCGTCGAGATCGACACCCCGCAGGGCATGGCCGCCGAGAGCGCCTCCGCCGCGGTCATCCTCGCCTCCAGCCACCTCGGCTTCGCCCTCTCGACCACCCACGTCGCGACCGGCTCGATCCTCGGCTCCGGAGTCGGCCGCCCCGGAGCGCAGGTGCGCTGGCGCGTGGCGCTGCGCATGGTGATCGCCTGGGTCATCACGCTCCCGGCCGCCGCCCTCGTCGGCGCCGTGATGTGGTGGATCGGCCACCTCGTCGGAGGCGCGGCCGGCGGCCTCCTGATGGCCGCGATCCTCGTCGCCGTCGCCTCCCTCATCTACATCCGCTCGCGCCGCGACAGCATCGGCGCACACAACGTCAACGACGAGTGGCAGGACGCGGCGGCACGCCCCGCGCCCGAGACCGCCGGCGTCTGAGCGAAAGGATCCGCACCGTGCTCTCCCTCTTCCTCTCCGCCGCCGGCCAGGTGGCCCTCGTCGCCGTGCTCCTCGGAGCGGGCCTGCCCGTGCTCTTCGCCGTCGGCGTCCGCTCCTTCGCCGTCGCCGCCGGTGCTCCCGCCTCGGGCGGGTCGGACGCCCCCGCGGTCCGGACCGGTCTGCCCGCCCCGGTGCTGCGCGGGATCGGCGTGCTCTGCTTCGCCCTCGTCGTCGGCTCCGTCGTGATCGGCCTGAGCGTCATCATCGCGACGGGCCTCGGCCAGTCGGTGAGCTTCGAGCACGTGATCCCGACCTTCGTGCCCAAGGGCTGAGCATGGCCTCGACCGATCCGATCGCGGCGCGGGAGGGGATCGTCGCCCGCGTGGTCGGCTGGCTGCGCGCGGGCTACCCGTCCGGAGTGCCGGAGCAGGACTACCTGCCGCTGCTGGGCCTGCTGCGCCGCAGCCTCACGACGGACGAGGTCGAGCAGGTCGTCGCGCGGCTCCTGTCGGAGTCGGAGCGGGCCGAGACGGTCGTCTCGCGAGCCGTCGTGCGCGAGCGGATCGAGCAGCTGCTGCTCGGACCGGCGCTGCCCGAGGACGTCGCCCGCGTCTCCTCGCGGCTCGCGAGCGCGGGCTGGCCGCTGGCGGGCCCGGAGTCGCTGGCCGAGCCGGACACTCGCGAGGGCCTGGTCGCGCGCATCGTCCGCTGGCTGCGCGCCGGCTATCCGGCCGGGCTGCCCGAGCAGGACTTCGTGCCGCTGCTGGCGCTCCTCCGCCGCCGTCTGAGCGACGAGGAGGTGGCCGAGGTGGCCGCCGGTCTCGCCGCCGACGCGCCCGCCTCCCGCGCGGACGTCGGCACCGCGATCGCCGGAGTGACCTCGGAGCTGCCCTCGGAGGAGGACATCGAGCGCGTGCGCCGGTCGCTGGCCGCGCTGGGCTGGCCGGAGGAGTTCGCGAGCTGACACGCCGCGGCCCGGGTCTCGGGCCGCAGGAGGCCGCGAGCCTCTCCGCCGCTGTCGCCGGCGAGCCGGCCGGAGAGCCCGCTGGCCGACCTCGCCGCGATCCCGGGCGGTCCAGCCGTCGAAGGGTGACCCCGCCGGGACCAGGACGCGGACGCTGCAGCGGTCGGGGCCCGCCGTGAGCGGGCGGGACGAGCGCTGGAGCGTGTCCTCGGGCGGGCGACAGGCGGCCGCCCGGTCGGCAGGGGAGTCGCGGGGTCACGACGCGCGCCGTCCGCCGTCCTAGGTTCGGCCCGGGTCCGGATCGGCTGCGCAGCCGGCTGCCAGACCGCAGCCCGACCGGAAGGACAGCCCATGCCCGCACCCACCATCGTCCTCGTCCACGGAGCGTTCGCCGACGCCGCGAGCTTCGCCCCGGTCACGCGGATCCTGCTCGACGCCGGCCACGCCGTGCGCGTCCCGGCCGTGCCGAACCGCAGCCTGCTGGGCGACGCGGAGTACGTACGCTCCTTCGTGGAGCAGCTCGACGGGCCGGTCCTGCTGGCGGGCCACTCCTACGGCGGCGCCGTGATCACGGTGGCGGGGGTCGCCGAGAACGTGGTCGGCCTCGTCTACCTCGCGGCCTACGCAATCGAGGAGGGGGAGAGCCTCGGGCAGCTGCAGGGCGCCTTCCCCGACTCCGACCTCCCGGCGAACCTCGTCTACACCCCGTTCCCGATCGACGGAGCGGAGCCGGGCACGGACGTGTCGGTCGCGGTGTCGGCGTTCCCGGAGGTGTTCGCGGCCGGGATCGATCCGGCCGAGGCGGCCGTGCTCGCGGTCGGCCAGCGCCCGCTCGCCGCTCTGGCGTTCGGCGAGGCCGCTCCGGTCGCCGCCTGGCGGACCCGGCCGAGCTGGGGCGTCGTCGCGGCCGCGGACCGGACGATCAATCCGGACGTCGAGCGGTTCGGCTACCGGCGGGCGGGCGTGCGCTCGGTCGTCGAGCTCGACGCGCCGCACCTGGTGATGCGCTCGCACCCGGAGGAGGTCGCGCGGGTCATCGCCGACGCTGCGGCGGAGCTGAGCTGACCGCGGAGTCGCCTGACCGCGGAGGGGTGCGCCGAGTGCCGGTGCGCTCCTCCGCACCCCGCCGCGCACCGCCCCCACCCGGAAGCACGCCCCGCCGATCTAGGTACTCCCGCCGCGGATCTAGGTCGGCGTCGCGTGGAGTCGGGCCCGCCTCCTCCCTAGCCTCGAAGGGAGAGAAGGACGGGATCGTGGACACGGACACCGCGCGGCTCGGCGCCTACCTCCGGGGGCACCGCGACCGGCTGCGCCCCGACGAGGTCGGCCTGGGCGCCGACGGCAGGCGCCGCGTCAGCGGGCTGCGCCGCCAGGAGGTCGCCGTGCTCGCGGGGATCAGCCCGGACTACTACCTGCGGCTCGAGCAGGGCAAGGACCGCCGCCCCTCGGCGCAGGTCCTGGACGCTCTGGCCCGCGCGTTCCGTCTCGACGCGGACGGGCGCGACTACCTCTTCCGGCTCGGCGGACACGCCGCGCCGCGCCGCTCACCGGGCTGGGCGCAGGCCGGGCCGACCCCGGCGCAGGTCGGCAGCCTGACGAGCATGGTCTCGTCCTGGACCACGACGCCCGCCTACGTGGTCGACCGCTACCAGGACCTCGTCGCCGTGAACGAGCTCGGCCGCCTGTTCCTCCCCCTGGCCTGCGAGCAGGGGACCAACATGATCGAGGCCGTCGTCGACGCCGCGGCGCTCGAGACCGACGCCGAGCGGCACGAGGACTGGGACCGCACGATCGCCGTGATGACCGCCGCCCTCCGCTTCCACTCCGACCCGGCGGACCCGCGTCTGCGGGTCCTGGTCGCCTCGCTCGGAGGCCGCTCGCGGGTGTTCCGCCGCGTCTGGGCGAGCCAGGAGGCGTATCCGCTCCGCGAGGGCTCGTCGCCGGTGCGCGTCGACCCCTTCGGCTTCATCGCCTTCCGCTGGCAGACCCTGGAGGTGCACGGAGGCGACCACTTCCTGACCTCCTTCTTCGGCGCCCCCGGCAGCGCCGCGGCCGCCGCGATCGATTTCATCCGGGCCCGCCACCGGGTCGAGGAGTGTCTGCGCGAGGGTGCGATACTCGACGCGTGAAGCGGGACGGGCTCGTCGTCGGTCGGGGATCGGAGCTCGCGCGGCTCCGGCTGATGGTCGACCGCATCGCCGCCCACGGGTCGGCGCTCGTCATCGACGGGGACGCCGGGGTCGGCAAGACCACCCTGGTCGAGGAGGTCGTCGCCCACGCCCGCGCACTCGACGTGCGGGTGCTGCGGACCGCGGGCTCCGCAGCGGAGTCGGGCGACCAGTACGCGGCGCTGCAGCTCCTCCTGCACCCGCTCCGCCCGGGCCTCGACGGCCTGCCCCTGCCGCAGCGGGACGCGCTCCGCGTCGCCTTCCACCTGGCGGAGGGAATGCAGCCGACGCCGCTCCTGGCCGGCCTCTCGGCCCTGACCCTCCTGAGCGACGCCGCCGCCGATCGGCCCCTGCTGGTCGTCGTGGAGGACCTGCACCGGATCGACCCGGAGTCGGCGTGGGCGCTGCGGATGCTCGCCCGGCGCATCGGCGAGGACCGCGTCGTCGTCGTGATGACCACGAGGGACCGGCCCGAGGAGGACTCCGGTCTCGAGCACCTCCACCTCGGGCCGCTGTCGGCCGCCGACTCGGCCGCCCTCCTGGACACGCTCCCGCATCCTCCTCGCGGCGCCGCCCGGCGCGCTCTGCTCGACCTCGCCCGCGGGAATCCGCTCGCCCTGGTGGAGCTGACCGGACGCGACCCGTCGGCCGACGAGGCGGAGGACCGCGCGGTGACCGGACGCCTCGAGTCGGCCTTCGCCGAGCGCTTCGCGGAGCTCGACCAGCCCTCTCGGCTCGCCGTGCTGGCCGTGGCGCTGGGCGACGTCGCGACGGCGGAGGAGGCGAGCCGGCTGGCGAACCTGGCGATCGGCCGCCACCCCGACCCCTCCTGGATCGACCGGGCCGTCGCCGCGTCGCTGCTCAGCTGGACGCCGGGGAGCGGACTCCGCTTCCGGCACCCTCTCGTGCAGTCCGCGGTGACGAGCGTGAGCCGCCCCTCCGAGCGCGCGGCCGTGCTCCGCACGCTCGTCCAGGAGCACCGCGACGACCCGAGCCGGACGCTCTGGTGGCGGTCGGAGCTCGCGACCGGCTCTGACGGGCCGGTCGGCGAGGAGCTCGCCGGTCTCGCGGCGTCAGGCCTCGCGACGGGCGACGTCGTCCTGGCGGCTCAGGCGATGGAGCGGGCGGCGGAGCTGACCCCCGCGGGGCCGCTGCGCGTCTCGCGCCTGATCGACGCGGCCGAGTACTCCGGGCTCGCCGGCCGGACCGCGGAGGCGGCGCTGCTCGTGCACCGCGCGGCGGGCGAGACCGTCGATCCGGTGCTCACCGCCCGCGCCGCCTGGACGCGCGAGACGCTGCCGACCGGGCGCACGGCCCTCTCGCGGGGAGACCTCTCGCCCGCGCTCGCCGCAGTGACGGCGCTGCAGAGCCACGGAGCCGTCGACGCCGCGACCGCCGCGCTCCTGCACCTCGCCGCCATCGCCTGGGACCACAACCGCGAGGCGTCGCCCGGGGAGCCGATGATCCAGGCGGTGCGCGCGCTCGCCCTCGACGACTCCGACCCGCGCGCCGTCCTGCTCGCGGCGGTCACCGAGCCGATCGCCCGCGGCGACGAGGTCGTCCGCCGGGCGCTCGCGGCGGCCGGCGGGGCGAGCGGTCCGGAGGAGGCGTGGTGGCTCGGCTACGCGCTGAACACGGCGGGCGAGGTCGAGGTCGCCCGGGAGCTCCTGGAGGAGGCGATCACCGGGCTGCGCGCGCGCGGCGACATCCGGATCCTCCCGCAGGCGCTCCTCGCGGCCTCGATGACCACGTCGCTCGCCGGCCGCTTCTCGCGCGCCCGCTCCTTCGCCGAGGAGGCGCTCGTCCTCGGGAGCGACCTGGGGGACGTCGGCTTCGAGACCGCGTCCCGGGCCTGCCTGGCCTGGTTCGACGCGATGGAGGGCGTCGCGCCCGATCCCGAGGCGATCAGCGCGGGCAGCGCGATCGGCGCGGCCGTCCTCTGCTCGAGCGTGATGCGGGCGACGCTCCGCGGATCGCGAGCGGCGGTGGCGGTCCTCGAGTCGCGACCGGGCGACGCCGTGCCGGAGCTCCTGCCCCTCCTCGACACGGACGACGACTCCCTGAACCCCGGCTTCGCGATCCTGACCACGCCCGATCTCGTCGACGCGGCTCTCGCGATCGGGGACGTCGGAGTCGTGCGCCTGCACGCCGCGAGGCTGGAATCGCTCTTCGAGCGCTGGCACCAGCCGATGATCGAGGCGGCCCTCCGGTACGCGCAGATCGCCGTGGCGCTCGCCGACGGAGCGCCGGACGCCGCGGCCGGGCTGCTCCGCCGGACTCCGCCGCCGCTCCCGTACGTGCGGGCGCGGGCGCTGCTGCTCGTGGGCGACGGGCTGCACCGGGCCGGTCGGGCGGCGGAGGCGCGGCCCCTCCTCCGCGAGTCTCTGGCGATGCTCGAGGAGCTGCCGATCCACGCCTGGGCCGATCGGGCCCGTGACGCGCTCCGGTCCGCCGGAGGGAGGATCGCGGACGCGCCGTCGCCGGCCGCGGCCACCCTGACCCCGCAGGAGCTGCGCATCTGCGCTCTCGCGAGCACGGGGCTGTCGAACCGCGCGATCGCGCAGAACCTGTTCCTCTCGCCGCGCACGGTCGGCGCGCACCTGTACGCGGCGTACCGCAAGCTCGGGATCGGCGGGCGGGGCGAGCTCGCCGCGGTGCTCGGGAGGGACGCGGGCGCCGACGTCTGAGGCGGGACTCCGCTCGCAGGGGCGCCCGGCCCCCGTTCGAGCGCAGACGCGCAGGCGCGCCCCGGAACGGCCGGGACGCGCCTGCGAGCGTGCCGCGCTACTCCTGGATGAAGGCCAGCAGGTCGGGGTTGATGACGTCGGCGTGGACGGTCAGCATGCCGTGCGGGTAGCCCTCGTAGATCTTGAGCGTCGAGTTCTGCAGCAGCTCGTGCTGCTTCAGCGCGGCGTCCTTGTAGGGGACGACCTGGTCGTCGTCGCCCTGGGTGACGAGGACGGGGACGGTGATCGCCTTCAGGTCCTCGGTCTGGTCCGTCTCCGAGAAGGCCTTGATGCCCTCGTAGTGCGCGAGCGCGGATCCGGTCATGCCCTGGCGCCACCAGTTGTCGACCACGGGCTGCGAGAGCTCGACGCCCTCGCGGTTGAAGCCGTAGAAGGGCCCGGAGGCCACGGCCTGGTAGAACTCGGCGCGGTTCGCCGCGAGAGCGTCGCGGAAGCCGTCGAACACCGAGATCGGCGTGCCCTCGGGGTTAGCCTCGGTCTGCACCATCAGCGGCGGGACCGACGAGACGAGGACGGCCTTGGCCACGCGGCCCTGGGGCTCGCCGTACTTCGCGACGTAGCGCGCGACCTGACCGCCTCCGGTGGAGTGGCCGATGTGGATCGCGTTCCGCAGGTCGAGGTGCTCGACGACCGCGTTCACGTCGCTGGCGTAGTGGTCCATGTCGTGTCCGGTGCCGACCTGGGTCGAGCGTCCGTGCCCGCGGCGGTCGGTCGCGATGACGCGGTAGCCGTGCGCGTGGAAGAACAGCATCTGCGCGTCCCAGTCGTCGGACGACAGCGGCCAGCCGTGGTGGAAGACGATGGGCTGCGCGTCGGTGCTGCCCCAGTCCTTGTAGTAGATCTCGACGTCGTCGTCCGTGGTCACAAACGGCATCTTCGAACCTCCGTGCTCGTGTCGATCCCGAGCCCGGCCCGGGTCGTGTCCAAGGTGGTGCCTCCCCGGATGAGGGTGGGGAGCGGCTCCACGATAGGGGCGTGGGAGCGCTCCCTGAAGAGCGCGGGGAGATGTTCCGACGATCGTCCAGACCTGGTCGCCCGGGCGGTGCCGGGGCCGCCGGCCGCGCTCGCCGAGTGGGGTCGGATGACTCGTGACCGGCACCGCGGACGCTGACAGGATCGCGGCGGACGCGCCCTCCCGCGGCGCGCGGATCGGAGGTCGCGATGCCCACGACGACGCCCACGACGACGGCCCTGCCGACGCGCAGGACGACGACGCCCCAGCGGGCGGTGCTCCGGTGACCGTCGAGGACCGCGTCCCGATCGAGCCGCAGGCGGTCGTCGCTCCGCTCAGCCGGTCCGCCGTCTTCCTCTCGCTCGACATCGTCGGCGGGCAGGACGCCGCGGACCGCGTGCGGGACGTCGTCGCCGACGTGGGCGGGATCCTCCGCGCGGTCGGCTTCCGCGACCTGGGCCTGCGCCTCTCCTGCCTGGTCGGGATCGGGAGCGACGCGTGGGACCGCTTCGGCGGGGAGGGGCGCCCCGCGCAGCTGCACCCGTTCCGGGAGGTGGTCGGCGCGGCGCACACGGCCGTCTCGACGCAGACCGACCTCCTGTTCCACATCCGGGCGGAGCGGGACGACGCCTGCTTCGAGTTCGAGCGCCTCCTGCTCGACGCGCTCGGCGAGGACGTCGTCGTCCGCGACGAGGTGGTCGGCTTCCGCTACTTCGACAACCGCGACCTGCTGGGCTTCGTCGACGGCACCGAGAACCCGACCGGGGAGGCGCTGCCCCGCGTCGCGCTGATCGGCGCGGAGGACGCGGCGTTCGCGGGCGGCAGCTACCTGGTCGTGCAGAAGTACCTGCACGACCTGACGTCCTGGCACGCGCTCACCACCGAGCAGCAGGAGCGGGTCATCGGCCGGAGCAAGGCCGACAACGTCGAGCGCGAGGACGATCCGGCGCAGCTCTCGCACAAGGGGCTCGCGACCGTGGTCGACGCCGGCGGGACCGAGCACGACATCCTCCGCGACAACATGCCCTTCGGCCGGCCCGGCAGGGGCGAGTTCGGCACGTACTTCCTCGGCCTGGCCGCCGACCTGTCGGTGATCGAGACGATGCTGACGCGGATGTTCGTCGGCGTGCCCGCGGGCCGGCACGACCGCCTCCTCGACTTCTCGACCGCGACGACCGGCGGGGTCTACTTCGTGCCCTCGCGGGACGTGCTCGAGGGCCTGGGCGGCTGACCCGAGCCGGTCGTCGGGGCGCGGATCGAGTCGGATGACCGTGGTGCCGCCCGGGCCGGAGCGGTGGGATCGGAGCAGCGCAGGCGCGCAGGACGATCAGCAGGGAGAACGCCGTGGAACCCGACGACAGCACCGCTCCGCACCACGAGACCCCCGGTTTCGGAGACCCGGACCTCCCCCAGGAGGGGATCGTGAACACCGAGGGCGATCCCTCGGCGAACACGATGACCGGCCCGCAGAACCGCGTCCTGGAGGGACTGTTCCCGAACCAGATCGCCGCGCCCGCGACGGACATCAGCACGCAGCCGTTCTTCTGGTCCTCCTTCAACATCTCGCCGCGGCGGGTGCAGCGGGGAGGCTGGGCGCGCGAGCTCACGCAGGCCGATTTCGCGATCTCGAACGAGATCGCCGGCGTGAACATGTACCTCGAGGCCGGCGGGATCCGCGAGCTGCACTGGCACCAGAGCGCCGAGTGGGCGCTGATGACCAAGGGGAACTGCCGCATCACCACGCTCAGCCGCACCGGCCGGCCCAGCGTCGACGACGTGCAGGAGGGGGACCTCTGGTACTTACCGCCCGGCCTGCCGCACTCCCTGCAGGGCCTCGGCCCGGACGGGGCGGAGTTCGTGCTCGCGTTCGACGACGGCGAGCAGTCCGAGAGCAACACGCTCCTGCTCACCGACTGGTTCGCGCACACGCCGCCGGACGTGCTGGCGAAGAACTTCGGCGTCGCGCAGGAGGTCTTCCGCGACATCCCGCTGCACGACCTCTGGATCTTCCCGGGCGACGTGCCCGGCGACCTCCAGGCCGACCGGGCCGCGGCCGGGGTGCAGGACGGCGACGAGGCGGTGATCTTCCGGCTCTCCCGCTCCGAGCCCGCGTACCAGAACAGCGGCGGCCGGATCCAGATCGCCGACAGCACGAACTTCCCGGCCTCGCGCACGGTCTCGGCCGCGCTGACGACCGTCGAGCCCGGCTCGATGCGCGAGCTGCACTGGCACCCCAACGCCGACGAGTGGCAGTACTACCTCCGCGGATCCGCCCGGATGACCGTCTTCAACACCGGCCCGCACGCCAACACGACCGACTTCCACGCCGGAGACGTGGGCGTCGTGCGCCGCAACTTCGGCCACTACGTGGAGAACACCGGCGACGACACGCTCGTCTACATCGAGACGTTCAAGAGCTCCCGCTACGAGGAGGTGTCGCTCGCCCAGTGGCTGAGCCACCTGCCGCCGTCGCTGGTCGCGCAGCACCTGAACATCCCGGAGGAGGTGCTGGCGACCTTCCCGCTCGGGACGCAGGGGATCACTCCGCTGCGCTGAGGGAGGGACGCGCGGAGGGGACGGGGACATGGCGGAGGATCACGAGGCGGCGCTCCTGCCGTGGGCGGGGAGGGCGGCGGTGCTGCTGGACCGGCACCTGCGCGTGCTGAGCGCGACTCCGCTCGCGCGGGCGCTCTCGCCCGCCTTCGCCCCGGGAGTGAGCATCGCCCGCTTCACCTTCCTGGACTCGTCCGAGGTCGAGGACCTGCCCTGCTGGGGCTCCGCCGCCGACCAGGTCGCGGCGATGCTCCGCGACTCGCTCGAGCGGCACCGGGGGGACCGGGAGTTCCTGACGGTCGTCGGGGAGCTCTCGGCGAGGAGCCCCCGGTTCGCGGACTCGTGGGCGGCCGGGGCGGAGGCCGACGCACGCGGGTCGGTCGTGTTCCTCGACACCGCGGTCGGCTCCGTTCCGATGGACTACCGGCTGGTCCGGGACGGCGCGCGCCTCCTACTCCTGTTCGAGGCGGGTGACGCGGCGGGTCGCGAGGCTCTCGCCCGGCTCACCGCCGCTGATCAGGCGCCGGCCGGGGCCGCCAGCGCGGTGCCCGCCTCCGGAGCGGGCCGCAGCGAGGCGAGGACGTCGACGGCCGCGGCCGCCGGAGTCCCCGCTGCCGCGAGGTAGGTCACGACGTACCGGCCCGGAGCGCCGGCGACCTCCAGGGTCTGCATCTCGAGGTCGAGCCAGCCGAACGGCTCGACGTGGACGCGGATCCACCGGTGGGTGAAGGGGCGGACCTGGTACTCGGCCCAGATCGACCGGAACAGCGGATTCTCGACCGAGCACTCGCCGACGATCTCGTGCAGCCGCGGATCGTCGGGGTCGCTGTAGAACCGCAGCGCGGCGATCAGCTCACGGAAGACCTGGCCCCACGCCTGCAGCTGGTCCGGCGGGTCGCCGTCCGCCACGGCGCGCGCGTAGCCGCGGGACGTGGAGAGCAGCATGTTGGCGCCGGGCACGCCCTTGTCGGGGGCGAGACGGCTCATCAGGTCGTTCGCGCCGAGGACGTCGAGGTTGCGGTCGAACGCGTACGCCGGGGTCCTCGGCCAGTGGGCGAGCAGCGACTCCACGCCCTGGCCCGGCGGAGGGGAGTCGGGATCGCGCGGGCCGGGGCGCAGCTGGGCCAGCCGGAAGAGGTAGGCGCGCTCGAACTCGTCGAAGGCGAGCGCCTCGGCGAGGGCGTTCAGCACCTGGTCGGACGGGGCGACCGCGTGCCCCTGCTCGACGCGGAGGTAGTAGTCGCGGCTGATCCGGGCGCGGTCGGCGACCTCCTCGCGGCGCAGGCCCGGCACCCGCCGCCGGGTGCCCGCGGTCGGCACGCCGACCTGCTCCGGCCGCAGCGCCGCCCGGCGAGCGCGGAGGAACTCCGCGAGGGGGCTGCGAGAGCTCATCGTGCGACTCCATCGGATCACCCGCCGGGTCGAGCGGCGGTCGTGCGGGGGTGGGGCCGTACCGGTCGTCCGGTGGGACACAGAGTACCGTCGGGCGCCCACGGGGCCCACTGCCCTGCTGCGCCTCCTGCCCGGCGCCGACCGGGGGACGGGCGCTCGGGAGGGTTCGACAGAGGGAGCGCTCCGGAGGGTTCCGACAGAGGGAGGAGAGCGCGCCCGCGCCCGGCGGTCAGCATGGGGTCCTCGGAACCCGTCCCTCAGGAGTCGCGATGACGATCAGTGCACTCTCCTCGCCGCCCGCGCCTCCGAGCGCCCCCGAGGACGTGGTGGTCCGGATGCTGAGCTCGGCGTCGCCCGCGCGGGAGCGGCTCCTGGTGGTCGAGGGCGGGATCGGCTCGGGCCGGACGCACATGCTGCGCTCCGCCGCGGCCACCGCTCGCGCCGCCGGCTGCGAGGTCGTGGAGGTGCGGCCGGACCGGGGCGACGCCGTGATCGGCGCGTCCTCGCTCGCGCTGTTCGCCACGCTGATCGGCCGTCTGCAGCGGGTGCGCGACTCCTCCGCCTCGCCCTGCGACCCCGGCTTCCTGATCGTCGTCGACGACTGGGAGCGGTTCGACGTCGCCGCCCGCGAGACCCTCCAGGCCCTGGTGACCCGGCTGGTCGACGAGGTCGGCGCCGCCTGCCTCCTCGCCACCGGCGACCGTCGCGTCCTCGCCGGCTGGGAGGGCCTCCGGCACCGTCGCACGGAGCCCCTCGACGCGGAGGCGGCCTGCGGCTTCCTGCGCGCCCACGGCGGCCGCCGGCCGCTCGCCGTCGAGGCGCGCCTGCTGCGGGTCGCGGAGGGGAATCCGCTGCTCCTCGACGTCCTCGGGCGGGCCTGGGCCGACGAGGACGCTCCCTCGCCCTTCCCGGTCTACCCGCGGCTCGAGCAGGCCGAGACCAGGGTGCTCGACCTGCTGGCTCCGCTGTCGGAGGAGTGCCGGGAGGCGCTCCTGGTCGCCGCGGTGGCGGGCGCCGAGTTCCCGGAGAGCATCGGGTCGGCCCGCGGAGACGGGGACCGCGCCCTGGTGCAGGCGGGGATCCTGACGGCGGGCGGCCGTGCGTTCCGCGACCCGGTCGTCCGCGCGGTGGTGCTCTCGACGGCGTCGCCCCGAGCGCTGCGGGCGGCACGGAGGCGGCTCGCCGAGCGCCCGGAGTCGGCCCCGCACCTCCGCCTGCTGCTCGCGGCGGACGACGCGGCCGGGTCGGAGGAGCGGGCGCGGCTGCTGAGGGACGCGGCGGAGGAGCGACTCCGCGCGGGTCGGCCGCAGGAGGCGCTGCTCCTCCTCGCCGAGGCGCGGTCGAGTGCGCGCGGTGGTGCTCTGCGGGAGGAGCTCGAGACGCGCGCGGCTGCCGTCGCGGCCTTCACCGGCGACGCGGCGGCCCTCGAGCGGGTGGTCGAGCGCTCGCGGGAGGACGGCGGGGTTCCCGGGGCCGGCGTCGAGGCGGCGCGGCTGGCCGATGCGCTGCTCCGCACGGGGGACGTGGGCGGGGTCCGCCGCGCGGCCCTCCGGGGGCTCGGCGCTCGGGTGGGGCGTGAGGGCTCGGGAGTCGGTGGTGCCTCGCTCGCCGGCGGTGACTCTCCTGTCGGCGGTGACTCTCCTGTCGGCGGTGTCTCTCCCGCCGAGACCGGCGCCTCCAACGACGACGCCAGCAGCATCCCCGCCGACCACGCCGCCCCTCACGACGACGCCGCCGACCTGCAGGCGACCGTCCTCCACCTCGCCTGCACGCTCCACGGCGATCCCGCGTGGTGGCAGGAGGCGCTCGCCGTCGGCGAGGAGCACCCCCTCGATCCCGTCCTGCGCCTCGTGGAGGCCTGCGTGCGGCCGGTCCCGGACGAGGAGTGGGAGCGCCGCCGGCTGCTCGCCGAGGACTCCGCGGTCACGGGCGACCCGTGGAAGACGGTCGCGCTGCATCTCGCCTGGTCGCTGCTCGAGGTCTCGGACGAGCGCCGCGACCGCCTCGCCGGGCTCCTCGACGGCGGGGATGAGGCGGACGGCCTGCCCGGCGCCCTCGCCCTCCTCCGCCGCGGCACCGCCGCACTCGACGGCGGTCGCCTCGACGACGCCTCGGCCGACCTCGACCGCGCCGCCGCCCGCGCCGACGACCTGCCCGCCGTGCGCGCGCTGATCGACGCGACTCGAGCCCGGGTCCACGCCGTGCAGGGCGACCGCGCACGCACCCTCGAGTGCGCCGAGCGCGCGACGGCCTGGGCGCTGCGGCACGGAGCGGCGTCGGTCGCGCGCGCCGCCGATCACGCCCTGTGCTCGCTCGACCTCGGCGGCGGCCGCTTCGAGGAGGCGCACGCCCGCTCCTCCTCTCGCGCCGGCGGCGATCCGCTGGAGCTCCTCGACGCAGCCGAAGCCGCCTCGCGCCTCCGCCTGCCCGAGCACTGCGCCGAGCTGGCGGCGGCCGCGGCGGAACTCGCCGCGCGGCCCCTCGCTCCCCGCGGGCGGATGCTCGCCTTCGCGGCGACCGCGGTCCTCGATCAGACCGGCGGCGCGGGCGCCCTCTTCGAGCGCTCCCTCGACCCGGCCTCCGAGGAGTGGCCGTTCGAGCGGGCACGCGTCCAGCTCTGCCACGGCGAGTGGCTGCGCCGCCGGATGCGCCCGCTGGAGGCCCGCACCCGGTTCCGCCAGGCCGCCGCGGGGTTCGCCGCGGTGGGAGCCGAGCTCTGGCTCGCCCGCGCCCAGCACGAGCTGCGGGCGGCGGGCGGAGCGGGGGAGGCGCCGGTCGCCGCCGACCTCAGCGAGCAGGAGCGGCGCGTGGTCTCGCTGGCCGCCGCGGGGCTCTCGAACAAGCAGATCGCCCAGCAGCTCTTCGTCTCGCCCCGCACCGTCAGCGGGCACCTGTACCGGATCTTCCCCAAGCTCGGGGTGACCTCGCGGGCCGGGCTCCGCGACGCGCTCCTCAGCCTCGAGGACGCCCGGAGCGCGTGACGGAGCCGCAGGATCGAGTCATCCGACCTGGTGCCTGCCGCCGCGGGAGGCGCATGCTGAGCGCATGACGTCGCAGCAGATGATCGACCCCTCCGTCCCGCCGAGCGGCCCCGGCTGCGTCGAGTGCGAGCAGTCCGGCTCGTGGTGGCTGCACCTGCGCCGCTGCGCGCTCTGCGGGCACATCGGCTGCTGCGACGACTCGCTGAACCGCCACGCGACGGCCCACTACCACTCGACGGGCCACGCGATCATCCGCAGCTTCGAGCCCGGCGAGGACTGGTTCTGGGACTACCGGACCGACGACTACGCCGACGGCCCCGCCCTGGCCGACCCGCAGAGCCACCCGGCGAGCCAGACCACCCCGGGGCCGAAGGACCGCGTGCCGCGCGACTGGCAGTACCTCCTCGCCGAGCGCGCCGAGCGGGGCTGAGCCGCGCGCCTCCGCGAGAGCGCAGGACTTTCGCGAGAGTCCAGGAGTTGTCGCACTCGGCATCGACTGCGACAACTCCTGGACAGTCGCCGGCCGCCGGCTCCCTGCGCACGTCCGCAGGCGGCGTGCAGACAGAAGTCGCCGTGCTCGCGACCGACGACGGCTACTTCTGGATGATCGCGGCGGCCCGCCCAGGAGCGATCGCCACGAGGGTCCAGAAGTCGTCGCACTGGGCGTCGACTGCGACAACTCTCGAGCAGTCGCGGCCGTCGGAGCCGCCGACACCCAACGCTCGTCCGCAGGCGGCGTGCAGACAGAAGTCGCCGTGCTCGCGACCGACGACGGCTACTTCTGGATGCTCGCGGCGGCCCGCCGAGGAGCGATCGCCACGAGGGTCCAGGAGTTGTCGCACTGGGCGTCGAGTGCGACAACTCTTGAGCAGTCGCGGGAGCAGGTCGGAGCCAGCTGACCAGCCGGCGGCCGACGCCGCGTCTGAACGGCGCCCGTCACCTCCGGACCCCGCCGGCCGGTCAGCTGGCTCCGACCTGCTCCCGCGACTGCTCAAGAGT
>NZ_PSTP01000029.1:0-24688 GCF_002930935.1 Rathayibacter sp. AY1A2 | reverse complement strand
GTGGGGCCCCCGCCCCCGAACCCCTGACCTGAACAGGAGCGATGACATGGAGAAGTCCTGCGTCCGCCCCCTCGACCTGGACGACGCCGTCGCCCTCGTCGGCATCCTCGCCGCCCTCCAGGCCCTCCTCGACAGCGGCGGACTCCCCCCTGAGGAGGTCGAGGCCCTGCGCCACGGCCTCGAGCAGGGCGGAGCCCTCCTCCCCGGAAGTGACGAGAACGAGATTGCGACGGCTCTGGGTGGGCTGAACGCCCGCCTGCGTGGGACCATCGGGTGATCGCGCCGCGCTCGACGTTCCCGTAGCCTTCATCCGCGCTCGTGTCGACCCCGGAGACGCGCTCCCCCGCCCGCGGGTAGCGTCCGGTCCGGTCCCGCACTCCCACGGGGTCGCTGAACCCCGAGAGCCGGAGGAGATCCGATCGTGAACGGTGACCACTTCGTGCTCTCGACCGCGACGCCGTGGGACGACCGCACAGAGATCATCGGCGTGTACGTCTCCGAGGCGTGGGCCCGCGAGGCCGCGGCCGCATGGCTCGGCTCCCCGGACCGCGAGGCGTTCCCCCGGTGCGTCATCGAGGGCTGGAGCGGCGCGCACCTCCTCGGCCGCGAGGTCGTCGAGGCCCTCGGCGTCGACGACGAGGGCGGCGACGAGTCGCTGGGCGGCCCCCGCAGCCTCTGACGTGGCGGCCTAGCCGCCCCAGTGCGGCGGGCGCTCGAAATGCGACGGCAGCGTGGTCGCCGCATCCCCTCGGGCGCTGTTCACCTGCGCCTGGGTGAGGTAGACCGCCTCGGCGAGCCGCGCACCGGACACGTCCGCATCGCGAAGGTCCACCCCCAGCAGGTCGCACCGCTGCAGATCCGCACCCCGCAGATCCGCGGCGAGGAGGAGCGCGCCCCGCAGATCCGCCCCCCGCAGGTCCGCGTTCCGGAGCGATGCACCCGCCAGATCGGCACCCGGAGCGAGCCGACGGCCCCTCGACCGGCGGGCAGCCGGCGCCGCTCCTGCGCGAGCGGCCGCGCTCGCCGCGATCAGGAGCGGCCGGGACGCTCCGTACTCCGCGTCGACGTCGACCGCGACCACCTGCTCCGGCTCGCCGAGGGTGTGCGCGTGCACCGCGTCGAACCGCTCGCGCAGCTCGTCGAGGAGCGGCGCGCCGACGCCGGGCAGCGCCAGAGCGGAGTCGAGGTACCAGAGCAGCTCGTGCAGGCGGCGCATCAGCGGGAACACCGCGAACATCCGCTCGCGCACGGCCGGGTCGGACCGCCAGGAGACGCCGCCGAACGTCTGCTGCGAGACCTTCTGACCGGCGCCGAAGCAGTCGAAGACGGTGCAGCCGACGAAGCCCTGGGGCCGGAGCCGGCGGTGGATCGTGCACGCGTCCTCGCCGTCGAGGTTGACGCACGGGTCCCCGGCGCGCTTGTCGAACGGGAAGTCGGCGGAGCGGGCGAAGGCGAGGGCGACGCAGCACAGGCCGAAGCAGTTCGCGCAGTCGGCGCCGAGGTCCTCCCGGCGGCCGAGCTCGACCCTGGTGCGTGACGTCATCCGTCCGAGCCTACGCGCGGCGGCGCCTCCGGATCAGTGCGCGAGCGCGAGCACGCCGACGACCAGAACGCCGAGGCCCACGATCCCGAGCAGCGAGACGAGGCTCTCCTTCCAGGAGAGGCCCGCGCGAACGACGGCGATGAGGGCGATCCCCGCGAGCGTGGCGACGTAGACGCCCGCGCCGATCCGCAGCGCGACCGTCGCGTCGATCCAGCCCAGCGCCGCGGCACCGAGCGCGAGGACCGGCAGCGACGCCGAGGCGAGCGCCCCGCCCGCGATCCGCAGCATCGTGCCCGACTCCGCTCGCGAGGGCGTCGCCGCGTGCACGACCTGGTGCGCGATCACCTCGGCGACGAAGCCCGCGGCCGAGATCCCGATGATCGAGATCACGAGGCTCTGGAGGGCGTGGACCGCGTCGGGGTGGTCGCCGACGAGGTAGATCATCACCACGGCCAGGCCCGTGAAGGTCGCGTAGACGCGCTCCTTGAGGGCGCGGGCGATCTCGTCGAGGGGGCGGCGGGTCCGCTCCGCCCACCGGCCGGCGCGGCCCGGGCGCAGGCGCACGGGCGTCATCCGGTCGGCGGGTGCGGTGCGGCCCTCGTCGGCCGCTCCGTCAGTAGGAGGCTGAGTCGACACGTGCCGCGGAGGAGTCGCCCGAGTGCCGCGCGGCGAGGTCGCCGAGGATGGTCGCGGAGCCGCTGGTGCCGAAGCGGGTGACGCCGAGGCCGCGGTAGGCGAGGAGCGTGTCGAGGTCGCGGACGCCGCCGGACGCCTTCACCTGAACGGCCTCCGAGACGGCGCCGCGCATGAGGCGGAGGTCGTGCTCGTTCGCGCCTCCGCCCGCGAAGCCGGTGGCGGTCTTCACGAAGTCCGCGCCGGCGCGCTCGGCGGCCCGGCTGCCCTCGACGACCTGCTCGTCGTCGAGGAGGCTCGTCTCGAGGATGACCTTGACGACGTGGCCCTCGGCGGCCTCGACCACGGCGCGGACGTCGTCCTCGACGTCCTGGAGCAGGCCGCTCCGGAGGCGGCCGATGTTGACGACCATGTCGAGCTCGGACGCGCCGTCGGCGAGCGCCTGACGCGACTCCGCGACCTTCGCCGCGGTCGAGGTGGTGCCGTGGGGGAAGCCGATGACGGTGCCGACCAGGACGCCGGAGCCCTCGAGCCGAGCGACCGAGTGGGCGATGTCGGAGGGGCGGACGCAGACGCTGAACACGCCGGACGCGCGCGCCTCGTCGAGCTGGGCGTCGACCTCGGCGCGGGTGAGCTCGGGCTTCAGGATCGCGTGGTCGATGAGCGCCGCGATCTCGGCGACGGTGGGCAGGCTGGAGTCGGTCATCCGCACATTTTACGTCCGCCGGCGGGACGACGAAGGCCCGCGATCCGATGGATCACGGGCCTTCGATCGTTCACGCCGCTAGCGGCGCCGGGTCACCAGCTGGACTTGGTGATGCCGGGCAGCTCGCCGCGGTGCGCCATGTCACGGAAGCGGACACGCGAGATGCCGAACTTCGTGAGGTTGCCGCGGGGGCGGCCGTCGACGGCGTCGCGCGAGCGGACGCGGACGGGCGAGGCGTTGCGGGGGAGCTTCTGGAGGCCGACGCGGGCGGCCTCACGGGTCTCGTCGGTCCCGGCCGGGTCGACCAGGGCCTTCTTCAGCTCGAGGCGCTTGGCGGCGTAGCGGTCGACGATCACCTTGCGCTGCTCGTTGCGGGCGATCTTGCTCTTCTTGGCCATACTTAGCGCTCCTCGCGGAAGTCGACGTGCTTGCGCACTACGGGGTCGTACTTCTTGAGCACGAGACGGTCGGGGTCGTTGCGGCGGTTCTTCTTGGTCACGTAGGTGTAACCGGTGCCGGCCGTCGAACGGAGCTTGATGATCGGACGGACGTCCTGCTGCTTGGCCATTAGATCTTCACCCCGCGAGCGAGAACATCCTTGACGACGGACTCGATGCCACGGGCGTCGATGACCTTGATGCCCTTGGCCGAGAGGGTCAGGGTGACGTTACGGCGAAGCGACGGCACGTAGTACGTCTTCTTCTGCACGTTCGGGTCGAAGCGGCGCTTGGTGCGCCGGTGCGAGTGCGAGATGGCGTGCCCGAAGCCGGGGACGGCTCCGGTCACCTGGCAGACTGCTGCCATGGTTTCCTCCATGTGTGGTTACCGTGGATCACGCGCGGCACGAAGCCCCGCCCGACCCACCCAAGGTCACTTGTCGGCGCACCGCCCGCCTGTCCGGCCGGAGCCGGAGCTCCTGCCCGGTGGGCAGCACGCAAGCGCGTGCAGATGCACGCAACCTCGCTAGGCTACGCGACCCGGGCGGCGGCCGCAACAGGGTGGGGACACTCCCCCGACAGGGCGGGAACACTGCCCGGACAGGGTGGGGGCGCTCCCCCGACAGGGCGGGGACGCCGCCCCGACGCGCACGGGGACTTCCTGGGAGGTTCCGGCAGAAGTGGCCTCCCGTACCCCCCGAGCAGGGCGTTCGTGTACCTTCCGCCTTCCTCGCGGGTCGACGACCGCCCTACTCTGAGCCGACCGCGGGCGCCCGCTCCCGGCAGCAGCCGGGAGTAGCAGCACATGCGCCAGTCCTTCCTCCGTTCCCTCGTCGCCGCGGCCGTGCTCGTAGCGGGCGCAGGACTCAGCGTCGTGGCCGCGCCGACCGCGTCGGCGGCGCCGGTCTTCAGCACCGCGTGCTTCACCTCCCCGAAGGTCTCGACGGTGTCGCAGTACACCGTTCCCGCGACCGGGGTCTCGACGGTCCGCGCCGTCCTCAGCGGCCAGAACGGCGGGAAGGGTGCGAGCGGCCTCGGGACGGGCAACGCCGGCGGACGCGGCTCCAGCCTCGTCGTGGAGGTGCCCGTCACACCCGGGCAGGTGCTGGAGATCGGGCGCCTCACCGGCGCCCCGGCCGGAGCGGCAGGCGCCACGCGCTACGTGAACGGCGGCGTCTACGCGGGCGACTCCGGCGGCGCGGGTGGCGACGCCCAGTACCTCAGCACGGCCGGCTCGGACGGCTGTCAGCACGCCCTCGCCGTGGCGGCGGGCGGCGGAGGCGGCGGCGGGCGGTCCTCGGTCGGCGGCGACGCCGACGCCGGCAGCGGCGCGAGGGGCGGCGGGAACGGCGGCAGGAACAACGCGGCCGACGGCGGCGGCGGCGGCGCGGCCGGGCAGAGCTCGGGCGGCTCGCCCGGCGCCCGCGGCTACAGCACGTTCGGCGAGTGCGCCGACGGCAACAACGGCCAGTGGGGCGTGTTCCTCAACGACGGCAAGGGCGCCGACGCCGGCGCCTCCCGCGGCGGCGGCGGCAACTGCTCGTTCCCCGGCCACAGCGGCGGCGGCGGCGGGGCCGGCTGGTGGTACGGCGGCGGCGGCGGATCGCCCTACGTGTTCGGCAGCATGAACGACACCCTCGGCGTCATGAACAACCCCGGCGCCGGCGGCGGCGGCTCGAGCTACGTGCACCCGAGCGTGACGAGGATCTCGCAGACGGCCGGCCCGACGGCGGCCGACCCCGTGGTCGCTCCGGTGTACGACACCGCCGTGACCGTGACGCGGACCCCCGACTTCTCGATGCTCGGGCAGGAGGTCACCGTCACCGCGAGGGTGACCATCCCGAGCCTGGGCCGGCCGGTGGCCGCCGGCGGCACCGTCGAGATCCTCACCGGCGCGGGCACCAGCAGGGTGACCCTCGACGCGGACGGCGTCGGCGTTCTGACCACGAGGGACATCCCGCAGGGCTGGAACGAGATCCGCGCGCACTACCCCGACACCATCACCCCCGCCGAGGCGGGACGAGGGAGCTGGTCGGCGCTCCCCGCTCTGCGCCACGAGGTGCGCGCGTGCGCCGCGGCACCCGTCATCACCCGGCAGCCCTCGGACATCGCGGGCGTCACCAACCAGATCTACACGCTGACGATGGGCGTGAGCGTCTCGGCCGTCTACGGCGGCATCCCCGCCGTGTCGTGGGAGAGGTCCACCGACGGCGGCGCCACGTGGAAGCCCGCCCTCGGCCGGGCGGGCGCCCGGGAGGACGGGACCGCGTTCCTCGAGGCCGGCCCCGATCCCACCGGCTCCTACCGCTACCGGGCGACCCTGACCACCTGCGGGGGCAGCGTCCGCAGCGAGCCGGCCACCGTGGCGGTGGGCGGCGTGCGCTTCGACCTGTCGACGCTCCCGCAGAAGGCGTACGGCGACTCCTTCGACGCGAGCCCCTACGCGCAGGCCGTCGATGTGCCCGGCCGCTCGATCGTCCTGAGCAGCAGGACCGCCGAGACCTGCTCCGTCAGCGGCATGAGGGTGACCGTGCTCCACGCCGGCGTCTGCACGCTCGCGGCGAGGCTCGACGCGCTCGCTCCTCTGGGCTGGGCGGGCGAGCCCCTGCAGAGCTTCACGGCGAAGCCGAAGGCGCTCACGGTGACCGCTCCGACGGTCGACTACCCGCGAGGCGCGCCGTCCCCCGACCTGCGCTGCACGGCCGCCTTCGTCGGCACCGACACCTTCGGCGCCCCGCTCACGGCCGGCGTCTACCGGCCGATCGTCACGGCGGACGACGTCATCTACCGCTTGATCCCGAACTGGCCCACCTCCACCTTCACCACCTTCACCACGCGGTGCAGCGGCGCGAAGGTCAGCAGCGACTACACGATCGCGGGGTACAAGGACGGCGCGCTGCGCATCGTCGCGGCCGTCCCGATGGTGACCGCCTCCTCGCCCTCGTCGACCTACGGATCCACTCCCCCCGCGATCACCGCCTCCGTGACCGGCTCCCCCTCGGGGACGGTCTCCTGCGGCGCCTTCGCGGCGTCCGACACCGGATTCACGACGCCGCTGGCGCTCTCCGCGACGACCCCCGTCGGCCGCTACCCCACGCGCTGCTCCGGCCTGACGAACCCCTCGGGACAGCTGATCACCATCGACGGCGCGCTCACGATCTCGCCGGCGCCCCTCTCGGTGACCGCGTCGAGCCCCGGGACGCAGGCGCACGGCACCGCGACCGCCCCGACGGTCACCTGCACGGCCGACGGCTTCGCAGGAACCGACCGGTTCGTCACCGAGCCGACCGGCGCCTACTACACGGCGGACGGCACCGGGAAGGTGACGATCGGAGCGCGCACGCCCGTCGGCGACTACGTCACGCGGTGCGACGGAGGCGACGCCGGGCCGAACTACACCCTCCGGTCGATCCCCGGCACCTTCGCGCTGGCCGACCGCTCGGCCCCCGTCGTGACCGTGCCCGCCGCCGTCACGGCCGAGCCGGCCGACGTCTCCGGCGCCGTCGTCACCTTCGCGTCCTCCGCGCAGGACGCGGTCGACGGAGCCGTGGGCTCGACCTGCACGCCCGCCTCGGGAAGCGTCTTCCCGATCGGGGACACGACGGTCGACTGCACCGCGGACGACGAGGCCGGCAACACCGGCACGTCGTCGTTCCGGATCACGGTCCGGAAGTTCTCGCAGACGGTCGCCTTCACCTCCTCGCGGCCGACCGCGCCGACGGCGCTGGGCACCTTCACTCCGACGGCCACCGGCGGCGGCTCCGGGAGCCCCGTCTCGATCGGAGCGACCGGATCCTGCGCGATCGCCGACGGCGTCGTGACCTTCACCCGGAGCGGCACCTGCACCGTGACCGCCGACCAGGCCGGCGACGACCACTACACCGCGGGGCGCGCCTCCTTCGATCTCGAGGTCGCGAAGGCGTCGCAGACGCTGACGGTCGCGGTGCCGAAGACCGGCGTCCTGGAGTCGACCGGCGTCGCCACGGCGACCTCGAGCTCGGGACTGCCGGTGCTCGTCAGGACCTTCTTCGGCTGCACCGTCGCCCCCGACGCGACGGGTGCGCAGATCCTGACCTACACCGAGCCCTCGACCTGCGGCGTGCAGTTCGACCAGCCGGGCGACGACGTGTACGCGGCCGCCGACGGCCTGGTGCGCTTCGTCCCGATCTCGCGGATCCCCCAGACCGTCGTCGTCACCTCGACTCCGCCCGACCGGGTGTTCACCGACGACCGGTACACGGTCGAGGCGACCGGCGGCGGCTCGGGCAACCCGCTCGTGATCGCGGTGATCGAGAACGGCAACTGCACCATCGCGGACGACGTGGTGACGTTCTTCGGCGACGGCACCTGCACGGTGACGATCGACCAGGCCGCGGACGATCGGCACGACGCCGCTCCGCAGGTCCGGCAGGTCATCACGGTCGGGACTCCCGAGGGGAACCTCTCCTTCGGGAGCACCGCGCCCCCGCACGCGATGTCGCTCGAGACGTACCGGCCGACGATCGTGCCCGGCCCGTCGAAGGGCGTGCCCGTGCTCTCCGCGAGCCGAGACTGCTCGATCCTCCCGGACGGCGTGACCGTGCGGAACGACGGGGCCGGGCTCTGCGTGCTGTCCCTCGACCAGCCCGGAGACGGCTACTGGCCCGCGCGGCACGCCGAGCAGGAGTACTCGATCTACTTCCTCCCGCAGACGGTCCGGATCACGAGCGCGCCTCCGGTCGGCGCCGTCCTCGGGGACACGTACCGCCCCGTGATCGAGGGCGGCGCCTCGGGCATCGCTCCGTTCCTCCTCACCACCGCGTCGTGCTCGGCGAAGGACGGCGTGGTCACCTTCACCACGAAGGGCGTCTGCGGCGTCTTCGCCTACCAGAACGGCAACCGGCAGTACGACAGCGCCCGGCCCGCCGTGCAGGAGGTGGAGGTCGGCTACGCGCCCGGCTCCGTGGCGTTCACGACCGCCGTCCCGACCGACGCGGAGGTCGGCGGATCCTTCACTCCCGCCTTCACGCGAGGCCCGTCCTCCGGCCCCTCGGTGCTCAGCGTCTCGGGCGCCTGCTCCGACGGCGAGAACGGCGCCGTCCGGTTCGACTCCGCGGGCACCTGCACGCTGACGGCGATCCACTACCGCGACGCCGCCTACGGCACCGCGCGGGCGGTCCAGACCTTCGAGATCACCGCGATCGCGCAGACCGTCGCCTTCACCTCGACCGCGCCGTCGACGGCCACGTCCGGCGACAGGCTCACTCCGACCGCGACGGGCGGCGCCTCCGGGCTCCCCGTGACGATCGGAGCGACCGGCGCCTGCACGCTCGCCGACGGCGTCGTCACCTTCGCCGGCAGCGGCACCTGCACCGTCACGGCGGACCAGGCGGGCGACGGGCGCTACGCGGCGGCGGCGCAGGCCTCGCAGACCGTCGCGGTCTCGCAGCTCGCGGGCACCGTCGCGTTCGGCGGCGATGCTCCGGCCGCGGCCCGGGTCGGGGGCTCCTCGACGGCCGCGGTCGTCGCCGGCCCCTCCAGCGCTCCCCCGGTGCTGACGGCCTCCGGCGCCTGCTCCGTCGGGCCCTTCCGACTGGTCTCCTACGACTCCGCCGGCACCTGCACGCTGACGCTGGACCAGGCGGGCGACACCCGCCACAGCGCAGCGCCGACGGCCGTGCGCAGCTTCGAGATCACCCGGACCTCGCAGACCGTGGCCTTCACCTCGCAGGCGCCGGACTCGGCGCTCGCCGGCGGCACCTACCGTCCGACAGCGACCGGCGGAGCCTCGGGGCGGCCCGTGGTGCTCGGCGCCTCCGGGTCCTGCACGCTCACGCACGGGGTCGTCGCCTTCACCGGATCGGGCACCTGCACGGTGACCGCCGACCAGACGGGCGACGCCCGGTACGACGCGGCGGAGCGGGCCTCGCAGGTGATCGCGGTCGGACTGCTCGCGGGCACCGTCTCCTTCGGCGGCACCGCGCCGACCGGCGCGACGGTCGGCGGGACGACCACCCCGCGGATCATCGCCGGGCCCTCCACGGCGCGTCCGGTGCTGACCGCCTCCGGAGCATGCTCGGCGGCCGCGGGAGTCGTGTCCTACGACTCCGTCGGCACCTGCACGCTGACGCTCGACCAGGCGGGCGACTCGCGGTACGGCGCCGCTCCGCAGGCCGTCCGCACCTTCGCGATCGGCGCCCTCGGCCAGACGCTGGCGTTCGCCTCGCCGGTCCCCGACGCGGCGGTCGCGGGGGGCTCCTACACGCCCGTCGTGACGGCCGGCGCGTCGAGCGCCCCCGTGGTGCTCGGAGCGGCCGGGTCCTGCACGATCGCGGGCGGGGTCGTGTCCTTCACCCGCTCCGGCACCTGCACGGTGACCGCGGACCAGGCCGGGGACGAGCGCCACTCGGCGGCTCCGCGGATCTCGCAGTCGGTGGAGGTCGGCACGGCGGCGGGAGCGGTGTCGTTCCGCGACGCCGCTCCGACGGACGCCCGGATCGGCGGCTCCTGGACCCCGTCGATCGTCCGCGGCCCGTCGAGCGCCGACCCGGTGCTGGACGCCTCCGACTCCTGCTCGCTGGGAGAGGACGGCACGGTGTCCTACGACTCCGTCGGCACCTGCACGCTGACGCTGGATCAGGCCGGCGACGACGCTCACGCGCCCGCGGAGCAGGTCGTCCGGACGTTCCCGATCGGCAAGGCGCTGCAGACGGTCGCCTTCACCTCCGCGGCTCCGAGCACGGCGACCGAGGGCGGCCGCTACACGCCGACCGCGGCGGGCGGCTCCTCCGGCCTGCCGGTCACGATCGGCGCCACGGGCGCGTGCTCGCTCGCGAGCGGCGTCGTGACCTTCAGCGGATCCGGCACCTGCACAGTCACCGCGGATCAGGCCGGCGACGCCTCGCACGACGCGGCTCCCCGGGCGACCCAGTCGATCGCGGTCACCGCGGTCGTCCCGCAGAAGAAGAAGGCGCAGAAGGTCGCCTTCTCGACCGCGATGCCGTCCTCGCCCGAGAAGGGGATCGCCTACCCGGTCGCGGTCACCGCCTCCTCCGGTCTGCCCGTGAAGCTGTACGCGAGCGGCAGCTGCACGCTGACCGCCACCGGCGCGGGCACGGCGACGGTGCGGCTGACGGGCGCGGCGAGCTGCACCGTCCGGGCCACGCAGGCGGGCGACTCCGCGTGGCTCGCCGCGACCTCGGTGACGCAGTCGCTGCAGGTGAAGTCCTCCACCCGCGCCGACCTGACGCTGACGCTGGCGCCGGCGCCGGGACTGGCGGCGACGGCCCCGCTCTCGGGCACGATCACCGTCCGGAACACCGGCACCCGGGACGCGGCGACGACGACCACCCGGGTCGTCGTCAGCGGAACAGTGGCGAGTGCGCCCGGCGCCGTGCAGACGAAGGGCTCGGCCGCGGGCACGACGGTCCTCACCTGGACCGCGCCGAGCGTCTCGGCCGGGCGGAGCACCACCTACTCGGTGACACTCGTCGACCGGCCGGCCGCCACGACGATCGACGCCAGGGTGTCGACCGCCGCCGCCGATCCCACGCCGGCGAACAACGCGGTCAGGCGCACCTTCCGGTAGAGGCTGCGGGGAGGGAGGGGTGTCGCGCCGCGTTGCCCGTTCCCTCCCCGACCGCTACGGTCGCGGGGACGCTCCGGGGGACGGGGCTCGCGAGGGGGGCCCGTGGACCGGTTGAGGCGACGCGCGCTGCTGCTGGGGATCGCCTCCTCGGCGGTCGCGCTGACGGGGTGCACGCCCGCCCGGCCCGCTCCCGCGGCGCTCCCGCCGAGCACGGCGCCGGCGGCGGTGCTGCCGTCCGCCGCTCCGACCGCCGTCCCGACCCCTCCCCGCCCCGTGCCGACCACCACCGCCGCGGCGGCTCCGTTGCGGCGGAAGGCGCCGCTGCCCTCCGGCACGATCTCGGAGCTGCCCGGCGAGGGGAGCACGCTCGCCTGGACCGTCGACGACGGCGCGGACTCCGACGTGGTCGCCGCCTACGCGCAGTTCGCCCGCGACACCGGCACCCGGCTGACCTTCTTCCTCAACGGGAAGCACGACTCGTGGACCGTGAACGCGCCGCTGCTGGCTCCGCTCGTCGCCTCGGGGCAGGTGCAGCTCGCGAACCACACCTGGTCGCACGCCGACCTGACGAGCCTCTCGAGCGACGGCGTGCAGGAGGAGCTGGGCCGCAACGGCGACTTCATCCGCTCGACCTACGGGGTGGAGGCGGCGCCCTTCTACCGGCCGCCGTTCGGCTACACGGACGAGCGGAGCCGGGCCGCCGCGGCGGCGATCGGCTACACGGCGACGGTGCTCTGGTACGGCTCGCTCTCGGACTCGGGGCGGATCACGCCGGAGCAGGTGGTCGGCTTCGCGGACCAGTGGTTCCTGCCGCAGCACATCGTGATCGGGCACGCCAACTTCGATCCGGTGACGCAGGTCTACGCGCGGCTCGTCGACATCCTCCGCGAGCGCTCGCTCGCGACGGTGACCCTCCGCGACGTGTTCGCGGTCTGAGCGCCTCCCCGGCGGCGCAGGTCAGCGCGCGGGTCGGCGCAGCGCGGCGCGCGCGGCGGCGGAGACGGCCGCGGCGACCGCGTCGAGGGCGGGCGTGTGCAGGGCCCACTGCTGCCAGTAGAGGGGGACGTCGACGGGGTCGCCGCCCAGCTCGACGAGGCCCTCGCCGCCGACCGGGGCCCGCAGCTCGGGCAGCATCCCCCACCCCATGCCCAGGCGCACGGCCCGCTCGAAGTCGGTCGATCCGGGGACGCGGTGCTGCGGCGGGCGGCCCTCGACGCCGGCGGCTCGGAGGAAGTCGTCCTGCAGGCGGTCCTTCTCGTCGAAGACGACCAGCGGAGCGCTCGCGAGACCGGCCGTGCCGCCGTCCGGGAACCAGCGCTCGGCGAACGCGGGCGCGGCCATGGCGCGGTACCGCATCACTCCGAGCGGTGCGACGGTGCAGCCGAGCACCGCTTCCGACTCTCCGGTGACGGCCGCCAGCACGGTGCCGTCGCGGAGGAACGCGGTGGTGTGCGCCTGGTCCTCGCGGTGCAGCTCCACCACGACGTCGGGGACGGAGGCGAGCGCGGGCAGCACCCAGGTCGCCAGGGAGTCGGCGTTGACGGCGAGCGGGAGGACGACGGGGCCCGCCTCCTCCGCGTCCTCGCCGCCGAGCGAGCGGACGGCGTCGTCGGCGAGGAGCTCGATCTGGCGGGCGAGGCGGAGGAGCCCCGCACCGGCCTCGGTCGCGACGACCGGGCGCGAGCGCACCAGCAGGACGCGGCCTGCGGCGGTCTCGAGCGCCTTGATCCGCTGGCTGAGGGCGGAGGGGGTGATGTGCAGGGCCCGGGCGGCGGCGTCGAAGGAGCCGTACCGGACGGAGGCGGCGAGCGCGCGCAGGCGGGAGAGGTCGAGGTCGTCTGTCAGCATCAGTGCTGCTTACGGTACTGAAGGAGCATGAGCTGGTCTACAGAACTGCCCCGCCCTAGCGTCGGAGCGTGCCCCCCCTCCTCGCCGCCCTCTCCGGCCTCGGCTTCGGCCTCTCGATCATCATCGCGATCGGCGCGCAGAACGCCTTCGTGCTCCGCCAGGGCCTCCGCCGCGAGCACGTGCCCGCCGTCGTCGCGATCTGCGCGCTCTGCGACGCCGCGCTGATCGTGCTCGGGATCGCGGGGATCGGAGCGGTCCTGGAGTCGGCGCCGTGGCTGCTGGTGGTGATCCGCTGGGGCGGCATCGTCTTCCTCCTCGCCTACGCGGTGATGGCGGCGAGGCGCGCACTGCGGCCGGGGACCCTCGACGGCGATCCGGCCGGCGCCTCGACGTCGCTCCGCACGGCGATCGGCACGTGCCTGGCACTCACGCTGCTGAACCCGCACGTCTACCTCGACACGGTCGTGCTGCTCGGGTCGGTGGCGAACACGCACGGCGACGAGCGCTGGTGGTTCGGGGCGGGGGCGGCGGCCGGGAGCGTGCTGTGGTTCACCGCTCTCGGCTTCGGGGCACGCGCGCTGCGGCCGCTGTTCCGGAGCCGCGGGGCCTGGCGGATCCTCGACGCGGCCGTGGCGGTCGTGATGGTGGTGCTGGCGGTGTCGCTCGCGCTGCACTGAGGGCCTGGTGGTGCACTGCTTGTTCTACTAACATTGTGAACATGTTGTTCCGGGTCGACCACTCCGCGGCGGGCTCGCTCGCCGACCAGCTGGAGTCGCAGGTGCGCTCGGCCGTCGCCCGGGGCGAGCTCTCGGCGGGCGACCGCCTGCCGCCCGCCCGCGAGCTCGCCGACTCGCTCGGCATCAACATGCACACCGTGCTGCGCGCGTACGCCGCCCTGCGCGACGACGGGATCCTCCAGATGCGCCGGGGCCGCGGCGCGTGGATCACGGAATCGGCCGGGCCCGGGCTCGTGCGCGTCACCGCCCTGGTCGACGAGCTGCTCACGGAGGCCCGCCGCAGCGGCATCACCCCGGCGGAGCTCGTCCGCCTGATCGAGAGGACCGGATCATGACCGCCACCGCCGACCGCCGCCGCGAGCTCCTCGCCGCCGCGTCCCTCCTGCTCCCCGCCGCCGGAGTGCTCGTCTCGCGCCTCGTCCTGGACGACGCTCTGCCCGCGGAGCTCGCCTCGCACTGGTCGGGGACCGGGGCGGCCGATGCGACCGCGGCGACGGGCGCCCTGCTCGCGATCGCCCTCGTGCTCTCCGGGCTCCCGGCCGTCGCGGGCGTCGTGGCGGCGGCCGTCGGGCGCGCCCCGCGGCTCCTGCTGGCGACCCTCGGCCTCGTGGCCGGGCTGGGCGCCTCCGCCTGGGCGACCTCGGTCGGCACGACGCTCGCGGCCGGGCGCGCCGAGGGGGCGGAGCTCGGCGGGTGGCTGCTCGCGCTGCTCGGAGGGATGCTCTTCGCCGTCGTGCCCGCGCTGATCGCTCCGGGCACCCGGCGCGCCTCCCGCCTGGCCGCCGGCCGCCTGCCGCTCGCGGCGGAGGAGACCGGCGCCTGGTCGCAGACTCTGACGGGCCCGGTGTTCGCCGTCGCCGCGGTCGCCACGGCGGCGGGCGCGGCCCTCTCCCTCGCGACGCTCGCCGCGGCGGGCGCCACCGGTCCGGCGATCGCGACGGCCGTCGTCCTCGGCGTCGTCGCGCTGGTGCTCCTCTCCTTCTCCCGCCTGAGGGTGACCGCCGACCGCCGCGGCCTCCGCGTCGTCACGACCGCCCTCGGCATCCCGCTGCGCCGCATCCCGCTCGACACCATCGCCTCGGCCGGCACGGCCCAGCTGCGGCCGTCGGAGTGGGGCGGCTGGGGGTACCGGGTGATGCCGGGCCGCTCGGCGGTCATCCTGCACGCCGGGCCGGGGCTGGTGGTGACGACGGACCGCTCGCGCGAGTTCGCGATCAGCCTCGACGACCCCGAGACCCCCGCGGCGCTGCTCGAGACCCTGCGCTCGCGGGCCTGAGGCGCCGACCCGTCAGTCGACCACGATCCGGACGAGCGTCGTGACGGCATCCACCGCGTTCACGTAGGAGTAGTGCCGCGAGGTCGGGAAGGCGAGGTGCCGTCCGGGCTCCAGCCGCACGGGTTCCTCGCCCTCCCGCTCCAGGAGGAGCGCGCCGGCGGTGACGAGCAGGATCTCGTGCCACCCCTCGGGGTCGGGCTGCGCGTCGTAGCGGTCCCCGGGGCCGAGCGTCCAGGTCCAGAGCTGGGCCTCCCGGCGCGCGGGGACGGAGGAGAGCAGGACGGCGACGCTCGCCTCGCCCGCTCCCCGCCAGGCGACCTGGTCGATCGCCGCGGGCGCGGATCCCGGGGCCGAGACGAGTGCCGTGAACGTGGTGCCGAGGGCGGTCGCGAGGCGGTCGACTCCGGTCAGCGAGATGTTGGCCTCGCCGGCCTCGGCCGCGACGATCGTCCGCCGGCTGATGCCCGAGCGCGCCGCCAGCGCGGTCTGGCTCAGTCCGGCTCCGCGCCGCGCGAGACGGAGGTTGCCGCCCAGGTGGGCGAGGACGGGAGCCGACATGCGCACTATTCTGCACCGACAGGCCCCTGATGCTCCTAGGATGTGCAGAATGATGCACATCTCGCCTCTCCGGGGCCTCCGCTTCACGCGTCCGGAGTGGGCGCTCATCGGCATCACCGCGATCTGGGGCGGGACCTTCCTCGCCGTTCACATCGCGATGGAGCACAGTGGGCCGCTGTTCTTCGTCGGGATGCGGTTCGCGATCGCGGGGCTGATCAGCGCGGTCGTGTTCCACCGGTCGCTCCGGGGGATGCGGCGGATCGACCTCGCGGCCGGCGTCGCGATCGGGGTGATGATCTTCGCGGGCTACGGCCTGCAGAGCTACGGGCTGCAGACGATCACGAGCAGCACCTCCGCGTTCCTCACCGCGCTGTACGTGCCGCTGGTGCCGCTGCTCCAGTGGGTCGTGTTCCGTCGCCGTCCGGGCGTGCTGACGCTGGTGGGCGTCGCGCTGGCGTTCGTCGGACTGCTCCTGATCGCGGGCCCGCAGCCGGGCGTCGCGCTCGGAGCGGGCGAGGTGGCGACGATCGTGAGCACGCTGCCGATCGCGGCGGAGATCATCCTGATCGGCCTCGTCGCCGGACGGGTGGACCTCGGCCGGGTGACCGTGGTGCAGCTGCTGGTCGCCGGCGCGCTCGGGTTCGCCTCGATGCCCCTCGCGGGCGAGGCGGTCCCGGCGTTCTCGGGGGCCTGGCTGATCCCCGCGCTCGCGCTCGGGGCGAGCAGCTGCCTGATCCAGCTGACGATGAACTGGGCTCAGCGCTCGGTCTCGCCGTCGCGCGCCACGATCATCTACTCCGCCGAGCCCGTCTGGGCCGGCCTGATCGGCCGCCTCGCCGGCGACAGGCTCCCCGCGCTCGCCCTGCTCGGGGCGGGGTTCATCGTCGCGGGCACGCTCGTCAGCGAGCTGAAACCGCGCCGCGAGCCTGCGCCGGCGACTCTCAGGTGACGGCGGGGAGGGCGGCGGAGGCGACGAGCGCGCCGCCGGCGTCGGTGATCTCGACGGCGGCGACGGACTCGCGCAGGACGGCCGCGTTCATCTCGCAGTCGAGCTCCGCGGAGCTGCCGAGGAAGGACCCGGACGGGAGCCGCTCGCCGGAGCCGGTGACCAGCACGAGGTCGTAGCTCTCGCCGAGGGCGAAGCCGGTCCCGCGGAGGATCGTCTCGGTGCCCCAGGTGTGCGCCACGAGCGAGCCGTCGAGCGTCACGCCCTCCGTCCGCTCGTCGAAGGCGATCGCCTCGACGGCGCCGAGCGTCCCGGGCGGTCCCGCGACGGGGCGCTCCTCAGCGGACCGCAGGGCCGCTCCGGCGACGCCGCCCACGACGAGGAGCGCGGCCGCCGCGGCGACGGCCAGGACGGCACGGAGACGCGAGGCACGGCGGCGCGGGGCCCGGCGGCGCGGGGCACGCAGACTCTCCCCGCGCTCGGGCCGCTCCCCGGCGAGCGCCGCGATGCGCGACCGCAGCTCCGGCGACGGCTCCGCCTCCTCCCAGCGGCCCAGCGCGCCGACCCGGTCGACCACCGCACCGAACGACGCGAGCTCGGGGTCGATCGAGGGGTCGGCGGCGCGCAGGCTCTCGAACTCCCGCGTCTCCTCGGCGGAGAGGTCGCCGGCGAGGGCCGCGGCGAGGAGCTCCTCGCGGCGGCCGCCGGGCTGGTCTCCGTCGGGCTGGTCTCGGTCGATCACGATCTCTCCTCGTCCGTGGGTCCGGCGCCCGCGAGGTGACCGCGGAGCGCTCGGAGAGCGTAGAAGGCGCGGCTGCGCAGGGTGGCGACCGGCACGCTCGTGGCCGCCGACAGCTCGGCGTAGGTCTCGCCGTGCAGGTGGACGGCGACGACGACCTGCCGGTGCTCGGCGGAGAGCCGCGCGAGCGCCTCGGCGATCGCGAGCGGCTCGAGGGGGTCGCGGTCCTCCGCGGGCACCTCCTCCAGAATCTCGGCCTCGATCAGGCGAGGCAGGCGCTGACGCGAGCGGTGCACGTCGATCACGACGTTGCGGGCGATGGCGAAGAGCCAGGTGCGGGTGCTGGCACGCTCGGCGGAGTAGCTCGCCCGCGAGCGCCAGGCGCGCAGGAACGTCTCCTGCACGCAGTCCTCGGCGAGGCCGCGGTCACGCAGGGCGTTGAGCGCGAAGCCGAGCAGGGCGGACCCGTGCTCGTCGAAGGCGGCGGCCGGGTCGAACCCCGCCGTCCGGGGCTCGAGGCGCACCACCGGAGCCGGGACCTCCGAGTGCTCGCGCGGCATCGCGGGCCCTTCGTCTCGTCGTGCCGTCGCCGTGCGCGCCACACCGCCTCCTCGTCGGGACCGGTGGTCCGTCGGAAGGGGGTACGGCCGCGGCGGCGGCGGCGTTCATCGGAGGCGAGGACCGTCTCCGTGAAGATCCTCTCAGATGGAGTGAACGCAGCGCCGCTTCCGGCCGTACTCCCTGCATCGGGCCCGCCCAGCGCTCGCGATCGAAAGGCTCCACCATGACGAAGACGTCCCCCGCGCGGAACCGCGCCGGCCGCCGCCTGCTCTCCCTCGGCGGCATCACCGCCGTCGCCGCCGCCTCCTTCTTCGCCGCCGCGCCGGCCCAGGCCGAGACCGAGGTCGCCGAGCCGTCCTCGTTCACCAGCGCCTTCACGGTGATGGCGACGCCCGACCAGGTCGTGAACGCCGATTCCGCCGCGACCCCCGGCCAGCCCGGCGCCACGGGCGAGATGACCTTCCGGGTCAACAGCGACCTCGACATCATCTGCTACGACATCACCCTCACCGGCGTGACCGGCGACTACCAGAGCCCCGCGAAGACCGCGACGCACATCCACCAGGCGGCCCTGGGCAAGGCGGGCCCTCCGCGCATCGCGTTCCCGAACCCCGCGCCGGTCGGAGACGGCCCCCGCACCAGCAGCGGCTGCCTGCAGGGCCCCTTCACCACTGGCATCCAGGCGAACGGGGCCGACACCGGCGCCGGATTCACGCTGAAGGCCCTCGAGGCCGATCCCGCCGCCTTCGCGGGCGACTCCCACACGGCCTCGTATGCGGCTGGCGTCGTCCGCGGCCAGCTCTCGCAGGTGCCGGTCGGCGGCCTCCAGACCGGTGGCGGCGCGACCGCCGCCGGGAGCGACGCCACGGGCCCGTCCGGTCTCGCCGCGATGGCCGGCCTCGGAGCCGTCGCCGCCCTCGGCGCGGCCGGAGTGGTCGTCGCCCGCCGGCGCACCGCCTCCTGATCGTGGGCACCCGGTCGAGGAGCGGCGCGGCGGCACTGTGCGCCGTGCTGCTCCTCGCGGGGTGCGCCGCCGCGGACGGGAGCGGAGGAGCGGAGACGCCGGCGAGCGCGCCCGCGCCTCCGGCCCTCGCTACTGCACCCCCGGTCACTCCTCCCCCGGTCCCCGCGCCCGACCCCGCCGCTGCGGCGCCCGCGCGCACCGTCGGCGTCGAGCCCGCCCGGCTGATCGTGCCCGCGATGGGCCTGGACGAGCCGCTGATCGCCCTGGGCATCCAGTCGGATGGGGCGATGGAGGTGCCGGTGGACTACGACGACGTCGGCTGGTTCTCGGGAGGCGGGCGCCCGGGCGGCAGCGGCCGCACCGTGATCGCGGCGCACGTCGATTCGCGGTCCGGTCCCGCGGTCTTCTTCCGCCTCGGCGAGCTCGCCCCGGGCGATGAGATCGCGGTGAGCGGAGTGGACGGCTCCGACCACCGCTACCGGGTGACGGCGGTCGAGTCCCACGCGAAGGCCGCGTTCCCCACCGCCCGCGTCTTCGGCGCGACGCTCGAGGAGGAGCTGATCCTCGTGACCTGCGGAGGCGAGTACGACGCGGCGATCGGCCGCTACCGGGACAACCTGGTGGTGTTCGCCTCTCCGCTCTGAGGCCCGCCACGGAGGCGCGGCACAGAGGGGCGGCACAGAGGGGCGGCACGACCGCCCGGCATCGTGGCGCGGAACGGTGGCGCAGAGCACAGCACGAGTGCCCCGCCGGCGCAAGGGTCCGGGCGCGCGCACGCCGTGTGGTCGGATGGGGAGGGTCGGCCCCCCGCCGCCGCTCCCCTCCCGCTCCCCACCGCCGTGGCGCGGCCGATCCGACAGGACGCCCGTGTCCACCAGCCCCCGCCCCACCCTCTTCGCCCTGCCCGGACTAGGGCTCGACGGCCGCGCCTTCGACGCGCTCGGCCGCGAGCTCGCCGACGTCGCGGACCTCGTCGCGCTCGACCCGCCCGGTGGATCCGGGACCTCGCTCGAGGAGATGACCGCTGCCACGATCCGCCGGATCCGCGAGCACGGCTCCTCCCGCTGGCTGCTCCTCGGGCACAGCATGGGCGGGAAGATCGCCTCGCTCGTGGCCTCCCGCACGGTCACCGGCCGCTCGGGCCTGTTCGGGCTCGCGGGCGTCGTGCTCCTCGCCGGGTCGCCGCTCTCGCCCGAGCCGATGGAGGAGGAGCGCCGCTCGACCATGCTCGGCTGGGTCGACGACGGGCACCTCGACGAGGCACAAGCGCGCGAGTTCGTCGACCAGAACGTCGGCTCGCCGCTGCCCGCCGACGCCGACGCGGAGGTGCTGGCCGAGCTGCGCCGCTACTCCCCCGAGGGCTGGCGCGACTGGCTCGAGCACGGCAGCCGCGAGGACCGCACCGGAGAGGCCGCCCTCGGGGCCGTGCCCGCGCTCCTGATCGCGGGCGGTGAGGACGGCGACCTCGGCGCCGACGCGCAGCGCCGCCTCAACGGCTCCCTCTACTCCCGTGCCCGGCTGCTCACGCTCGCCGGGGCGGGCCACCTGCTGCCGTTCGAGCGCCCGGTCGAGGTGGCGGCGGCGATCCGCCGGTTCTGGGAGGAGGAGGCCGGCACGGCGCCGTCGGTCCCGGCCGACGTCGGCGCGGCCATCGCCTCCGCCCGGACCTCCACGCGGGTGCGCGGGCTGCTGGCCGTGCGCGCGCTCGCCGACGACCCGGAGTACGCGCCGCGCGCCCTGACCGTCGCCCAGCTCGCGGAGCTGCGCGCGATCGCCGACCGGGTCGTCCCGCAGGAGGGCGGCCGGATCGACCTGGCCGCACGGGTGGACACGCAGCTCGCGAACGGCGAGGGCGACGGCTGGCGCAACGCCGACCTGCCGGCCGACCCGATCGCCTACGGTCTGGCGCTCGACGCCCTCCGGGGCTTCGCCGGCCTCGGCCCCGCCGAGCAGGACGCGCGCCTCACCGCGATCGCCGACGGCTCCGCGGAGCCCGGCGACGGCTCGGCCGGCGGGCTCGGTGCCGAGCAGCTGACCGCCTGGTTCGAGGACTGCCGCGTCGACCTCGTGAAGCAGTGGCTGGCCCACCCCGCGTCGATGGCGCGGATCGGCTACGACGGCTACGCCAGCGGCGGCGACACGCTGCCGCTCGTGACGGGCTTCCGCCTGCTCGGCGCCGACGACCGCGAGACCTGGGAACCGACGACGAGGAGTCACCGATGAACACGACCGGCATGCGCCGCTTCCCGCTCGACGAGACGGTCGACGCCGTCGTGATCGGCACCGGGGCAGGCGGAGCGCCCCTGCTCTCGGTGCTCGCCGCTCGAGGGCTGCGGGTCGTCGCCCTCGAGGCCGGGCCGCACTTAGATCCGCTCGGCCACACCGCCGACGAGACGGCGGCCGTCGAGATCAACTGGATGGAGGAGCGCCTCAGCGGAGGCGAGACCCCCACCGCCTTCGGGCAGAACAACAGCGGCCGCGGGGTCGGCGGCTCGACGCTGCACTGGGGAGCGTTCACGCCCCGCCCCGACCCGCGCGACCTGCGGCTCCGGAGCGACTCCGGCGTCGGCCGCGACTGGCCGATCGAGCACGCCGAGCTCACCGCGTACATCGAGAAGGTGGAGGCGACGATCGGAGTGGCGGGCCCGGCCGAGTACCCGTGGGACCCGTCGCGCCGCTACCTGCAGGGCCCGCTCGCGCGGAACGCCTCGGCCGACATGATGCTGCGCGGCTGCGCGGCGATCGGGATGCGCGCGACCGACGCGCCCGCCGCCGTGCTCAGCGGCCCGCGGGACGACGGCCGGCCCTCCTGCGTCAACTGCGGCCAGTGCCATCAGGGCTGCCGGACCGGCGCGAAGACGAGCATGGATGTGACCTACCTGCCGGAGGCGGTTCGGGCCGGCGCCGAGATCCGGGCCGACTCGTTCGTGCACGGGATCGAGCTGGACGCCGCGGGACGCGTGTGCGCCGTGGTCTACACGAGCGGCGGAGTGGAGCACCGGCAGCGCTGCTCCGCCCTGTTCCTCTGCGCGGGCGGCGTCGAGACGCCCCGGCTCCTCCTGCACACCGGCATCGCGAACAGCAGCGGCCAGGTGGGCCGCAACTTCCTGGCGCACGGGGCGACCCAGGTCTGGGGCACCTTCGAGAACGAGATGCGCGGCTACCGCGGCTACCCCTCCTCGGTGATCACCGAGGACACCGTCCGCCCGGCCGACGCGGACTTCGCGGGCGGCTACCTGATCCAGAGCCTCGGAGTGATGCCGCTGACCTACGCGACGACGCTCGCCCGCGGCGCGGGACTCTGGGGCCGCGATCTGATGGACGCGCTCGACGGATACCGCTTCGCGGCGGGCGTCGGGATCAACGCGGAGTGCCTGCCCGCCGACGGCAACCGGCTGGAGCTGACCGACGAGCTGGACGAGCACGGGGTGCCGAAGGCGCGCATCACGTTCTCGGCGGGCGCCAACGAGGAGGCGATCGACCGGCACGCGATCCGGACGATGACCGCGATCGTGGAGGCGGCCGGCGCGACGAGCACGCGGGTGATGGCGCGCACGGCGCACACGCTCGGCACCGTGCGGATGGGCACCGACGCCGGTGACGCCGTGATCGATGCGGACGGCCGCAGCTTCGACGTGCCGAACCTCTGGGTGTGCGACAACTCGGTGTTCCCGAGCGCGCTGATCGCGAACCCGGCGCTCGCGACGATGGCGCTCTCGCTGCGGACGGCGGACCGCTTCCTGGCGGCGTAGCGTCGCGGCGGCGGGGCGGCTGCGGGGCGGGACGACGGGCGAGGTGCTCCTCCGCGTCGCCGACTGACCGCGCGGGCGTGCCCGGACTGCGCGCCCGGACTGCGCACCCCGCCGGAGCAGCCGCGGGGCGGTGCGGGGCGACAGCGCAGTCAGTCCCGATTCGCGCTGCCCGAACGGCGGGCCGACGCGACGGCGTGTGACGGCGGTACGGCGCGCGCTGAGCCGCCGAGGTGCTGGATCGTGGTGCCGAACGGCGGCAGGGCGCAAGGCGGCGGCACGGCCCTGGTGTCGGCACGGCGTCAGGCGACGGTGCGGCCCCGGTGACGGTCCGCGCCTCAGCGGCAGTGGTGCGGCGGTGGTGCGACGGTGCGGCCGCGTGAACCCGAGCGAAGGCGCAGATCCGAGCGTCAGCGGCGCGGCGGTAGGTCGCTGAGCACTCGCCTCCGAGCGACAGCACGGCCCGATCACCAGTGCGAACCCGCGCAATGCGCCGAACCCGCCCGACGGCCGATTCCCTCAGGGGTGCACGGCAGCATGGCAGAACGCAGAACGCAGAACGTCAGCACGTCAGCACGTCAGCACGTCAGCACGTCAGCACGTCAGCACGTCAGCACGTCAGCACGTCAGCACGTCAGCACGTCAGCGTGTCAGCACGGCAGCGTGTCAGAACGGCGGCGGCCGGTCCTCGAACCTCGGGGTCGCGGGTGGGCCTGAACGGAGCCGTGCCTCGAGGCCCGGCGGGCGCGTGGTGATGCGGCGGCCGGTGGGGGTGGTCCAGTCGGCGGTGCCGTCGGGGTGGAGGACGTAGGTCCAGCGGTCGCCGTGCCGCACGTGGTGGTGGGCGACGCAGAGGCTGGCGAGGTTGCCGGGGTCGGTGCCGCCGCCGTTGCGCCACTCGACGACGTGGTCGGCCTCGGAGCCCGCGGCGGAGCGGGTGCAGCCGGGGAAGCGGCAGGTCACGTCGCGGAGCTGGAGGAGGAGCCGCAGCTCGCGGTGCGGCAGTCGGCGTGTGCGCCCGACCGAGAGGACGGCGCCCGTCCGGGGCTCGGTCAGCACGCGGGTGACGGTCGCGGGGACGAGGCTCCGGGCGACGTCTGCCGGGATCAGGCCGTAGCCGTCGAGCTCGGCGGAGGCGTCGTCGGCGCCGGACGCGGTGCTCGCCGACAGGGTGACCCGCACCTCGGCGCGCACGCCGGTGACGAGGGTCGGAACGGGCCGATCGGCGCCGACCGGGTCGGGCGCCGTGCCGATGACGTCCGCCTCGCAGAGGAGGTCGGCCAGAGCGTCGGCTCGCAGCTGGGCGAGGGTCCGCTCGTCGCCCGCTCCGGAGATCGCGTCGACGTCGCACGCCCCGGTCGTCCCGCTCGCCTCCGCCCTGCATGAGCCCGCATCCGTGGCGGCAGGCGGCTCCGCCCCCGCCGGCCCCTCGGCGCCGTCGCGGAGGATCCGGGCGATCCGGTCGAGGCGGCTGTACGCCCCCACGGCGACCGGGGCGGGGAGGAGGGCGCAGAGCGTCGCCATGCCGTCGACCTCGGGGGTCAGCCAGACCGCGCGGTCCTCGCGGGCACGTCGGTGGCGCTCGGCGAGGGGCTGCTCGTGGAGCTCCTCCCGCAGTCGGGCCAGAGCGCGCCGCAGCTGGGTCGGCGTGGTGCGGGCCGCGAGCTCGGCCGCCCGCGTATCGAACGCGGCGCGGGAGCCTGGGGGCAGGGTGGCCGCGACGGCGCAGACGACCTGGCCCGCCTCCCACCGCAGGCGCGCCCCGGCGAGGGCGGCGCGGGTGGCCGGCAGGTCTTCGACGAGGAGGCGCGCGTGGTCGAGCTCGCGGGAGGCGACCCGTTCGGAGACTCCGAGGGCGACGGCGAACTCCGCGCGGATCGACCGCTCGGCGAGGTCGCTCGACGCGTGGGGCGCCGAACCGCGGGCGAACGACTCCGGATGCTCGAGCGCAGCCCGGTGCCCGGCGTGCAGCTCCTCGGCCGCGGCCAGGAGCAGCGGGGACGCCGAGCGGGCCAGCGCCGCGGCTCGGTCGCCGCGAGCACGCACCTCGCTGAGCACCGCCTCCACTGCTGTCGACCCGCTGATCATCGTCATACGTGTATTCAATCAGCGACCACCGACACGGAAGCGACGGATCGTCACATCCGTGGAGAACCGGCGTGAGGCCCTCCTGTGGAGGGAGGGATCACCGCCGCCGACGCCGCACATCCCAGCCGTCCTCGGGGCGGCGCGCGCAGGACACCGGCGCAACACCCCGCCACACGCACCGCCACACGCCCCCCGCTCACCCGAACCGCACCGCCACACACGCCCCCGCTCACCCGATCCGCACCGCCACACACGCCCCCGCTCACCCGAACCGCACCGCCACACGCCCCCCGCTCACCCGAACCGCACCGCCACACGCCCCCCTCACGCCAACCG
>NZ_PSTP01000028.1:0-24863 GCF_002930935.1 Rathayibacter sp. AY1A2 | reverse complement strand
GCACCTGGACCTGGGTCGAGGCCTGAGCGGCGCCCGCTGCTCGATCAGCAGGAGGGCGCCGCTCAGGCCTCGACCCAGGTCCAGGTGCCGGCCGGGCCGTCGACCGAGACGTCGCCGCCGGAGCGCGTCACGGTGAACACCGTCTCGTCCCCCGTGTCGTGCGCGACGACCCGGACCGGCGTCGCTCCGTCCGGCCCCGGGAACACCCTCAGCTCGAGCCCGTCGAGGTAGTCGTACTCGGCCGAGTCCTGGCGGGCCCCCACCGGGATCACCGCGCCCTCGCGCACGTACAGCGGCAGCGAGTCGAAGCCGTGGACCTCACGACGCCACTCCCCCGTCGAGACGGTCCGCTCGCCCGTCCACCAGCTCGTCCACGTCCCGCGCGGGAGGTAGAACTCGACCGTGCCGTCCTCGGTGAACACCGGAGCGACGAGCAGGTCGCGCCCGAGCAGGTACTGCGTGTCGAGGTGGGCGGCGCTGCGGTCGTCCTCGAACTCGAGCGCCATCGGGCGCATGATCGGGACGCCGGTGCTCGCCGCCTCCGCCCCCGCCGCGAAGAGGTAGGGCATCAGCGAGAGCTTCAGCCGGGTGAAGAGCCGGGTGACCTCCACGGCCTCCTCGTCGAACGCCCACGGCACGCGCACCGAGGAGGATCCGTGCAGCCTCGAGTGCGAGGAGAGCAGGCCGAACGCGAGCCAGCGCTTGAACACTCCGGGATCGGGCGTGCCCTCGAAGCCGCCGATGTCGTGCGCCCAGAAGCCGAACCCGCCCAGCGCGAGCGAGAGGCCTCCGCGCAGGGTCTCGGCCATCGACACGTAGGAAGAGGTGTTGTCCCCGCCCCAGTGCACCGGCAGCGACTGCCCGCCGACCGTGGCGCTGCGGGCGAAGAGGACCGCGCGGCCCTCGCCGAGCTCCTGCTCGAGCACCTCGTGCACCGCGCGGTTGTAGAGCTGGGTGTACCAGTTGTGCATGGCCTCGGGGTCGGTCCCGTCGGCCCAGACGACGCCCTCCGACGGGATCCGCTCGCCGAAGTCGGTCTTGAAGGAGTCGACGCCCTGGCGCACGAGGACGCGGAGCTTCTCCTGGAACCAGGAGGTCGCCTCCGGATTCGTGAAGTCGATCAGCGCCATGCCGGCGACCCACATGTCCCACTGCCAGACGTCGCCGGAGGCCGTTCTGAGCAGGTACCCCTTCTCGCGCCCCTCGGCGAACAGCGGCGACGCCTGCGCGATGTACGGATTGATCCAGACGCAGGTGTGCAGCCCGCGCTCGTGCAGGCGGGCGAGGATCCCCTCGGGGTCCGGGAAGGTGCGCGGGTCCCACTCGAGGTCGGTCCACTGGAACTCGCGCATCCAGAAGCAGTCGAAGTGGAACGCCGACAGCGGCAGCTCCCGCTCCGCGAAGCCGTCGATGAAGGAGTTCACCGTCTCCTCGTCGTAGCTCGTGGTGAAGCTGGTCGTCAGCCAGAGCCCGTAGCTCCAGGCGGGGACGACGGAGGGGCGGCCGGCGAGACCGGTGTAGCGCCGCAGCACGTCCTTCTTCGTCGGGCCCTGGATCACCAGGTACTCCAGCGCCTCGCCACCGACCGAGAACTGCACGCGCTCGACCGCCTCGGAGCCGATCTCGAACGAGACGAGGCCGGGATCGTTGACGAGCACGCCGTAGCCGCGGCTGGAGAGGTAGAACGGGACGTTCTTGTAGGCCTGCTCGGAGGAGGTGCCGCCGTCGGCGTTCCACACGTCCACCGTCTGGCCGTTCTTCACGAAGGGGCCGAAGCGCTCGCCGAGCCCGTAGACCAGCTCGCCGACGCCGAGGTCGAGCTGCTCGTGCAGGTAGGCGGCTCCGTCCGGTCCGGTCAGGTAGCCCTGCGCCTTGTGCCCGGACCCGGTGAGGCGCGTGCCGGTCGAGGTGTCCCAGAACTCCAGCGACCACGGAGCGCCCTGCCTGATCCGGACCTCGAGGTCGCCGGTGCGCAGCACGCCGCCGGACTCCGTCACCTCCGCCGCTCCGACGTCGCCCTCGGCCAGCTCGAAGCCGGGGCGCACCGCCGTCCCGCGCCAGTGCTCGATCCGCACCCGCGCGACCCCCTCGGCCGGCGAGGACACCGTGACCGTGAGCGCCGGCCGGTTGAGGACGTCGCCGCGGCCCTGGATGACCCGGGTCGGGGCGATCACCTCGAGCGAGGTGCCATCGGTGCGGATGTCGTACGCCTCCTGCGCGAACAGGGGCGTGAATCCGGCCCGCGTCTGCCAGAACCCGTCGGTGAACTTCATGGGGGTGCCTTTCGATGGCGCGCCGGCGGATCCCGCGAGGGAGGCGCCGACGGAGGGAGAGAGGGCTACTTGACCGCGCCGGCGGTGATGCCGCGGGTGAGGGTGCGCTGGAAGATCAGGAAGAAGATCAGCGTCGGGAGAAGGCCCAGGAGAGCGCTCGCGCTGGTCGTGGTGACGTCCATGATCTTGTCGCCCTGGAGGCTCGAGATCGCGATCGGGACGGTCTGCGTCGCGTCGCTCACCAGGAAGACCAGCGGGATGAGGAACTCGTTCCAGGTCCAGATGAAGAAGAAGATCATCAGCACCGAGAGGGTGGGCCGCGAGATCGGGACGATCACCCGGGTGAGGACCTGCCACTTCGAGGCGCCGTCGAGAGCCGCGGCCTCGAGGATCTCCTTCGGGAAGGTGCCGTAGACGCTCGAGAGCAGATAGGTGCCGAACGCCGACTGGATGACGGTGAAGATGACGATGACCGACAGCTGGGTGTCGTAGATCCCGACCGCTTTGAACATGTAGTACAGCGGGTAGAGCAGGGCCTCCTGCGGGAGCATGTTCGCCAGCAGGAACAGGACGATGATCCAGCTCCGGCCGCGGACACGGCCGATGCCGATCGCGTAGGCGTTCAGCACCGAGAGGGCGACGGCGAGGATCGCGACCGACCCCGAGATGAGGATCGAGTTGCCGAGCTTCTCGGGGAAGTCGACGCGGCTCCAGAAGGTCGAGAGGCCGTCGAAGGAGAGGCCGGTCGGGAAGGCGAGCGGGCCGTTCGCCGAGTACTCCGCGGGGGTCTTGAAGGAGTTGAGCAGGATCAGCAGCACCGGGCTGATGATCACGAGCCCGATCACCACGGCGACGGCGAGGATGACCCAGTCGCCGAGGGTGCGCTTGGTCGTGCCCTTCGCGGGCTTGGCGGGACGGGAGGACGAGAGGTCCGCGTCCTCCGTGCCGGCCTGGGTGAGGGGCAGGGTCTCGATGGCCGACATCAGCGGGCTCCTTCGCTGCGCTCGACGCGCTCCTGGGCGCGGATGAACAGCACGGCGAGGATCACGATGACGATCGTGAGCGCGGTCGCGATGGTGGCGCCGTAGCCCACCTGCTGCTTCTGGAAGAACTCGGTGTACGAGTAGTAGGAGGGGACGATCGTGGAGTCGCCGGGGCCGCCGCGGGTCAGGGCGTAGATCGGGCCGAAGACCTTCAGCGCGGCGATGGTGCAGGTGAGGGTGACCACGAAGATCTCGGGCCGGATGATCGAGACCGTGATCCAGCGGAAGCGCTGGAACCAGTTCGCCCCGTCGAGCTCCGCCGCCTCGTAGAGCTCGGGGTCCACGCGCTGCAGTGCCGCCATGAAGATGACGACCGGGTAGCCCAGCTGCACCCAGATCATCACGACCATGATCGAGAGCATCGCGGTGTCCGGCTTGCCGAGCCAGTCGTGCGAGAGGGAGCCGAGCCCGACGGCCTCGAGGATCGAGTTCAGCGCGCCGTTGTCGGGGCGGAGGATCCAGCCGATGACGATCGCGGCGATGACGGTCGGCAGGATCTGCGGCAGGTAGTAGGTGGCGCGGAGGAAGCTCGCCAGGCGCCCGCCGAACTTCTTGCCGACGAGATCGAAGAGGATCGCCGCGAGCAGGAGTCCGAGGATCGTGGGGACGATCACCATCGCGATGATCATGTAGACCGAGTTGAGGAACGAGGTCCAGAACTGGTCGTCGCCCATCAGCTCGATCCAGTTGTCGAGGCCGATGAAGATCGGCGGCTTGATGCCGCGCCAGGACGTGAAGCTGATGTAGACGTTCCAGATCAGCGGGATCAGCACGATGAACGTGAAGAGCACGAACCCGGGGATCAGGTAGAGCCAGTAGCCGCCGGAGCGCTTCTCGCGGGGCGGCGTCGTGGGAGGCGGCGCGCTCTCCGCGCGACGAGGTGCTGTCGTCGTCATGGGTACTCCTAGGTCGGACGGGGTCGTGGGTGTGCTGCCGCGGGATGCCGCTCCGGTACGGAGGCGACGGCGTGTCGCGGACCGGAGCGGCATCCCGCGGTGGGGTGGAGGCTCGGCGGTGTTCGTGCGACCCCCTCGAGGGGTCGCCGTCACGTCCTCAGGTCTTCCACGGCCGTTCCGCGCCTGCAGGCGCGGGGCCGGCCGCCGTGGCCGACATCACGTGACGCTTCCGCGTCACGTGATGTCGGCGACTCCGTCGTCGTACTTGGCCTGGAGGTCGGAGAGCATGGCGGACTCGTCGGAGGAGCCGTTGATGAGCTCCTGCGTGGCGGCGACCAGGTCGTCGTAGAAGGTCGCGGTGGGCCAGTCGGGGTAGAAGGAGAGCTGGTCGCCGTCGACGACCGTCTTCCACTGTGAGAGCAGCGCCTTGCTCTTCTCGTCGGTGATGGCGCTCTCGTCGACGACCAGCGGGATGCCTCCGTTGTTGCCGATGAGGTTCTGGATCTCGGGTCGCATCGTGATGTCGATCCACTTGTAGGCGAGATCCTTGTTCTTCGCCGTCTCCGGGATCACCCAGTGGTTGCCGGCGGAGCCCATCGTGAACTCGGCGCCCGGGAAGAGGAACGTGTCCCACTCGAATCCGGTGATCTCGGTCTTGAAGCGGCCGAACCACCAGGAGCCCGAGAAGAAGATCGGGTACTCGCCCGAGATGAACGCCGTGCCCGCGTCCTCCGCCTTCAGCCCGGAGGCGTCGGCCGAGAAGTAGCCCTTGTCGACGTAGGTCTTCAGCTGGTCGGCCGCGTAGCTCCAGGCCGCGTCCTCGAAGTCGACCTCGCCCGTGTAGGTCTGGTAGTCGGTGATCCAGGAGCGGTCGGCCTTCAGCAGCGCGAGCTGGTAGAAGAGCTGCTGCAGCGGGTACTCGGCGCCGGCCTCGGCCAGCGGGGTGATCCCCTTGGCCACGAAGGCGTCGAGGACGGCCGTGAACTCCTCGTAGGTGGTGGGGACCTCGAGGCCGTTCGCGGCGAAGGCGTCCTTGTTGTAGTAGACGAAGGTGAACTCGCCGTAGTTGGGGATGCCGTACCAGGAGCCGGAGCCCATGATCCCGTTCTCGTCGTACTTCGCGGTGGTCTGCAGCGCGCCGGGGATCAGCGAGTCCCAGCCGTAGAACTCGACCGCCTCGTCGAGGTTGGTGAGCAGGCCCTGGCTCGAGAGGAGTCCGCTGGTCGCGTTGCCCTTGTTGTACTCGACGACGTCGGGCGCCGAGTTGGAGTTGAAGATCTGGCTGGCGCCGGTGCGCAGCTGCTCGAAGGCCTTGAACTCGTACGCGATCTCGGCCCCCGTCTCCTGGGTGAAGATGTCGCGGGCGGCGAGCCAGGCGATGCCGCGGTCGCTGTCGGGCGTCTCGAAGTCCCAGAGCGTGAGGGTGCGGCCGGCGCCGTCGACCGTGGTCGAGAGCGCGTCGGAGCCGGCGTCGGAGCCGCCACCGGAGCAGGCGGCCAGCGCGAACATCGCGCTGAGGCCGACTCCGCCGGCGAGGAGGTTGCGCCGGCTGAGACCGGCGGTCGGGCGGTGGAAGGCGGAGCGGGATCGGAGCGACATTGCGGTGGTTCTCCTTCGAACGGTGCGGTGGTGCTGCGGACGTGGTGCAGGGAGCGCTCTCTCGCGGAGGCGCGGTGTCGAAGCGTTTCGACAGTGCGCAGAGCCGGAGCGGGCTGGAAGAGGGTGGAGGACTAGAGGGAGGCCGGCGCGGGAGTGCCGGACGGGACCGCCGGCACCGGAGCGCCGATCGGAGCGACCGCGAGGGATCCGCGGTCGACGTAGGAGGGCGGGAGCAGCTCGACGCCGACGGTGCGGCCGGAGTCGATCTGCTGGAGGGTCCGCGCGACGGCCGCTCGGCACATCGCGTCGAACGGGAGGGGAAGACTGCTGGTGGGGACAGGGAGGGCGCCGCCGTCGTAGCTGGCGCAGGCCGCCAGGATCGACAGGTCGCCCGGGACGGAGAGGCCGCGCTCGAGGACGCGCTCGATCGCCGCCTCCGCCACGGGCTCGTTGCAGTGCAGCACGAGCGCGGTGGGCGGGACGGGTGCGGCGAGGATCGCGTCGATCGCAGCCTGTGCGCTCGGGCGGCCGATGTGCGGGCGCTCGACCGCGATCTCGACTCCGAGCGCTGCGGCCTCGGCGCGGAACGCCTCGTCGAAGCGGCGGACGAAGCCGGCGTTGCGGTCGGTGTAGGACTGCGGATGCTCGAGCAGGCCGAGCGAGCGGTGGCCCAGCTCAGCGAGCCGGCGGACGCTCTGGCGGGCGGCCTCGGCGAAGTCGAGGTCGACGCAGGCGAGATCGTGGGAGTCGGCGGGCACGCCGATGAAGGTGGCGGGGACCCCCGCCGCGCGGATCAGCTCGGCGCGGTCGTCGTCGTCGTCGACGCCCATCAGGACGATGCCGTCGACGAGCGAGGAGGAGGAGACGCGCCCGATGCCGCTGGAGGCCTCGTCGGTGACGAGCAGCAGGACGTCGTAGTCCGACTCCCGGGCGCGCTCGAGCACCTCGGTGACGAAGCGCATGTGGGTCGGCAGGTGCAGCTCGCCGCGCATCGGCGCGGAGAGGGCGAGGATGTGGGTCCGCGCCCCTGCGAGCATCCGGGCTCCCGCGTGGGGCCGGTAGCCGAGCTGGCGCACCGCGTCGTCGACGCGCTGCCGGGTGGAGGCGGCGATCGAGCGCTTGCCGGAGAGGGCGTAGGAGACGGTGCTGATCGAGACTCCGGCAGCGCGGGCCACGTCGTGGATGGTCGCCATGGCTCCTCCTGCCGGACGTCGTCGTCGGTCGCGGTCGGGCTTCGAAGCGCTTCGACCAGTCGTGCTGGAGCGACTGTACGCACAGTCGAAGCGCTTGCGCAAGCGGTCCTCGCGACGACCTCCCCGGGCGCCGGCCCGCTCCGCGAGCGGTTCCGCGGCTCGGCGGGCGGCACCCGCGAGAGGCCGGAGGGCGACGCGCCGGGCCTTCCGCTCGTTGCGCCTCCCGACCCTCACGGGATATGTTGGGCCCAACAACAATTCGGCGACGTCGCCGGAAAGGATTCGGATCCCATGTCCCTGACCCCCACCCGCGCCGACAAGTTCTCCTTCGGCCTCTGGACCATCGGCTACAACGGGACGGACCCGTTCGGCGGCCCGACCCGCGAGCCGCTCGACGTCGTCCACGCGGTCGAGAAGCTCGACGAGCTCGGCGCCTACGGCCTCACCTTCCACGACGACGACCTGTTCGCCTTCGGCTCCACCGACGCCGAGCGCCAGACCCAGATCGACCGCCTCAAGGGCGCGCTGGAGTCCACCGGCCTCATCGTGCCGATGGTCACCACCAACCTCTTCAGCGCCCCGGTCTTCAAGGACGGCGGCTTCACCTCGAACGACCGCGACGTCCGCCGCTTCGCGCTGCGCAAGGTCCTCCGCAACATCGACCTCGCCGCCGAGCTGGGCGCGAAGACCTTCGTCATGTGGGGCGGCCGCGAGGGCGCCGAGTACGACTCCGCCAAGGACATCCGCGCCGCGCTCGAGCGCTACCGCGAGGCCGTCAACCTGCTCGGCGACTACGTCACCGACAAGGGCTACGACATCCGCTTCGCCATCGAGCCCAAGCCGAACGAGCCCCGCGGCGACATCCTGCTGCCGACGCTCGGCCACGCGATCGCGTTCATCGACTCCCTCGAGCGCCCCGAGCTCGTCGGCGTGAACCCCGAGGTCGGCCACGAGCAGATGGCGGGCCTGAACTTCACCGCCGGCATCGCCCAGGCGCTGTACCACGGCAAGCTCTTCCACATCGACCTCAACGGCCAGCGCGGCATCAAGTACGACCAGGACCTGGTCTTCGGCCACGGCGACCTGCACAACGCGTTCTCGCTCGTCGACCTCCTCGAGAACGGCGGCCCCGGCGGCGTCCCGGCCTACGACGGCCCGCGCCACTTCGACTACAAGCCCTCGCGCACCGAGGACGAGACCGGAGTCTGGGACTCGGCCGCCGCGAACATGCGCACCTACCTGCTGCTCAAGGAGCGCGCCGCGGCCTTCCGCGCCGACCCCGAGGTGCAGGAGGCGCTGGCCGCCGCCAAGGTCGCCGAGCTCTCCACCCCGACGCTGAACGAGGGCGAGTCGTACGACGACCTGCTCGCGGACACCGCCTCGTACGAGTCGTTCGACGCCGACGCCTACCTCGGCGGCAAGGGCTTCGGCTTCGTGCGCCTGCAGCAGCTGGCCACCGAGCACCTGCTCGGCGCCCGCGGCTGACCCGCACCCTCTGAGCCCGCGGTCAGCCGCGGGACGACCTGAGACGGACGAGATCCCCTGCACCGGCACGGGATCTCGTCCGTTCTCCTGCATCCGGCCCGATTCCGCACCGGACGCCCGAAACCGAACCCCCAACGAAAGAGGACAGCGATGACGCTCGTCGCAGGGATCGACTCGTCGACCCAGAGCTGCAAGGTGGTCGTCCGCGACCTCGACACCGGCGCCGTGGTGCGCACCGGCCGGGCGAGCCACCCGGACGGCACCGAGGTCGATCCGGCCGCGTGGTGGGAGGCGCTGCAGCTCGCCCTCGCCGACGCCGGCGGGCTCGACGACGTCGCCGCGATCTCGGTCGGCGGCCAGCAGCACGGCATGGTCGTCCTCGACGAGAGCGGCGCCGTCATCCGCCCCGCTCTGCTCTGGAACGACACCCGCAGCGCGCCCGCCGCCGCCGCGCTCATCGAGGAGCTCGGAGCCGGGGCCTGGGCGGAGCGGACCGGATCGGTGCCGGTCGCCTCCTTCACCGCCACCAAGCTCCGCTGGCTGCGCGACGCCGAGCCCGAGAACGCCGCCCGTGTCGCCGCCGTCGCGCTCCCCCACGACTGGCTGACCTGGCGCCTGCTCGGCTACGGCCCCGACTCCGCCCGTGGTCCGCAGCTCGACGCGCTCACGACCGACCGGTCCGACGCGTCCGGCACCTCGTACTGGGGAGCGGACGGCTACGACCTCGACCTGCTCGAGCGCGCCCTCGGCCACCGCCCGCTGCTCCCCCGCGTGCTCGGCCCCTCGGAGGAGGCGGGCCGCACCGAGAGCGGACTCGTCGTCGGCCCCGGCGCGGGCGACAACGCGGGCGCCGCGCTCGGCCTCGGCGCCGGCCCCGGCGACGTGGTCGTCAGCATCGGCACGAGCGGCACCGTCTTCGCCGTCACGGACGACCCGGTGCGCGACGCCTCCGGGACCGTCGCCGGCTTCGCCGATGCGAGCGGGCGCTTCCTGCCGCTGGTCGCGACGCTCAACGCGGCGCGCGCGCTGGCCTCGACCGCGACCCTGCTCGGCAGCGACTTCGACGAGTTCGCCGCACTGGCGCTCGAGGCGGAGCCGGGTGCCGACGGCCTCGTGCTGGTCCCCTACTTCGAGGGCGAGCGCACGCCGAACCTGCCGGACGCGACCGCGAGCCTGCACGGTATGACCATCGCCTCGACCACGCGCCCGAACCTCGCCCGCGCGGCGATCGAGGGCATGCTCTGCGGACTGGCCGACGGCCTCGACGCCGTTCGCGCGCAGGGAGTGGAGGCGCGGCGCATCCTCCTCATCGGCGGAGCCGCGCAGAACCGCGCCGTGCAGCTCGCTGCCTCGCAGGTGTTCGACGTGCCCGTGCAGGTGCCGACGCCCGGCGAGTACGTGGCCGACGGTGCCGCCGTGCAGGCTGCCTGGGCGCTGACCGGATCGCGTCCGACGTGGACCGTCACCTCGGTGGCCGAGCCCGCGCCGGACCACCGCCCTGTGATCCGCGAGCAGTACGCGGCCGCCCGCGCCTGAGAATCCGGCCCCGGCCCTCATCCAGAGCCGGGGCCGCGCCGCAAGCCCCAGTGGACGGGGAGCGGAATCGCGCTACTCTCATTACTCAGCCAGCTGACTAATGGAGGAGCGACATGACCGCCACACGAACCCCCGACCGCGCCGACCGGATCCGCCAGGTCGTCGTCGCCGTGAGCGCGGTGCTCGCCCTCATCGGCTCGTTCATCGGCTCGGGCGCCGCGGGCGGCACGCAGATCCAGAACGCGGCCGGCGGCGCCCTGACCGCGTCCTCGACCCCCATCGCTCCCGACGGCCCCGCCTTCGCGATCTGGAGCGTCATCTACACCGGCCTCATCGCCTACGCGATCTGGCAGTTCCTGCCCTCGCAGACCGCCCGCACCCGCCACCGCCGGCTGGGCTACTGGGCCGCCGCCAGCCTCCTCCTGAACGCCGCGTGGATCCTGGTCGTCCAGGCCGGCTTCCTGACGCTCAGCGTCGTCGTGATCGCCCTGCTGCTCGCCGTGCTCGCGCGCATCTTCGTGATCCTGCGGACCACCCGGTCGGCCGGAGTGGTCGACGCGATCGTGACGGACGGCACCTTCGGGCTCTACCTCGGCTGGGTGTGCGTGGCCACGGCCGCGAACGTCACCGCCGGGCTCGTCGGCGCGGGAGTCGGCAGCGCGGACGGTCCGGGCGCCGCGGTCTGGGCGGTCGTCGTCCTCGCCGTCGCCGCGCTCGTCGGACTCCTGATCGCGGTCACCGGCCGCGGCCGCATCGCCCCGATGCTCTCGCTCGTCTGGGGACTCTCCTGGGTCGCCGTCGGCCGCTTCGCCGGCGAGCTCGTCTCGGTCCCCGCCGGGATCGCCGCGCTGGTCGCCGCCGCCGTGGTGCTGGTGGTCACCCTCCTCGTCCGCGCCACCGCGGGACGCCGGGTCAGCGCCGCCTGACCCCTGCGCGACGAAGGCCGAGAGGCCGGGACAGCCCTGGTCCGGGGCCGCCCGGCCTCTCGGCCTTCGTCGTGGTGGCGGATCAGGTGATCAGCGTGTCGACGTACTCCCGGTTCTCGTCCATCCACGCGGCGAGGGCTGCGGAGCGGTCGTCGGCCCCGTCGTTGAACAGCGCGTTCTCGAGCGAGTAGAGCGTCTTCGAGTCCATCCGGAAGTCGCGGATCCAGTGGCTCATCGTCGGGTAGTCCGCGTCGAACGCGGCCGAGCCGAAGGAGTGGATGCCCTCCGCCTGCCCGAGCAGGCCCTTCGGGTCCTCGAGGTCCTTGACCGGGAAGGCGTCATAGGCCCAGTGCGGGCGCCAGAGCGTGACGGCGATGTTCTCGCCCGCGGCGGTCGCGCTCGAGAGCTCCTGGAGCATGGCCGGCGTCGACGAGGTGAGGTAGTCCATCCCCTCCAGGCCGTAGCCGGGGATGACGTCCTCGGTCGTCGTCTTGTTGAGACCGGAGCCGGGCTCGATGCCGATCAGGCGGTTGCCGACGACGCCCGGGTCGGCGGCGAGCTCCTCGAGGGAGTCGATCGGGGCGTCCTCGTTGACCGCGATGGTCAGCTTCGCCTCGTCGTTCCATGCGCCCAGGTCGACGATCGAGTCGCCGTACTGCTCGACGTACCGGGCGTGGGTGAGCGGCAGCCAGGTGTCGAGGGCGAGGTCGTAGTCGCCGGTCGAGAGGCCCTGGAAGCCGGGGGCGACGTCGGCGTTCTGCAGGGTCACGTCGTAGCCCTCCTCCTCGAGCACCGCCTCCCACAGAGCGGAGACGGCGATCCCCTCGTCCCAGCCCTGGAACACGGCGACGGTCACGTCGGTGCGGTCGCCGTTGTCGACGGAGGCGGCGGTGGCGGGAGAGGCGAGGGTCGCGGCCCCGAGGGACGCGACCAGGCCGATCGAGACGACGCCGACGGCCGAGCGGGTCGCCACGACGGCGCGGCGGTTCTTCGCCCGGGCGACTCTCGCCGGCGAGGGCGAGCCCAGCGCGCCGGTCATCCGGTCGAGGACGACCGCGAGGATCACGACGGAGATGCCCGCCTCGAAGCCGAGCGCGACATCGATCCGGTTGAGGCTCGCGACGACGTCGCCGCCCAGCCCTCCGGCGCCGACCATGCCCGCGATGACGACCATCGAGAGCGAGAGCATGATGACCTGGTTGAGGCCCGCCAGGATCGAGGGCAGCGCCAGCGGCAGCTGGATCTGGCGGAGGATCCGCCACTTCGAGGAGCCGAACGACTCCCCCGCCTCGACGAGCTCCGGGTCGACGCCGCGGATGCCCAGCTCGGTGAGCCGGACGCCCGGCGCCATCGCGAACACGATGGTCGCGACGATGCCCGGCACCACTCCGACCCGGAACAGGATCAGCGCGGGGATCAGGTAGACGAAGGCCGGCATCGTCTGCATCAGGTCGAGCACGGGCCGGATGACCGCGGAGGCCGTGCGGTTGCGCGCGGCGAGCACGCCCAGCGGCACGCTCAGCGCGATGGCGATCACGGAGGCGACGAGCACCAGCGCGAGGGAGTCCATCGCGTTCTCCCACTGGTCGACCCCCACGATCAGCAGGAGCCCCACGGCGGTGCCGGCCGCGAAGACCCAGCCGCGGACGGCGTAGGCCAGTACGGCGAGGAAGGCGACGATCACCCAGAAGGGCGGTGTCGCGAGGACGAGGTCGACGCCGGAGTAGAGGGCGCCGAAGACGGTGCGCAGCAGGTCGAAGACCGGCTGGAAGGTCTGCGTGAGGACATCGACGGCACCCTCGGCGAGGGCGCCGAGCGGGAGGCGGAATCCGAGATCGGTCATCGTGCACCTCCGTCCGCCGCGAGGACGGCGTCGTCGACGGGGCCTCCGGTCGCGTGCAGGGTCGCGGTGACGACCTCGGTCGAGACGGTGGCGGGCGGCTCGATCACCGGGTGCTCGCCGGTGCGGGCGGGCACGTTGCCGAGCGCCGCGAGCAGGGTCACCCGCGGGATCGCTCCGAGCAGACGCCCGTCGGCGTCGACCACGGCGACCGGCAGCGCCGACTCGACGGCGGGCTCGATGACCTCGCTGAGGGCGGTGTCCGGACCGACGGTGACGACGTCGGAGGTGAGGACCGCCGAGAGGTCGCCGGTGCTCCGGCGCACCTGCTCGATCACGTCGCGGTCGCGGACCGTGCCCAGCAGGCGTCGTCCGCCGCCGACCACGAACGCGGCCGAGGTCTGCAGGTCGCGCATGCTCCTCAGCGCGGCGCGGGGACCGGCCGCGAGGGTGACCACGGAGCGGGCGGGCTCCATCACGGCGGAGGCGGTGAGCACGCGGGCGCGGTCGACGTCCTGCACGAACTGGGCGACGTAGTCGTTCGCCGGGTCGGTGAGGATCTCCTCCGGGGTGCCGATCTGGACGATGCGGCCGTCGCGCATCACCGCGATGCGGTCGCCGAGGAACATGGCCTCGTTGAGGTCGTGCGTGATGAAGACGATGGTCTTGCCGAGCTCGTGCTGCAGCTCGATCAGCTGCTCCTGCATCTCGCGGCGGATCAGCGGGTCGAGTGCCGAGAACGCCTCGTCCATCAGCACGATGTCGGTGTCGGCGGCGAGCGCCCGGGCGAGGCCGACGCGCTGGCGCATGCCGCCGGAGAGCTCGTCGGGCATCTTCTCGTGCCAGCCGGCGAGACCGGCGCGCTCGACCGCGAGCAGGGCCCGCTCGCGGCGCTCGGCCGCGGGGACGCCCTGGATCTCGAGCGGGTACGCGACGTTGTCGAGCACGGTGCGGTGCGGGAGGAGCGCGAAGTGCTGGAACACCATCGACACCGACGAGCGGCGCACGCGGCGCAGCTCCGCCTCGGAGACGCCGGTGATGGTGGAGCCCTCGATCAGGACCTCGCCCGCGGAGGGCTCCTGGAGCCCGTTCAGCATGCGGATCAGGGTGGACTTCCCGGAGCCGGAGAGGCCCATCACGACGAAGATCTCGCCGCGGCGCACGGTGAAGGACGCGTCGATCACCGCGGCCGTGCCGAGTCCGGCGAGCTCGCCGCGGTCGGCGCCCTCGCCCAGTCGGCGGACGACCTCGTCGGGCTTCCGGCCGAACACCTTGAAGAGGTGGCGGGCCTCGAGAGCGGGGGTCGCGGGATCGGCGCCCGCCTCGCTCCGGGGCTCGCTGATGATCTGCTGGTTCTGGTGCACGTACACTCCGTCGGCGCGCTGGGACGACGCCCTGCGCTCATCTCGTGGTGCCGGGTCGGGAGCGTGGGACAGCCGTGCGTCGAGCCTCCGCGTGCGTCCCGCCGCTCAGCGCGGCAGGGGGTGGAGGCGAGAGCGTCCGAGGCGGCCTCGGGGCCGCCTCCACTCCCGTTGACCGTACGATCGCGGCGCGTCCTGGGGGACGCCGTGCGAGCGCGGACCGGTTCATCGGGGCCCGTGAGGACCGCCGACCACGGTAGCCGCGGAGCCGCCGAGGGGCAAACGTCGGACAATTGCGGGGGCGGGTCCAGGGGTGGTGATGAAGCGATCGGCGCGAGCGGATGTGCTGGTCGAAGCTGGTTTCCGGAGTGTTGCGCGATCGTTACCGTGATGGCGCGGCCGGCGGCGCTCGTTCCGGCCGGTCTCCATCCGCCGCTGCTCGACCGGCGAGGAGGCCCCGCAGCTCAGACGGTGGTCTCGCCCGCCGGGCCCGAGGGGGCCGCCGCGCCGACTCCACTGACGGGCTCGCCCTGCCAGGACACGAGCGTCCACGCGTCTCCCGAGCCCTCGAGGACGACGACGCCGGTGTTGTCGAGCAGGTGGTCGGCGATGAAGCGCGCATCGAGGTCGAGGGAGCGCAGACCCGCCCAGCAGCGGATGGCCGCGCCGTGGCTGACCAGCGCGACGACCTCGTGCCCGAGCGCCTCCGCCTCCGCCACCACCGCGTCGTAGCGCGCCGCGAACTCGTCGCCCGTCTCGCCGCCCGCCAGCCGGATCGACGTCTCGCCGCCGGCCCAGCGGAAGACCGTGCCCATGTACTCCTCGACCGCCGCGTCGTCGCCGCGCATCTCGAGCCCCGCGGCCGCGACCTCGCGGATGCCGTCGCGCTCCATCGGCTCGAGCCCGAGGGCCGCGGCGAGAGGGGCGGCCGTCTCGTGGGTGCGGACCATCGTCGAGACGAGCAGCGCGCCGATCCCCTCGCCGGCGAGCCGACCGGGCAGTGCCGCGGCCTGGGTGCGGCCGAGGTCGGTGAGCCCGGGTCCGGGGATGCGGGTGTCGAGGAGCCCGGCGACGTTGGAGGGGGTCTGGCCGTGGCGGATCAGGAGGAGGCGCATCCGCCCACGCTAACCGCGGAGGCTGGGCTTCCGGGGCGCGCGGTCGCGCTCGCTCCCGCCGTTGTGCGGCGAGTGCGGCGCTGTCACGATGTGCGGGGACGCTCCCGGACCGGGAGCCGCAGACGGACGGGACGGGCGGACATGGCCTCCGAAGACGGTTTCTCGAAGGACGAGCGCGCGGCGATGAAGCAGCGCGCGGCCGAGCTGCGGGCGGAGGCGAAGCGGCAGAAGAGCGCCGACAAGGCCGATGCCGACCGCAGGGACGCGGAGGCCGCGATCGTCGCGATGACCGACGAGGAGCGGCCGATCGCCCAGATGCTGCACGACGTCGTCGGCGAGACCGCTCCCGACCTCCTCCCGAAGACCTGGTACGGCTTCCCCGCCTACGCGCGCTCCGACGGCAAGGCGATCGTCTTCTTCCAGCCCGGCGCGAAGTTCGGCACGCGCTACTCGACCCTCGGCTTCCAGGACGGCGCGCAGCTCGACGACGGCACGATCTGGCCGACCGCCTACGCGCTCGTCTCTGCCGACGCCGAGACGCGCGCCGCCGTCACCGAGCTGGTCCGCCGCGCGGCCGGGGCCTGATCCCGTGGCGCACGTCTACGACGAGATCGACGAGAGCCTCTCCTCCTGGATCCACGAGCAGCCGATGTGGTTCGTCGCCACCGCGCCCCTCGCCGCGGACGGGCACGTCAACATGTCGCCGCGCGGCCACGACCCGTTCTCGATCCTCGGCCCGCGGCGGGTCGGCTGGGTCGACTACACGGGCAGCGGAGTCGAGACGATCGCGCACCTGCGCGAGAACGGGCGCGTGTGCTTGATGTCCGCGTCGTTCGGATCGCGTCCGCGCATCGTCCGCCTGCACGGCACCGGCTCCGTGCACCTGCCCGGTTCGGAGGCGTTCACCGAGGTCGCGGAGCAGCACCCCGAGCACCCGAGCACCCGCGCGGTCGTCACCGTCGAGCTCACCCGCATCAGCGACGCGTGCGGCTGGGGCGTGCCGGTGATGGAGCCGGTCGGCGAGCGCGACCTGCTCCTCCTCCAGGCCGAGAAGAAGGGCCCCGACGGCATGGCCGAGTACCGCGCCACGCGGAACGCGGTCAGCATCGACGTGCTGCCGGGCTACCCGTTGGACTGAGCGGGCGGGACGCGGCCGCAGCGCGGCGCGCACGAGCACGCCGACCAGCTCGAGCAGGGTCTCAGTGACCACGGCGAGCGGGTTCGACCCGGTCGGGCGGGAGTCGACGGAGAACCGGGTCTTCGTCATTCGTCAAGTCCTCGACCGCTGACCGCCGCTCAGCACGACCAGACGTGCATCACGGTCCGTCTCCCGTTCGGGAACCCCGGGTCGATCGACGTGTTCGTCGTCGGTGCGGGTCTGAAGCGGGCGCTCCTCGCGGGGTCGATGACCGGCGGCCTCGTCGACGGGTACACCGCCGCCGTCTCAGGGAGATCGCACAGCGCGACGGGACCGGTTCGCGGAAGCACGCACGAGGACGGTTCGCACACGTCCCCAGGGGACGTACTCCTGGGACCAGTAGTCGGCCCGGATCCTCAGGAGGGGCCCTTCGACGGTGGAAGCCACCGTGATGGAGCGAGGGTCCCGGAGGGTTCCCGCGACGCGTGTCTGCGGGGTCGTTCCGAGCTCGCTCGACAACTGCTCGGGAGTCGTCGCCTCGGGCGGGACGACCGAGAGCAGCAGCCGGCATCCACCGGAGGCGCATTCGACGGTCTCGCTGACGAGCTCGCTCCCCTGCGGAAGGTCGATGGCCGAGGCCGCTGGCCGCGCTGGTGAGGCTCATCCACGGGTCGGGACGAGAGCGAGCTCCGGGGAGCTCCGGCCGATCCCAGGAGGGGCGGACGTGGAGCGCGACTGAGGCCTGCTCGATCGACGGTCGGATCGGACGGCGTCCCTACCATCGGCCCCGCAGAGATCCCCTGGCCGATCCGCCCGCCGCTACCCCCGCTCGTCGACGGCCCGGATCGAGAACAGCTCCTGCGGGGTGCAGTCGAGCGCGTCGCAGATGAGCGTCAGCGTCGTGAAGCGGATCGCGCGGGCGCGGTTGTTCTTGAGGATGGAGAGGTTCGCCATCGTGATGCCGGTGCGGGCAGAGAGGGCGGTGAGGGTCACGCCGCGCTCGGCCAGCACTGCTCCGAGGTGGCAGTCGATCCGGTGCCTCTCGTCGTCGGCGGGCTCAGACAACGCCGTCGACGTCCCGTTCGAGCTTCGCGCCGGCGCGGAACGCCGCCGTCAGGGCGAGGGCCACCACTCCGGCGAGCAGGACGGGGACGGGCCACTGCGGCAGGTTCGTCCCGATGGCCTGGTAGTCGCCGCCGAGGAAGGCATCGCGCTGCTCGTCGGTCACCCGGCCGGCGGCGAACAGCAGGCCGATGCCGGAGCTGAGGTACAGGCCCGCCGCGGTGTCGGCGAGGCCCTGCGCCACTCCTCCGATCAGCAGGGCGAGGCTCAGACGGCGCCAGTTCGCGAGGACGAAGGGGTCGAACGGGCGTCCGGCCGCGATGCCGCGGAGGACCCGCAGGAGGAAGACCGTGGCGAGGACGATGGTGACCGCCTGGAGGAGGCTCGGCAGCGCACCGAGCAGGCGGAGGGAGAGAGCGGCGTCGGCGAGCGTGGGCGCGGTGCCCTCGCGCGGCTCGGCCTGCAGCAGCTGCGGGAGGCTCCGGAGCGGGAGGCGGCCGTCCGCTCCCCCGAAGACCAGCAGGGTGCGCCCGGTGGTGACCGTCCAGGTCTGCAGGAGCGCGGTGAGCACGGAGAAGACCGCGACGATGAGCAGGACCGCTCTCGCCACCCGGAACACGCGCGGACGCTCCCGGACCGGTCCGCTGGAGATGACACTCGTCATGGCGCGCTCCTTATCGATCGTCGATGTTATCGAGTATCGATACTACGCACGCCGGTCCGCCGATGTCGACCCGCGGAGCCCCACCGACCACGGAGACGGCGGGAGGGGTGGTTGCCCGCGGCGAGGAGCCCGATCTAGCGTGGAGGGATGTCGGATGCGAGGGAGCGCGCCGCCCGGTACCGGGCCGGCGCCGCGGGCGAGGAGGAGTCGGAGCAGCCCGCCCTGCCCGAGGATCCGCTCGAGCGGGCCGCGTTCGTCGAGACGGCGATCCAGCTCGCGATCCGCCGCGGCGACTTCGACGACCTGCCGGGATCGGGGAAGCCGCTCCCGGACCTGGGCGCGGCCCACGACCCGGACTGGTGGATCCGTCGCAAGATCGAGCGCGAGAACCTCACCGGGATCGGCCCGGCCGCCTTCCTCCTCCGCGCCGAGGACCGCGCGCTCGACGAGCGCCTCGACCGCCTGCACCGCGAGGAGGAGGTGCGCGCCGAGCTCGCCGACTTCAACACGCGGGTGATCGAGGCGCGCCGCCAGCTGCTGGGCGGGCCGCCCGTCGTCACCCCGCTCCGGGACGTCGACGAGGAGGTCGCCGCCTGGTCGCAGCGGCGCGCCGATCGCGCCGCCGCGGCCGAGGCCCGGGCGGCCGCCGAGCCGGAGCGGTCCCGCCGCTGGTGGTCGCGGCGGCGCTGACGTCCCCGGAAACCGGACAGACCTGCCCCTCCCACTGGGGTCCCGCCCCGGGAAACCGGGCGGGAGCGCGCCTCCGAATCATGCGTGCACATCAAGTCGACCGGAGTCCGCATGCTCACCGCCACCACCCCCGCACGCCTCCCGAGGGCCCGCCCCTCGACCCTCGCCGCGCCGCCGCTCGCGCTGCTCGAACCCGACTCGGACCGGATGCTCGTCATCCGCGCCGCGGAGGGCGACGACCGCGCGTTCGCCACCATCGTCCGCCGCTACACCGGTCTGCTCCGCGCGACGGCCGCCCGCACCCTCCGCAGCAGCGCCGCCGTCGACGACGTGGTGCAGGAGACGTTCCTCGCGGCGTGGACCCACGTGGACAGCGTGATCGACGGCGAGACCATCGCCGGCTGGCTCGTCACGACCGCGCGCCGCCGCAGCGTCGACCGGCTCCGCTCCAGCGTCTCGCGGCTGCGAGCCGAGCTGGACGACGAGTTCCCCGCCTCCGCCGCCGACGACCCGGAGCACGCCGCGCACTGCGGATCGCTCGCCGCCGACGCCAACCGGGTGCTCGCCGCGATGCCCCCGGCCCAGCGCCGCTGCTGGGAGCTGCGCCAGCTGGAGCAGTGCAGCTACGACGCGATCGCGCACGAGCTGGGGCTCACGACCTCGACCGTCCGCGGACTGCTCGCCCGCGCCCGCGGGACCCTCCGCACGGAGCTCGCCCACTGGCGCTGATCCGCGCTGCGGATCTCGGCGCAGGCGACCAGGCGGGGGCCTTCAGCGGAGGAGGACCGGCCCCGCGCCGATCCGCACCCGGAACAGCGAGTACGGGTACGTCCGCAGATCCGTGCCGCCCTGGTAGTCGGCCTGGCGGTGCAGCTGGTTCGCGGTGACGTACAGGTGCTCGTCCGTCGCGATCGACATGGTGTCGGGCCAGAGCAGCCGCTCGTCGTGCACGATCGTCTCCATCGTGCCGTCGGTGCGACGGCGGACGATCGCGTTGTTCTCGTAGCTCGTGGCGTAGAAGCGGCCCAGCGCATCCGTCTCGAGGCCGTCCGCTCCCCCGCCCTTGTCGCCCTCGTCGACGACGGTCGCCGCGACGTCCTCGTCCGGCACCGACCGGTCGACCAGGGCCGCCGTCGCCACGCTGAACCAGCGGCGGGAGGCGAGAGGGCAGTACCAGAGGCGCTCGCCGTCGGCCGAGATCGCGATGCCGTCGGCGCCCATCGTCACCGGCTGAGGGTCGCCGTCGGCCGGGCGCTTCATCAGCACGCGGCCCTCGGCCATCGGCACGAGCTCCGGAGGAGTGAGCGCCTTCGTGCTCGGGTGGTCGTGCAGGCGGCGCCAGGCGGTCCCCGCCTCGAGGTCGACGACGATGATCCCGTTCGGGCTGGAGTCGGCCGAGTCGGTGATGTAGGCGATGCCGCGCCGCAGATCGAAGCGCACGTCGTTGAGGTAGGTGGTCGGCAGGGCGACGTCCGGCTCGAGGAGGATCACCTGCTCGACGGTGTCGGTCGCCAGGTCGACGCGGACGAGCTTGGGGCCGCCCTTCTTCGTCGGCTCGAACATCGGGCTGCCGGTGTCGAGGATCCAGAGCCGGTCGGCCGGATCGACGACGATGCTCTGCACCGAGACGAGGGCGCCGGCGTCGTCGATTCCCGACGGCGTGTTCCAGGCCTCGTCCGGGTAGGGCACCGCCGCTCCGTCGACCAGCTCCACGACCGTGGCCGGGACCTCGTCTCCCCACTTCGGGAAGTTCACGAAGATCCGCCCGGTGTGCGAGACGCTGACGCCGGTGGGCATCGGCCCGCTGGTGAAGGCGTGCACGAGCTCCAGCTCGCCGAGCGGCTCGTCGACCGGGCGCGTGCCGCGGGTCTCGTCGGTCGGTCCCCAGAATCCCATGGTGCTCTCGCTGTCCTCCCGCCGGCGCGGGCTCGTGGCGGTCTCGGTGCCGATCGGGTGCGGAGTCGGTGCCCGCCGCGACCGGTGCTCCTCATCCTGCGCGTCGGCGCCGGTCGGCGGGGAGGAGGTGGCGGACGAGGCGGCGAGCGCCTAGCATCCGGCCGCCGCGGGCGACCCGGGAGCCGCGACCGAGGAGGCGGAGGAGGGCCGGCCCGCGTCCGACTTCGGCACGGCCTTCGCGAAGGGGCTCAGCATCGGGACGCGGCAGTGCCCGGTGGAGCGGGTCGCCTCGGCGGCCGCTCCCGCCGCCCGCAGCGCACCGCCCCCCGCCGTCGCGCTCACCCGTTGGTCGGCGGGTCGACGGACCGCTGATCCGCCGGCCGTCCGCTTCCGGACATGACCGCTAGAGGGCGTTGCCACTGCGGCCGCTCACCTGCCACGGTCGCAGAGCGACCGACGACGGTCCACCGATCAGAAGGACCGAGGCCCGCACATGGACGACTCCTCTTCGACCGAGACCAGCACGAGCGAGATGACGCCCGAGGTGCTGGCCGCGTTCAGCGACGCCTGGACCCGCCACGACCTCGAATCGCTGATGAGTCACATGACCGACGACTGCGTGTACGGCGCGTCCGTCGGCCCCGAGCCCGGCCGCACCTGGACGGGCAAGGAGCAGGTCCGCGAGGGATTCGCGCTCATGCTCGCCTTCGACACCGGACAGGAGCGACACGAGGAGGGGGCTCCCCTCATCGCCGGGACGCGCGGCGCGGCCACCTGGTCCTTCACCGGGACCGGCCCCGACGGCCGACCCCAGGTCACGCGGGGCTGCGACATCTACGAGTTCCGCGGCGGGAGGATCGCCCGCAAGGACGCGTTCCGGAAGGTCTACCGGGCGGACGAGGAGTAGTCCGCGCCGGCCTCCCTCGCGCAGCGGAGCCGGAGCGGCGTCCTCGTACCGGGTGGCCGCGCGCCTCCCCGATCGCGCAGACTGGATCGATGGCAGCGGCGTCGGCACCGGTCGGATGGGGACGTCTGCCTGCCGTGTCGTGGCTGATGGTGCGCGCCTTCACGCGGCACCGCGTCCTCGCCGTCCTGGCCTTCCCGACGGCGCTGCTCTCGCTCACGCCCTCCGTGATCCGCCGCGCCGCCCACGAGACGGCCGACCGGAACGGACTGGTCGTGTTCGGGCGCTACCGGCCGGTCGCCGACGCCCTGGTGAGCATCGCCGTCACCGTCCCGGTCGTCCTGCTGGCCGTGGTGGCGGCCGTGTGGGTCGCGCTCTCGGGGCTGCTCGGCGCGGTCCTGGTCCTCGCGGCGCTCCTCGGCGGAGCCGTGGGGGCGGGGGCCCTGCTGGTCGGGACCCCCCTCACCGCGGCCGTCGGCGCAGAGACGCCTCCGGGGAGGCGGTGGACGGTGATGGCGCTCTCGCAGCGCCCAGGGACCCGCCTGTCGGCGCTGATCGCGACGAGGGAGCTGCTGGCCACGGTCCCCGCGGGAGGCGTCGTCGTGGCCGTGGCCGGCGACGAGCGGCTGGCGGACAGCTACTCGCGCCTCGGCTTCTCCCGGGGACAGGGCCTGCGGGTCTTCCAGCAGGTCTGAGGGGCACCTCATCGCCGGACGGAGGCCACCGGCGGCTCGATACGGTGGGGATCGTGCAGTGCGGCTGAGGCCTTCCCGATCCCCGTCGCTCCGGCCCGCTCCCTCCGGCCCGCTCCCTCCGGCCCGCTCGGGCGCGATCGAAAGGCTCCCCGTGTCCGCACTCCTCCCTCTGCAGGGCAGGACCGCGTGCAGGGCAGGACCGCGCTCGTCACCGGCGTCTCGCGGCGACGCGGCATCGGATTCGCCGTCGCCTCGAAGCTCGCGTCGCTCGGCGCGCACCTCGTCGTCCACCACCACCGCCCCCACGACCTCGACCTCCCCTGGGGAGGGGACGACCTCGACGCGGTGAGGTCCGAGCTGCGCGCGCACCTCACGGAGGGCGCGCGGTTCGCCGACGTCGACGTGGACCTGGCCGACCCCTCCACCGTCCCCGGCCTGATCGCCACCGCCGCCGATCTGACCGGGAGCCTGGACGTCCTCGTCTGCAATCACGCGAAGAGCGGCGACGACGGCAGCATCCTCGACATGACGCCCGAGCGGCTCACCGCGTTCTGGGACGTGAACACCCGCTCCACTCTCCTGCTCACCGCGGAGTTCGCGCGGCTCCGGGCACCGCGCAGCGACGGACCCCGCCGGCCCGGCGACCGGATCGTCGGGGCCGGGCCCTACGCCCGGGCGCAGGGGCACGTGTTCTGGATGACGTCCGGCCAGATCCACGGGGCGATGCGCGGAGAGGTCGCCTACGCCGCGAGCAAGGCGGCGCTCGCCGGCGTCACCGCCACGGTCGCCGCCGAGCTCCTGGAGCTCGGGATCGTGCTCAACACGATCGATCCCGGTCCGGTGAACACGGGATACCTGGACCCGGAGACCACCGACCGGTCGCTCGAGGACCTCGAGGAGTACGTCGCGACCACGCCCTTCGGCCGGGTCGGCGCGCCGGCGGACCCCGCGGAGCTGATCGCATGGCTGGCCACGTCGGCGGGCAGCTGGGTCGTCGGGCAGGTGCTCACGACCGACGGCGGGTTCAGCCTGTGACCGGAGCGGCGGCGAGCCGTCCGGCGCCGACGACCGGCGCGGCCGGGCCCGGGGATGATGGGCCCATGGGAACTCGTGGGGCCGGAGTGCTGTGGGTGGTGAGCGCGCTCGCCTATGTGGGAGCGGAGGCGGTCGCCGCGTCCGCGTTCCCGGGCTACAGCTACGCACGGAACTACATCAGCGATCTCGGCGTGCCCGAGGTGGGCGTGTTCCAGGGGCGCGCGATCGACTCGCCGCTGCACGCGGTGATGAACGCCGGATTCCTCCTGCAGGGGGCGCTCTACCTCGCCGCCGCCGTCACGACCGTGCGGGCGGCGCGGGGCGGATCGCGGGGGCTGTTCCTCTCCCTCGCCGTGGTCTACGCCGTGGGCATCGCCGTGGTGGGCCTCGTGCACGGGAGCAGCGCCAGTGCGCAGAACGGGATCGGCGGCCTGCACGTGGTCGGCGCTGCGATGGCGATCGTCGGCGGCAACGCGGCCTCGATCGTCGCCGGTGCCGCGGCCCGGCGCGGCCGCGCCCCGTGGGCGCTCGGGACGGTCGGGATCGTACTCGGCGCGGTCGGCCTGCTCGCGCTGCTGATGCTGCAGGTCGACACCCGCGTGCCCGGCGTCGATCTGCTGCCCGACCGCGTCTGGGAGCGCGCCTCCGTCTACGCCGTCACGGCCTGGCAGCTCGCGACCGGCCTGCGGCTGCTCCGGCGCCCGGACGCGCCGCGGCGCCCGCTGCCTCCTCAGACCGCGGGCAGCGGCGCGCAGGTGCGCAGCGCCGTGCACCGGCTCTTCCAGCTCGGGATCCGGATCCCGGAGGCCCTCTCGGTCGTCGTGTTCGACGACAACTCTTGGAGCGAGCTGGTCACCCCGCCGCTCAGCGTCGTCCGCCAGCCGATCGACATGCTCGCCCGTCACCGCGTCGAGCTCGTCCTCGCCCGCATGCAGGGCCGCCTCCCCGAGGCCCCGCAGCACATCGAGGTGCAGGCCGACCTCGTCATCCGCTCCAGCTGCGCCGCACCCCCGCGGCGCTGATCCCCCTCCCCCCTCCGAAAGGCACGCCATGTCCGATCCCGTCGTCGTCACCGCGATCTTCACTCCCGCCGAGGGGCAGCGCGACGCGCTCGTCGCCGCCCTCTCCACCGCCATCGCGGAGGTGCACGAGGAGGAGGGCTGCGAGCTCTACGCGATCCACGACTCGCCCGACGGCACCATCGTCATGCTGGAGAAGTGGACGAGCGGCGACCTGCTCGACGCGCACGGCGCCGGCGAGCCGGTCGTCCGCCTCAACGCGGCGATCCGCGGACTCGTCGCCCATCCTCCCGTCGTGACGCGGCTCGTCCCGATCCCGGCCGGCACCTCGCAGCAGGGCGAGCTCTAGCACCCGGGGGCGGGGCCGCTCCGGATCCGGATCGCGCGCCTCCCGCCGGAAATGCGCGCGAAACAGCGGAGGCCTACGGTCGGGAGCGACCCCGCCGCCCCCGGGTGCTAGAGCTCGCCCTGCTGCGAGGTGCCGGCCGGGATC
>NZ_PSTP01000027.1:0-25252 GCF_002930935.1 Rathayibacter sp. AY1A2 | reverse complement strand
CGCGTACCCGGCGCCCGCCCCGGCCCCCGGTCCGCTCCCCGAGAGCGCCGTCGACGCCGTGCGCGCCGGGTACGCGTTCACCGGCCCGGCCCTCGAGCTCGGCGCCCTCGTCAACGGCGACGCGCGGATCGACGTGCCCGTCCGCATCCCGCTCGGCATGCTCAACCGGCACGGCCTCGTCGTCGGCGCGACCGGCACCGGCAAGACGAAGACGCTGCAGGTCCTCGCCGAGCAGCTCTCGGCCCACGGCGTCCCCGTCTTCGCTGCGGACATCAAGGGCGACCTCTCCGGCCTCGCCACTCCGGGCACCGCGACCGACGCGCTGCTCGCCCGCACCCGCGGCATCGGCCAGGACTGGCGGGCGGAGGCGGCCCCCGCCGAGTACTTCGCGCTCGGCGGCATCGGCACCGGCGTCCCCGTCCGCGCCACCGTGACGGGATTCGGCGCGCTGCTGCTCGCGAAGGTGCTCGGCCTCAACCACACGCAGGAGTCGAGCCTCGGCCTCGTCTTCCACTACGCCGAGAGCGCCGGTCTCCCGCTCGTCGACCTGTCCGATCTCCGCGCCGTGCTCACCTACCTCGTCGGCGACGAGGGCAAGGCGGAGCTCGCCGAGCTCGGCGGGCTGTCCAAGGCGACCGCCGGCGTGATCCTCCGCGAGCTGATCGCGTTCGCCGACCAGGGCGCCGACGTGTTCTTCGGCGAGCCCGAGATCGACACGGCCGAGTTCCTCCGCCTCGCCGCCGACGGGCGCGGCGTCGTCAGCCTCCTCGAGGTCCCCGGAGTCGCCGACCGACCGGCTCTGTTCTCCACCTTCCTGATGTGGCTGCTCGCCGACCTCTTCAACGACCTGCCGGAGGTCGGCGACCTCGACAAGCCGAAGCTGGTGTTCTTCTTCGACGAGGCGCACCTGCTCTTCCGCGACGCGTCGAAGGACTTCCTCGCCGCGATCACCCAGACCGTGCGCCTCATCCGCTCCAAGGGCGTCGGCATCGTCTTCGTCACGCAGACCCCGAAGGACGTGCCGGGCGACGTCCTCGCCCAGCTCGGCTCCCGCGTGCAGCACCAGCTCCGCGCGCACACGCCGGACGACGCCAAGGCCCTCCGCGCCACCGTCTCGACCTACCCCGAGAGCGACTACGACCTCGGTGAGGTCCTCCAGGCGCTCCCCATCGGCGAGGCGATCGTGACGGTCATGAACGAGCGCGGCGCCCCGACCCCGGTCGCCTGGACGCGTCTCCGCGCCCCGCTCGGCTCGATGAAGCCCACCCCCGAGGCCGACCGCGAGGCGAGCGTCCAGAGGTCCCCGCTCCTCGCGCGCTACGGCACGCCCCTCGACCGCGACTCCGCCCGCGAGATCCTCACCCGCCGGCTCGACGCCGCCGCCGACGCCGAGGAGGCCCGCGCCGCCGCCGAGCAGCAGGCCGCCGACGACGCCCGCCGCGCCAAGGAGGACGCGCGTCGCGCCAAGGAGGAGACCGCGGACGCCGCCCGCCGCGCGAAGGAGCGGGCCGCCGCCGAGCGCGCCGCTGACCAGGCCGCCGAGCGCTCCCGACGGCGCACGGCACCGACCTCCCGCGGGACCCGCACCGCCCGCCGCGACAAGACGGTCGTCGAGGAGGTGCTGGGCTCGAGCGCCGGCAGGACCCTGCTGCGCGAGGTGGTCCGCGGGATCTTCGGGACCGCCCGACGGCGCTGAGGCGGCCCGGGCCGGCCCGGGAGACGAGGCGCTAACGGGAACGTGTTAGCGTCGGTAGCATGAGTGAGAGCGGGACGACGCGGGAGCGGATCCTCCGAGCGACGGTCGAGCTGCTGGCGGACGGCGGGCGGGACGCGGTGTCGACGCGGGCGATCAGCGCGGCGGCGGGGGTGCAGGCCCCTACGATCTACCGGACGTTCGGCGACCTGCGCGGGCTGCTCGACTCGGCCGCGGCAGCCGGATTCGCCACGGCCCTCGCCGACTTCGAGCGGAGCGAGGCGCCGGCCGACCCGGTCGACGCGCTCCGTGCCGCCTGGGATCACCACGTCGCCTTCGGACTCGCCGAACCGCACCTCTACGCGCTGATGTTCACCGCACGGCCGGGGGAGGAGTCGGAGGCGGCGCGCCTGTCCCGGGGCGTCCTCCTCGACGCGGTCCGGGCCGTCGCCGAAGCCGGCCGCCTCACCGTCGACGTCGAGCGTGCCTCCCGCCTGCTCCAGTCGGCCGCGCTCGGCTGCACCCTCACGCTGACCGCCCTCGCCGACCTCGACGACGAGCTCTCGTCCCGCTCGCGCGAGTCCGTCCTCGCGGCGATCACCACGGCGGAGGCGGGCCCCACCGATCCCGCCGCCCGTGCGGTCGTCGCGCACGCCGTCGCCCTGCGGACGGCGCTGCCGCAGATCGAGCCCCTCAGCGCGGGGGAGCGGCTCCTGCTCGACGAATGGCTCGAGCGCATCGCCGACTGACGGCCGGCGTCGCCGGAGGGTCCGTATCGCCGCCCTGTCGTCCGCGTTGTCGTAATACGGATGGCGACGGGCACGATCCGGGACCGGCACCTACGGTCGGACCATGTCGCGAACCATAGCCGAACTCTTCTTCCGCCCGGTCTGCGCCGCCTGCTCGGCCCCGCTCGTCGCCCGCCGTGGCGCTTTCTGCTCCGACTCCTGCGCGCGGACGAACCACCTCTACGGCTGATCTCCCGCACGCCTGGCGCGCGCCGAACGATCGGCGGCGCCTGCTCGGCGCGACGTCGTCGGCTGCAGCTGCGTGTGCGCCGGCGGCGCGAACCCGGCGCTGCGTGAGCGCGCCGCTCACGACGGACGCCCGCACCGGTCGACCGGGCCTCGACGATCGGCCGCACCGGTTAACCAAAACGGTGCCCGTGCTGGCGAGAGCAACGGACACCGTTCGCGGAGGATGGGGGATTCGAACTCTCCCAGTCGAGCGGGCGAGTTGGGTCCGATCGCTGCGATTGCGGGCCGGCGGTGCATTGGCGAAGTGGCACAGTGAGCGGTTCGGAACGGTTGCTGTCGGTTCGATACGGGTCAGAATGTGCCCGCTGGTGTGCCACCTGTCGCATATGATGACGTCACTTCCGGCAGATGATGCAGCGTCAGCGCAGAGTCGCCCGTAGGGTCCAGCCATGGCCGACGCGCTGCACCCCGACCCCGGAACCGCCGCCGTGATCGACGCCGTCCATCGCAGCGGCCGATCGCACGCTTGGGTAGCTCGCCGCATCGGCATCTCTGAGGGGACGATGCACCGCAAGATGACGTGCAAGTCGCCAATCACGGTGGTCGAGGCGGTGCGGATGATGCGGGCCGTCGGGACGACGTTCGTGGCTGAGCTGCGCCGCGCGGGGGTTTAGGTCAGCGCCTCGAGCTTCGCGAGCTTCGTTGCTCGCTCTGTCCGGGCACCTCGTGGCTGTAGAGGTACCGACCGGTGTCTGGGTTGGTCATTACCTTCCCATCGCGCCAGGCGAGCAACCACGGCGCCTCGTCGCCGACGTTGCGGAACGCCTGTTCGTAGACGGACACCTCGCGGGGGCGGGCGGGGTGGTTCGGGTCGTAGCGGGTTCCCATGGTCGCGAGCGTCGCGGGGACTACCGACATTCACGGCGTCACCCGCTTGTCGTCCCGCCACCCTTCGACCGAGTAGCGGTCGGGCATCGGCCCGTCCTGCTGCGCGCGAGCGATCGCGGCATTCGCGTCGTCGGGGCTGGTGAAGATGCCCAGGACGGTCGGCGCCTCAGACCATGGGCCCCTGACCGTCACGAGGTAGTGCGTTGAGTTCGACGACATGATTTGATCATCGCGGAGTGACTCTTCGCCGCGACCTACTGGCGCGAAGCTCGGCTCCCTTGGCGCAGTAGCGTCATGCCGTAGGGCCTAGAAGCCGAGCTGATCGTCGAGGTCTTTCTCGAGCTGGTCAGCGGCGGCTGCGTCCGCAGCAGCGGCGATCTGAGCGTCCGTAGCGTCGGCCGGAACGTCGATGTCGATCTTCTTTTCGATACCCATTCGTCAACGCTACTCGCGGATGAACAGTCCGATGGTGTCAGGTCGGCCATCTTCTAGCGGGGGGCCTCCGTACTGAGCTTGGAACCCGGTCAGCTCGTCCTCGAGTCCCGTCAAATGCTCGACGACGCCGTCGGCGGTCTGCTGTGGAAGCACGAGGTCCGCGCTGCCGACTACTAGCAGAGCGCCCGCGGTCAGGCGTAGAAGTTGCCGGTGCAAGCTCCTCTGACCGTCTGGGCCGAGATGCCGCCAGGCATTGCGAACGAGGACGACGTCCGCGGTCGGGATTGTGCAGGTGCGGAGATCGGCGACGCTGAACGTGACCCGCTCGCGTACAGAGGCCGACGGTCGGAACGTCTTCTCGTCGAGTTGTTCAAAGTGGCTGAGCGTCCTCGCCGGCTTCATCACTCGTGCGACACCCGCCGACATAATCGCCTGGGCAACCTCGGTGTTCTTGGTGCGACCTTCTATAGCGAGAGCGATCAGCTCGGGGTCGATGTCGGTCGCAATGACCCGGCCGGGGATGTCGTACTCCTCGAGCAGCATCGCCATCGAGTACGCCTCCTCTCCGGTGGCGACCGCGCCAACATAGACGGTGACCGGACCCTCGATGGACTGCAGGTGTTCCAGGATCGGCTTCCAGGCCCTCGGGAACCTAAACCACGTTGTGCGCGCGATCCCCATGCGGGTGGTCGTCTGCCTGAGATCGAACTCGTCGCTCATGATTCCCCCTTCACCGCGAGGAATCCCGCGAACTGCATCCACCGCATGACCGGCTCGACGTCCTCGAACCCTACCGATGCGAGCTCGTCGACCAGCTGCACCGTCGTGCGCGGCCTCAGCACGCCCCGCAGCGCGCGGTCCTTCGCGAGGACGTCGACCGGCGAGAGTCCGGCGCGCAGTTTGTGGGAGTGGAGCGCCTGTGCGGCGCGGCTCTGCGCTGCGGGCGAGCTCGGGAGCGTCTTCTCGAACAGGATCAGCGCCCCGCCCGGCTGCAGCGCGTCAAACACGTTGCGCAGCAGGCTTGAGCGGTCTGCCGGCGCGAGGAACTGGACGACGTAGTGCGCGACTACGAGATCCGGGGTGCCGAGGTCGCAGGTCGTCGCGTCGCCGAGCCGGAACGTGGCGCGGGAGTCGCGGGCCTGCGCCTCGACGAGCATCTCGGGCTCGGAGTCGATGCCGACGACATCTGCGGCGGGGTGCCGGGCTGCCAGCGCGGCCGTGAGCGTGCCGGTAGAACAGCCGACGTCGACGATCGATGCGCCTGGACCGGCCCACCAGTCGGACAGCTCAAGGATCAGCTCGTGGCCCTCCCTGTAAAGGGGCACGGAGTCGGCGATGTGGTCCTCGAATCGGGACGCGAGGCCTGCATCCCATGCCCAGCACTCTCGGGTGGTGGTCCCTGCGTCGATCATCGGGGAGATCCTCTCGGGGGGTTCGTGTGGAAAAAACGTCGTGGGTGTATGGGCACTACTCCCACGGGGTTGCCGCTCCCTCACCCCCCAGGGGGTGGTGGGGGGGTGCTCAGGCGGTCGATCCCCATCCCGGCGACGCCTGGATCGGCGGCCGGACTGTCGGGGTCTCGGAGCGTGCTGGTCGTCCTGCTCCGCGCTGTCCGTTGCAGAACGCGTGGAGTAGACGGGTGTTCTCGCGGGTGTAGGGCGACCCGCCGTGCGCGATGGGGATGATCTCGTCGACGACAGGGAAGCGCGGGTCGTACTGACCCAGCTCGGTAGCCATGGCGGTACCGAGCCAGTCGGTAGGCCACGGGCAGTCGCCCCACGTGCAGTAGGCGCCGGCAGCGAGGAGGCGCTTGCGCAGCTCGCGTCGGCGGTGTCCGTTCGCTACTCGCGGGTTCGGCATTTCGCCTTCGTTCTGTCGAGGGTGGTGCGAGCCCGACCGGATGAGTCACGGTCGGGCTCGCTGTAGGCGCTGGCGAGCTGCGGACGGGCGGAAAGGAGTTACACCCTTGCTCTGCCATCGTTCCCGCGCCGCCGATGCCGTGGCCGCGGGTGACGTTGACGCCTACGAGCCGAGGGTGATCTTCTGCACGGCGGCGGCGTGCGGGTAGAGGATCGCGGCGCGCATGGTGGCCTTCACTGCGACGCGGTCGCTGGTGAAGAAGACGGACCGGTCGATGTCGAGGGTCACGTCCTGCCGGATGGCGACGATGATGCGGGCCTGCGGGATGCCCCAGACGGTGCCCTTCTTGACGGCAGGGCTGACGCGCAGCGGGATGCCTGCGATGAGTCGGCGGGATGCCTGCGTGGGGTCGGCGCTGAGCAGGGGCTCATTCGATCCGGTCGACTTCTTGAGGACGGCGAGCTTGAGCGCGTCGTCGGGGTGAGCGACGAAGGATGACAGGGTGACTCCGGCGGTCTCGGCTGCGGAGGCTGCCTGCTCGAAGGGGTCGAGGTTGGTGCCGCTGCCGGCGACCGCGTTGAAGCCGACGAGGTTTTCGAGGCCGGCGGGCTGGGCCGCGTTGGAACCCTTCGCGCCGAAGAACGCGGCGTCGAACTGGCGGGCGATGTCGCGGGCGAGGCCGTTGCCGACGAGCTGCGCAGCGGCGGGGCTGCTGTCCTCGGCGAGCTCCTTGCTAATGACGGTGAGGCCGGCGAGCTTGTAGAACGGGCTGGCGGCTTCGCCGAGGTTGGCGTCGCTCGCGGAGATCTCGGCGCCCTCGGCGACCCAGGATGCGACCGGGTCGGCCGTGACGATGGGAACGCGGTACGCGTTGACCTGCGCTCCGGTGCTCTGGACGTCTGCGACCTGCAGGGCGACGGATGCGGCCTGCACGGGCTGGACGATGAGGGAGTGGACCTGCTCGGGGAGGAACGCGCGGTTGGCGCTGGCGGTGGTCATGGCCACGATGGGCTCTCTTTCCGGTGGCACAGAAACGGCCACCTACAACGAAACGAATGGAGTGTTTCGCGCGGTGGCCTCGGGCCGTACCGTGCTGCCCGCCGGGGGCTGCGTGTGCCGCCAGGACCGGACCTGCCGGGTATCTGACTGCATGGTCAGTCTATCCGGCAGGCCCGACGTCGGCCTAGTCCACGTTGTCGTGAGCGTGCGGGTCGAGAGCCGCGGCCCAGGACATCGCCTCAGGTGCTACGGACTGCGGCGTCGTGCCCTGATTCGGGATCACGCCAGGGTCCGGCACGTGCTTCAGCCCCAGCGAATCGCGCGCGGACTCGGCAGCTGCGGCGACCTTCTCGGGATCGACGTTGCCGTCCTCGTCGAGGAGATCCGCGAGCTGCGAGCCGGCCGCCCACACGGCCGATGCCTTCTCGATCTTCGTGCTCGCGATGCGCTCGACGTCGGAGCGCTGCAGAGACTCGACACGGCTGCGCAGGGTGTCCCGCTCAGCCTCTGCCTCGCGCAGCTGGCGGCGGTACTTTGCCGCCTCGCTGTTCCCGTTCTGCTGCTGCTCCTCGGCCTTCTGAGGGGCTTCTACGGTCTCGGTGGTGGTCTCGGTCATGGGTCTTCCTTCCTTCGTGAGAGTCGTTTTTTTTGGGCGGGGAGAGATGAGCACTACTCCGCAGGGGGTGCCGGGTTCTCGGGGGTGGGGTCTGGTGCCCACCCCCGAAGAACCGTCTAGGCGGTGGTCGCCTCGTTGTCGTCGGGCTTGCCGCGAAGGCGAGCGAGGCGCACGCGGATGATGCGGTCGAGCTCGTTCTGCGACCTGATGGGACGGAACGCACCGGGCCGCTGCTCGGCGGCATAAGCCGCGTTGAAACGCGCCTCCCAGCGGCCGGCGTCAGACTTCCACCGGTCGCGATCGGCGCGCAGCCTGTCGATCTCCGACTCAAGGCCACGAATGCGGGCAAGACTGGCCTCGAGGCGATCGACTCGAGCGCTCAACGGGGTATCTACGGAATCAATCATCAATGCTCCTTTCTCGATAGGAAGGTGTCGTCGCATGTCGGGCAAGTCTCGACCCCTTCTCCTTCTACTGCTGGGTGAATAGGCATCTGGCAGACACGGCAATTCGTCCACTCGTCAGCGGGCACGGCATCTAATTGAAGTCGCCACTCATAGATGCATGCCCCGCAGTTGCCGAGGTTGTCCGTCCGCTCACGATGAGTCGGGCATGTCGGTGCAGGGCGGTCCTGGTGGCTCAGGTGTAGTAGCCACCTGTAGGGCCGTCCTGGTTCCTTGGTCGGCCAAGGGGGTACGGCTCCCATCACGCGGTCCTCGGAATCCAACGCACCTTCTGGCCCTCACGCACAAGACCGAATGGCTGATCGAAGACCTCGCCAGTGCGAGAGTCGGTGCGGTCCTCGACGTCATCTCGAGGCTGCGGGACGGGTCGTTCTTCTTCGTCTACTGACCCGCTTCTTTCCTGGCCTGTCCTTGCACTTGCCTTGCCTACGGCGTGATCGGTCACGTCCCCGGTCTCGTGACCGGTCACGGTCTCCTGCTTGAAGGCGGGCTGGCGAGCTCCCCTGGCCTTCTCGCGTTCCCGCTCGCGCAGCGCCTTGTTCTTGACGCGGTTGCGTTCGCGCTGCCACTCGACGTCGACCGCGAGGCTTTGCGTCTGCGCCCAGTTGAGTACCTGCACGTGATCGGTGTTCCGCTCCCAGAACTGCGCCTGCACGAGCTCCGCGACGGCCTTGGGATCGGTGCCTTCCGGGTGCAATAACCGAAGTGAGCGGATGGGGATGCGCCCATCGGTTCCCTGCTCGGCAGACCACATGAGTGCGCCGGTCATCATTCGATATGCCTTGTCGGAAAGCTCTTCGACTATTGGGTCGGTAAGCCACCGCCCTGGGAGTCTTGCGTCAGTCATAAGGGCCTCCTTTCTGTAAATTGGAAAGCGCGGGTGTCGAGCTGCTGTCGGCACCCGCGCTCTCTATTGGGTCAAGTGATCGTTGTAGGCGCGCTAGCAGGGCACTTCGTCCGGCCAGGCGTCGTCAGTCGCGCGTTCCGCCCGAAGCGCCTGATCCAGTAGCGAGACGCCCAGCGATCGCGCCTCGTCTGCTGTCAGTGCGATGCTCACGCGCTTCGTCCACAGCACGACCTGTTGCGTGGCGCCCTCAGCGGATCGGGTGGAAGCACGGATGATCTCGCCGCTGGCGGTCGTCATCGTCGCCGTCACGAGGTCGGCTTCTTCGCGATCGCGTCCGAGTAGGCGGCACTCAAGCGCCAGAGCATCGTCACGGTGAGCAACCGCATGCTCCCCAGCTCGATCAGCGCGATGGTCGTTGGGTTCGTGTCTGCGATCCGCGCAGCATGTCGCCTCGAGAGGCCGGCGCGGCGTCTCAGCATCCGCAGCGCCGTTCCGATGCCGTCGACCTCGGCGATGATCTCGGCGGGTCCGATGCGGGTTGTCGTCGCCCAGTCGGTTGACGAGCGCTGGGTGCAGGTGCGACCGCGGCGGCGTAGGCCGGTCAACAAGAAGTGGACGGCGGCGGCGGGGGTTCGGAGGTGCAGGTTCAGACCGGTGACGTGTACGGTGTTCATATCAGTCGTTTCCTTTCGTGGAAGTTTGGTTCGGCTTCTCGCCCGTGATCTCCCTGCCAGGAGTCACGGGCTTTCTCTTTGCGGTCACGAGGCCGCGCGCTCGTCCTCGACGATTCCGAAGACTCGGAGCAGCGCGGCCCGGGGAATCATTCGGCGGGCGCCGAGCTGGATGCTCGGGATGGTGCCGGACTCGACACCGGCCTTGATCTTGCGGACGTCGATCTGCACGAGGGCGGCGGCGTCCTTGAAAGTGAGGGCGGCTGGCCCTGCGATCGTGATGGTCACGGTGACCCTTCCTGTAGGTGGGTGGTGCTCGGTCGTCGTACGGCCTCGCCCGCGCCGCGCATCTCGCGTCGGCTGGTTCGAGGCATCACTTGGAGCCCCGCTGGTAGTTCCCGCGTGGGCGTTCCCTCGTCTCCGGGTCTCACCGGTGGAGGGCTCTCTGTGGAGTTGAAGGCCACTGCAACTGGACGTCTAGTGGCTGAGACCATGCTTGCACATGTTGAGGGGTGACCACAACGGCCTTCAATAGATTCCCGCTGCCACTGACCGTGTAGCCTGTGACGCATGGCTGGAAGCACTCGCGATCATGAGCCCGCGCCCACGGGTGTTGAATGGGCGGTCGCGGGAGAGCAAGACGCTTGGTACTCACTTGCTGGCGGCATCGCGATCCCGCGTGAAGTGCGAGTGATGCGGCTGACGGACGAGGAGTGGGACTTCCAAGCGAACGTGACGGTGCTCTTTGACTCGGACGCGATGCGATACGAGATCACAGCGATATCGATCAGCGGTCAGGAAAGAGCGGGGAGGCCCGCCCCTATCACTGCAAAGTCACTTCGACTCTTGCTCATCAACAAGCTCGAGGAAAAGATCTTCTCCGGTTCGTTTCCGCTTCTGGTTATGAATGAGCGCATGCTCAGCTTTCATGCCTACGGCTTCGAAGGGCTTGAGAACGGCGCCGCGATGGTGCGCGGCGAAGGACCCACGCCTAAAGCGCTGGCTTTTGCAGCCTCGGTGTATTGCTTCTACTTCGCGATTCGCGGGAAGCCAACGCAACGCATTGCCGAGCTCATGCAACTCCCGCCCAGTACGGCAAGTCATTGGGTTCGGCTTGCTCGACAACGCGGATATCTAAGCAAAGACTCGACGAAGAGCATCGACTATGCGCCGCTGATTGGTGAGGACGAACCAAAACGTGAGCCCAAGACGCGCAAATAACGCGGGGACGGTCACGAGCTACACGACGACATCGGGGCGCGTGCTCTGGCGCCTTGCCTACTGGGTGGAGCTCGAGAACGGGGAGCGCGCGCGGAAGTTCAAGCGCGGCTACGAGAGCGAGCAGGACGCGCACGCGGCGCTAGAAGACGTCCGCGTAGACATGCGGCGCGGCTCTCACGTCGAAGAGATCCGCGATCGCCTGGACGACTACGCGGCCGAGTATCTGGCGACGATCCGGGTGCGCCCGACGACGCTGGCCGGCTACCGGAAGCACTACCGGGTGCACGTGCAGGGCTCGACGCTGGGCAAGCTGCCGATATCCGCAATCACGAAAGACCACCTGAACCGGTTCTACCGGGGCCTCGAGCGGTCGGGGCGTAAAGACAAGGGGCACGAGGGGGAGCCACTGGGGCTCGCGACAGTGCGGCACGTCCACGTGTTGCTCTCGCAGATCCTCTCGCACGCGCTGGACGACGGGAAGATCAAGACCAACCCCGCGAAGAAAGCATCACCGCCGCGAAAGGTCGATGCGGCGCCGCCCGAAATGCACGTGTGGACAGCGGGGGAGTCGAAGCAATTCCTCGACTGGTCGCGCGAGAGCGGGGACTATCTGTATCTCGCATGGCGGACGCTGCTCGCCACGGGTCTACGCCGGGGGGAGATCCTGGCGCTGCGCTGGCGCGATGTCGACTTCACGGCGGGAACAATCGTCGTCCGGCGCGCGATGCAGTACGTCAAAGAGGCTGGGACGGCCCCTGTGACGACGTTCGGACCTCCGAAGAACGGGAAGCCGCGGAACGTCGACATCGACCCGCAGCTGGTCACTGAGCTCCGGGTGAGGCGTGACGGCATCCGTTCCGTTGCGCCGGAGCACGCCGCCGCCGACTCTCTCGTGTTCTCGAACCGGTACGGGCGCCCGCACAACCCGGTGCAGTTCTCTCGGCAGTGGCGCGAGCGGGTTGCGAAAGCGCAGGAGACCCTGCCGGATTTGCCGACGATCAAGCTGCACGAGGGGCGCCATACGCACGCGACCACGCTGCTGAGCGCTGGCGTGAACGTCCGCGTGGTTTCGGAGCGGCTGGGGCACACTTCCGCGGCCGTCACGCTGACGATCTACGCGCACGCGATCAAGTCGCTGCAGCGCGCCGCCGCGGACATGATGGGCGATCTGTTCGCCTAACTGTGCCTCCTGCTGTGCCACTAGCGTCGAACGTCGGTCGCCGGGGACGCAAAAACGGTGCCCGTGCTGGCGAGAGCAACGGACACCGTTCGCGGAGGATGGGGGATTCGAACCCCCGAGGGCTTTCACCCAACACGCTTTCCAAGCGTGCGCCATAGGCCACTAGGCGAATCCTCCTGGCACGACCTGAGCCGCGACTCATCGATACTAGCCGGTGTCGGAGCCTTCCGCTGACCACGACCCCGACACGCCCCGCTCTCCTCGGCCGCCGTCGTCGGTTAGACTGTCACCCGGCTCCCCGCGTGGCGCCATCCAGGCCAACTCCCCCAGGGCGGAAACGCAGCAAGGGTAACCGGGCTCTGGCGGGTGCGCGGGGGGTCTTCTTCCGTTAACCGGCCCGCCTGCTCCGCCGATGGACCGCCGCACAGCCGCTACAAGGCCCTACCGACTGCGGACGCTCCTCCACAGCCGCGCGCCGTGCACGCCCTCCCATCCCTGGCCTCTACTCAGCCAGGCGGAGGGACCCCCTCGGTAGGCTGGATCCGATGGTTCAGAGCATCTACATCTCGTCCGCCGAAGGTCATTCGGGCAAGTCCACGGTCGCCCTCGGCGTCCTCGATGCGCTCAGCAGCCAGGTGCAGCGGGTCGGCGTCTTCCGCCCGATCGCCCGCTCCACCTCCGAGCCGGACTACGTGCTCGAGATGCTGCTCGGCCACTCCGACTCGGGCCTCGCCTACGAGGACTGCATCGGCGTCACCTACGAGGACGTCCACGCCGACGGCGAGGCGGCGCTCTCGCGGATCGTCGAGCGGTACAAGGGCGTCGAGGCCCGGTGCGACGCCGTCGTCATCCTCGGCTCCGACTACACGGACGTCGGCAGCCCCACCGAGCTCGGCTACAACGCCCGCATCGCCGCCAACCTCGGTGCCCCGGTCCTGCTCGTCCTCACCGGCCGGGACTCGTCCCGCAGCGAGCAGCTGGGCCAGGCTCCCGCGCGCACGCCGGAGGAGATGCGCCAGATCACGGAGCTCGCCTCGGTCGAGCTGCGCACGGCCCACGCGAGCCTCATCGGAGTGATCGCGAACCGCGCCGATCCCGACACCGCCGCCGATGCCGTCGCCGCGATCCGCGAGAGCATCCCCGCCACCGTCCCGGTCTGGGCGATCCGCGAGGATCCGTTCCTCGTCGCTCCAAGCCTGTCCCGCCTGGTCGAGGCGGTCGACGGCGTCGTCGTCGCGGGCGATCCGGAGCTGCTCGGCCGCGAGGCGCTCGGCGTGGTGATCGCCGGCATGTCCATGGTCAACGTCCTGCCGCGGCTCACCGAGGGCGGCGTCGTGATCGTCCCCGGAGACCGGCCCGAGGTCGTCCTCGCCGTGATCATGGCGTACGCCTCCGGCACGTTCCCCACCGTCACCGGCATCATCCTCAACGGCGGCTTCGAGCTGCCGGAGCCGATCGTCCGGCTGATCGAGGGCGTCGACAGCCGCGTGCCGATCGTGATGACCGAGCTCGGCACCTACGACACCGCCGTCCGCGTCACCGCGGCCCGCGGCCGCCTGGCGGCCGACTCCCCGCGCAAGCGCGACACCTCCCTCGCCCTCTTCCAGGAGGCGGTCGACGCGGTCGAGCTGCTCACCCTCCTCGACGTCGGCCGGTCCGAGGTCGTCACGCCGCTGATGTTCGAGTACGGGCTGATCGAGCGCGCGCGCATCGCCGACCGCCACATCGTCCTGCCCGAGGGCGGCGACGACCGGATCCTCCGCGCCGCCGCGACCGTGCTCAAGCGCGGCATCGCCCGGCTCACGATCCTCGGCGAGGAGGCCGAGATCCGCGCCCGTGCGGCGGGCCTCGGCCTCGACCTCGATGGCGCCCGCGTGCTGAGCACCCTCGACCCGGAGCACCGCGCGCGCTTCGCCGAGGAGTACGCCCGCATCCGCGCGCACAAGGGCATCACCTACGACCACGCCTACGACACGGTCACGGACGTCTCCTACTTCGGCACGATGATGGTGCAGCTCGGCCTGGCTGACGGGATGGTCTCGGGAGCCGCGCACACGACGGCGCACACCATCCGCCCCGGCTTCGAGATCATCAAGACGAGCCCGGGCGTCTCGGTCGTCTCGAGCGTGTTCCTGATGGCGCTCGCCGACCGCGTGCTGGTCTACGGCGACTGCGCGGTGAACCCCGACCCCACCGAGGCGCAGCTCGCCGACATCGCGATCTCGTCCGCCGAGACCGCCCAGCAGTTCGGCATCGATCCCCGCATCGCGATGCTCTCCTACTCCACGGGCGAGAGCGGAGCCGGCGCCGACGTCGAGAAGGTCCGCGCGGCGACGGCGCTGGTGCGCGAGCGCCGACCCGACCTGCTCGTCGAGGGCCCGATCCAGTACGACGCGGCGGCCGACGCGGCGGTCGCGGCCTCGAAGATGCCCGGCTCCCAGGTCGCCGGGCGCGCGACGGTGTTCATCTTCCCCGACCTCAACACGGGCAACAACACCTACAAGGCCGTGCAGCGCTCGGCCGGCGCCGTCGCCATCGGACCGGTACTCCAGGGTCTGCGCAAGCCGGTCAACGACCTCTCGCGCGGCGCGCTCGTGCAGGACATCGTCAACACCGTCGCGATCACGGCCATCCAGGCCGCCACCCAGGCCATCGTCCCGCCCACCGCCGCCATCCCCGTGGTGCGCTAGCGGCGACCCCGCCGCCGCCCCTCCCGACCCCGATCACCCCAGGAGTCCCCTCATGTCCGTCGTCCTCGTCGTCAACAGCGGATCGTCGTCGTTCAAGTACCAGCTCATCGAGATGACCACCGAGGAGACGCTCGCCAGCGGCCTCGTCGAGCGGATCGGCGAGGACACCGGCCGCACGAAGCACACCCGCGACGGGGAGTCGTTCGAGATCGAGGGGCCGATCCCCGACCACACCGCCGGCTTCGACGCGATGATCCGCGCATTCGGCGAGCACGGCCCGAGCCTCGACGAGTTCCCTCCCGTCGCCGTGGGCCACCGCGTCGTGCACGGCGGCAAGCGCTTCTTCGAGCCCACCGTCGTCACCGACCTGGTCAAGATCAACATCGAGGACCTCGCCGACCTCGCCCCGCTGCACAACCCCGCCAACCTCGAGGGCATCGAGGCGGCGCAGAAGGCCTTCCCGGACGTCCCGCACGTCGCTGTCTTCGACACCGCCTTCCACCACACGATCCCGGCCGAGGCGTCGACCTACGCGCTGCCCGCCGAGCTCGCCGAGAAGCACCGCGTCCGTCGCTACGGCTTCCACGGCACCTCGCACAAGTTCGTCTCGGAGGCCGCCGCCGCCTATCTCGGCCGCCGCCGCTCCGACCTGAAGACGATCGTCCTGCACCTGGGCAACGGAGCGTCCGCCTGCGCGGTCGACGGTGGCGTCTCCGTCGAGACCTCGATGGGCATGACCCCGCTCGAGGGCCTGGTGATGGGCACCCGCTCCGGCGACCTCGACCCGGCCGTCGTCTTCCACCTGGCCCGCAAGGCGGGCCTCTCGATCGACGAGCTCGACACCCTCCTCAACCGCCGAAGCGGCCTCCTCGGCCTCACGGGTCGCGGCGACATGCGCGACGTCCAGGAGGCGGCCGAGGCCGGCGACGAGCAGGCCCGCGCCGGGCTCGAGGTCTACTACCACCGCCTCCGCCACTACATCGGCGCCTTCTACGCCCAGCTGGGCCGCGTCGACGCCGTGGTGTTCACGGCCGGAGTCGGCGAGAACGTCGCCGCCGTCCGAGCCGGCGCCCTCCGCGGCCTCGAGGGCCTGGGCATCGAGCTCGACCCCGAGCGCAACACGGCCTCCGACCGCGGCGCCCGCCGCATCTCCACCGACGACTCCCGAGTCGCCGTCCTCGTGATTCCGACGAACGAGGAGCTGGAGATCGCCCGGCAAAGCTTGTCGGTCGTGTAGCGGCGGAGCCGTGACACGACTCGCGGTCGGCTTCCGGGGGTGGTGGCTCCCGTGGAGCGGGTCCTGTCGGGCTGCCCTGAATCGCTCGCACGCAGCGGTGCTTGCTCGTCGTGCAGCGGTGACCCGCTGCACGACCTCGGTCGGCCTCTCAGGGGTTGCGTTCCGCAGAGCGTGGAGCGTCGGGCTGCCCTGAATCGCTCGCACGCGATTCCGGGTCGCGGCCCTCTGCCGAATACTCGGGCCCTCCTGCTGGTCGAGTAGCCGCGGGACGCGGCGTATCGAGTCCGAGCGCGAGGGAGGAGATCTCGATGCGGCTGCTGCGCGGGCTGCTCCATCGGCAGGAGCCGGCCGAGGAGCCCCGGCTCAGGGCAGCAGGCGCGCGTCGCCCGCGTAGAGGTTGAAGCCGGAGCCGCGGCTGAAGCCGATCAGGGTGAGGCCGGAGTCGCGAGCCAGGTCCACCGCCAGCGACGACGGGGCACCGACCGCGGCGAGCAGGGGGATGCCGGCCATCACGGCCTTCTGCACCAGCTCGAACGAGGCGCGCCCCGACACCTGCAGCAGCGTCCCCCGCAACGGCAGCCGCCCCTCCCGGAGCCCCCAGCCGACCACCTTGTCCACGGCGTTGTGGCGCCCGACATCCTCTCGGAGCACCAGCAGCGAGCCGTCCGCGTCGAACAGCCCGGCCGCGTGGACGCCGCCCGTCCGCTCGAACACCGCCTGCGCCTCGCGGAGCCGATCGGGGAGCGAGACCAGCAGCTCCCGCTCGACCCGCAGGTCGTCCTCCGCGACGCTCCACGCCGAGTCGGTGGCGACCGCCTCGAGCGACGCGAGCCCGCACACTCCGCACGAGCTCGTCGTGTACACCGACCGCTCGCGCTCGAGCAGCACGGCCTCCCGCCCGCCGCGGACGCTCGCGTCGACCACGTTGTACGTGTTCTCGCCCGGCCCGGAGCCGCTCGCGCAGTAGCGCATCGCCGCGAGCTGCTCCGACTCGGTGAGCACCCCCTCGGACACCAGGAATCCCGCGACCAGGTCGAAGTCGTCGCCGGGCGTGCGCATGGTCACGCTGAAGCGTCGTCCGCCGACGCGGATCTCGAGCGGCTCCTCGACGGCCAGGACGTCCTCGCGACGGCGGGGCGGATCGTCGGCGCGGACGGCGGTCAGGCGGGTGCGGGCGACACTGCGGCTCATGGGTCTCCTCAGGCGGTGGAGGTCATCCTCCCACCGGGAACCGGGAGCGATGCCGGGGTGCGGACGTACGATGCAGGAATGGTCGATGACGCCGAGCCCCGCGAGAGTCCGATCGACGAGAGCCGCCTCTCCGTCCGGTCGCCGAAGAGACGCGCCGTCGGGATCCCCGGCGTCGCCCACGCCCTCGAGATCTCGCTCAAGCAGATGGGCCCGGTGCGCAGCGCCGAGACGCTCCTGCGGGTGAACCAGAAGACCGGATTCGACTGCCCGGGCTGCGCCTGGCCGGAGGGCGACAAGCGCCACGTCGCCGAGTTCTGCGAGAACGGAGCGAAGGCGGTCGCCGAGGAGGCCACGCTCCGCACCGTCACATCGGCGTTCTTCGCCGCGCACCCCGTCGCGGAGCTGGAGGAGTGGGACGACTTCGCGCTCGGCCAGCAGGGCCGGCTCACGGAGCCGATGCTGCTCGAGGAGGGCGCGACGCACTACCGGCCCGTGGGCTGGGACGAGGCGCTCGACCTCGTGGCCGAGGAGCTGCGCGCCTGCGCGAGCCCCGACGAGGCGATCTTCTACACGTCCGGCCGGACCTCGAACGAGTCGGCCTTCGTCTACCAGCTGATGGTCCGCGGCTTCGGCACGAACAACCTGCCCGACTGCTCGAACATGTGCCACGAGTCCAGCGGATCCGCCCTCACCGAGACGATCGGGATCGGCAAGGGCTCGGTGAGCCTGCGCGACGTGGAGCGGGCTCCGCTGATCATCGTCGCCGGCCAGAACCCCGGAACGAACCACCCGCGGATGCTGACCGCGCTGGAGCGCGCCAAGCGCGCCGGCGGCACCATCGTGGCCGTGAATCCGCTGCCGGAGGCGGGGCTGCTCCGCTTCCAGAACCCGCAGACCGTCCGCGGCACCCTGGGCGACGGCACGGCCCTCGCCGACCACTTCCTCCAGGTCCGGCTGGGCGGCGACCAGGCCCTGTTCCAGGGTCTGGGCAAGGCGCTGCTCGAGTCTGAGGAGGCGCGCGGCGACGTCTTCGACCACGCCTTCATCCGCGAGAGCACCGGCGGCCTCGCCGAGTACCTCCACGGGCTGCGGGAGGTCCAGTGGGACGAGATCGAGCGGGCGAGCGGGATCGACGAGACGCGCATCCGCACCGTCGCCGAGCTGATCGCGGCGTCCGAGGGCACCGTCGTCTGCTGGGCGATGGGCCTCACGCAGCACGCGCACTCGGTCGCGACGCTCAAGGACGTCGTCAACGTGCTCCTGCTCACCGGCAACATCGGCAAGCCCGGCGCGGGCGTCTGCCCGGTGCGCGGCCACTCGAACGTGCAGGGCGACCGCACGATGGGCATCTTCGAGCGGATGCCGGACTCCTTCCACGACGCGCTCGACCGCGAGTTCTCCTTCTCCTCCCCGCGCGTGCACGGGACGGACACGGTCGCCGCGATCCGGGCGATGCGCGACGGGAAGGCCCGCGTGTTCATGGGGCTCGGCGGCAACTTCGCCCGGGCGACGCCCGACAGCGGAGTGACGGAGGCGGCGATGCGCTCGCTCGCCCTCACCGTCCACGTCTCGACCAAGCTCAACCGCTCGCACGTGGTCACCGGCCGGCGCGCGCTGATCCTGCCCACCCTCGGCCGCACCGACTCCGACGTGCAGCGCTCGGGCGAGCAGCGGGTCACGGTCGAGGACTCGATGAGCGCCGTGCACGCCTCCCGGGGCCGCCTGCGCCCGCCGAGCCCGGGCCTGCGCTCGGAGGTGGCGATCCTCACGGGGATCGCGGAGCGGCTGCTCGAGGGCCGCGAGAACGTCCCCCGGGTCGACTGGGCGGGACTGCGCGACGACTACCGCCGCATCCGCTCGCACATCGCCAACGTCGTCCCCGGTTTCGACGGCTTCGAGGCCCGGATCGACGTGCCCGGCGGCTTCGTCCTCCCGCACCCGCCGCGCGACTCGCGCCGCTTCGACACCCCCTCCGGCCTGGCCCGCTTCACCGCGAATCCGATCGAGTACCCGCGGGTTCCGGAGGGCAGGCTGCTGCTGCAGACGCTGCGCTCGCACGACCAGTTCAACACCACGATCTACGGCAAGGACGACCGCTACCGAGGGATCCACGACGGCCGCCGGGTGGTGTTCGTCCACGCCGACGACGTCGCCGAGCTGGGCTTCGCGGACGGCGCGATGGTCGACCTGGTCTCGGAGTGGCCCGACGGCGTCGAGCGGCGGGCGGAGGCGTTCCGCGTCGTGGCGTACGACACGCCCCGCGGCTGCGCGGCCGCCTACTACCCCGAGACGAACGTCCTCGTGCCGCTGGACTCGACCGCGAAGATCAGCAATACGCCGACCTCGAAGTCGGTCGTGATCCGCCTCGAACCGGCGGCGTAGGCCTCACCAGGGCAGCGGCAGCAGGCGCACGGAGTCGCCTGCTGCCGCTCCCGGTGCGGGCACGACGGCCACGGCCTCCGAGGCGGCGAGACCGGTGAGCATGTGCGAGCGGATGCCGGCGGAGGCCCGCCAGCCGTCCTCGCCGGAGCAGACGGGCACGAGCACCGTGGTCCCCGCGCGCCCGAGCGGCTCGGCGAGGACGCCCCGGCCGAGGGGCCGGGCAGCGGCGCCGGACGCCGCGTCGAGGGCCGGCGGCAGGAAGGAGACCGCCGCGAGCAGGGCGGCGAGCGGGTTGCCCGGCAGCGCGATCACCAGCGTCCCTCGCGGCAGCAGCGCAGCCATGGTCGGGTGGCCGGGGCGCATTCCGACGCCGTCGACGAGGACGCGCGCGCCCACCGCATCGAGGGCGCGACGGACCGCGTCCACCCGGGAGCGCCCGGTCCCGCCCGTCGTGAGGAGGATCGGCGCCGTGCCCGCCAGCAGCGTCCGTGCGATCGCCTCCTCGTCGTCGCCGCGGCGCACGATCTCTCCCACAGCTCCGCCCGAGAGCTCGACCAGCGCGGGCAGCAGCGGCGTGAACGCGTCGCGCACCCGTCCGGCGGGCGGCATCCCCTCGGTGTCGACCTCGTCCCCCGTGAGGAGCAGGTCGACCGCGGCGGGCGGGCGGACGTCGAGCGCGTCGATCCCGGCGACCGCGAGCAGGGCGAGGTGCGCGGGAGTGAGGCGGGTCCGGGCATCGACCAGCACGGCTCCGCGGGCGGCCTCGTCGCCCGCGCGCCGGACGTGGCGGCCGGGCGGGAGGGGCGCCCGCGCCCTGAGCAGGTCGTCGCGGACCGCGCCCTGCTCGGACGGCAGCACCGCGTCGCTCCAGTCGGGCACGGCGGCTCCGGTGACGATCGGCGCGGCGGTGCCGTCCTCGAGCGGCCAGGGCCCGGGTCCGCGCACGGCCCAGCCGTCCATGGCCGAGGAGTCGTAGTGGGGGAGCGGCCGGGCGGCGGTGACGGCGCGGTCGAGGACGGCTCCGCGGGCGTCGAGGAGGGGGACGGTCGAGACGCCGGAGCGCGCCACCGCTTCGCCGACGATCCGCCTGGCCTCGTCCCAGTCGGTCGCCTCGTGCCCATGCGCGCTCATCCCGTCCATTCTCCCGGGGCTCGGGGCGGGCCCTGGGCAGGACCCGCCCCGTCGGTCATCCCAGGTAGCCGTTCGGGTTCAGCACGAACTTCTTCGCGGCGCCCTTGTCGAAGTCGGCGTAGCCGCGGGGAGCGTCGTCCAGGCTGATCGCGGTGGCCTGGACCGCGTCGGCGATGTGGACCCGGTCGTGCAGGATCGCCATCATCAGCTGCCGGTTGTACTTCATGACCGGGCACTGGCCCGTGGTGAAGGACAGCGACTTCGCCCAGCCGAGCCCGAGGCGGATCGACAGCGAGCCCTCCTGGGCCGCCTCGTCGACTCCGCCCGGGTCGCCCGTGACGTAGAGGCCCGGGATGCCGAGGGCGCCGCCCGCCGCGGTGATCGACATCAGCGAGTTCAGCACCGTCGCCGGCGCCTCCTTCCCCGAGTCGGCGCCGTTGCCGTGCGCCTCGAAGCCGACGGCGTCCACTCCGCAGTCGACCTCGGGCACGCCGAGGATCTGCTCGATCTGGCCGGCCGGATCGCCCTTCGAGACGTCGACCGTCTCGCAGCCGAAGGAGCGCGCCTGCGCCAGACGCTCCTCGTTGAGGTCCGCGACGATCACGACGGCCGCTCCGAGCAGCTGCGCTCCGACCGCCGCGGCGAGTCCGACCGGTCCCGCTCCTGCGACGTAGACCGTGGACCCGACGCCGACTCCGGCGGTCACCGCGCCGTGGAAGCCCGTCGGGAAGATGTCCGAGAGCATCGTCAGATCGAGGATCTTCTCGAGCGCCTGATCGCGGTCCGGGAACACCAGGAGGTTCCAGTCGGCGTAGGGGACCATCACGTACTCGGCCTGCCCGCCGACCCAGCCGCCCATGTCGACGTACCCGTACGCGCTGCCAGGGCGGTCCGGATTCACGTTGAGGCAGATGCCGGTCTTGCGCTCCTTGCAGTTGCGGCAGCGGCCGCAGGCGATGTTGAACGGCACGGACACGATGTCGCCGACCTTGACGAACTCGACGTCGGGGCCGACCTCCACGACCTCGCCGGTGATCTCGTGGCCGAGCACGAGGTCCGACGGAGCGGTGGTGCGGCCGCGGACCATGTGCTGGTCCGAGCCGCAGATGTTGGTGGAGACGGTGCGGAGGATGGCGCCGTGCGGCAGCTTCCGCCCGATGTTCGCCGGATTGACGCCGGGTCCGTCCTTCAGCTCGAAGGCGGGGTAGTCGATGTCGATGACCTCGACGACTCCGGGGGACTTGTAGGCGACGGCTCTGTTGCCTGACATGCGGGGCTCCTTCAGATGGACGACCGCGGCGCAGTCGGCCGCGGGAGTACTGCGCCGCTCTCGGTCCGAGCCGCGGCGCCGGGACTCGGGGGAACCGTACGGCGTCGACCTGGTGCCGGATCGAGGCCGGTGGAGTAGCGTCTCAGGAGGCGTGCGGACGCTCGTCCACCGCCCGGTGCGAGGCCGCGAGCGCCGCGTCGAGCGCGTCCCGGCCGCCCCCGGCCAGGCCCGCCGCGTAGCCCGCGAGGAACGTGGTCAGCGGAGCCGCCGGCCGGACCACTCCGTGCGCCGCGCGACCGGCGAGGGCGAGCAGGGCGTCCGGGTCCACCGGGACCTCGCCGAGGCCGAGCGCGGAGCACAGCTCGGCCCACCAGCCGGCGAGCACCTCCTCCGTGGGGCGGGCGCCGTCGGAGGCGGAGGGGCGGGGGCCGGTCGTGTCGTCCATCCGCTCAGTCTGCGCCGCGCGGGCCCGACAGGTCGATCCCGTGCCGGAGCGCGTCGGCGGGCGCGTCGACGTCGTCGGTCGTCCCTCCGGGCACCGTCACGAGCCGCGGGGGAAGGTCCCGGAGGAGGGCGCGCACCGAGGCGCCGTCGGGATCGCCGAGCGCGGTGAGCGCTTCGACGAGGGCCGCTCGCCGGTGCACGCCGAGGAGCTGCTGGGCTCGGCCGCTCGCGTCGACGGCCAGGAGGGAGGCCTCGACGGCGCTCGATGCGACCTCGAGCAGCGTGTGCACGGCGGGAGCGGGGGCGACGAGATCGGCGGCGAGAACGACGACCCAGTCCGGAGCGCCCGGGCGGTCGAGCAGGGGCAGCGCGGCGGCCAGGCCCGCGACCGGGCCGCCGAACGGCGGATCCTCCTGGACGAGCTCGGCGCCGTCGACGGCCTGTGCGAGCGACGACGGTCCGGCCACGACCCTCCGCTCGGCTCCGCGCACGGCTGCGAGGGCGGTGCCGAGGAGCGTCGACTCGCGGTGCCGGAGGAGCGGCTTGACCGCGCCGCCGAGGCGGGAAGCGCGTCCGCCGGCGAGCACGACCGCGTCGAAGCGGGGGAGCGGAGGCGGCGGGAGCACGGGACCGAGGCTACGCGCGCTCCGGTCTCCGCCGTCCCGGCTCCGGTGTCGGAGGTCGCGGCTACTCTTGTCGGGTGGTAGCAGCCCTGTATCGCCGGTACCGGCCCGAGACGTTCGCCGAGATGATCGGCCAGTCCCAGGTGACGGATCCGCTCATGACGGCGCTCCGCACCAACCGCGTCAACCACGCCTACCTCTTCAGCGGCCCCCGCGGCTGCGGCAAGACCACCTCGGCGCGTATCCTCGCCCGCTGCCTCAACTGCGCGACGGGCCCGACCGACACCCCCTGCGGCGTCTGCGACAGCTGCGTCGAGCTCAGCCGCGAGGGCCAGGGCTCGCTCGACGTGGTCGAGATCGACGCGGCGAGCCACAACGGAGTCGACGACGCGCGCGATCTGCGCGAGCGCGCCATCTTCGCCCCGGCGCGCGACCGCTTCAAGATCTTCATCCTCGACGAGGCGCACATGGTCACGCCGCAGGGCTTCAACGCGCTGCTCAAGATCGTGGAGGAGCCGCCGGAGCACGTGAAGTTCATCTTCGCGACCACGGAGCCGGACAAGGTCATCGGCACGATCCGCTCGCGCACGCACCACTACCCGTTCCGGCTCGTCCCGCCGGCGCAGATGCTCGACTACACGCAGGAGCTCTGCGAGCGCGAGGGCGTGCACGTGGCGGCCGGCGTGCTGCCGCTCGTGGTCCGCGCGGGCGGCGGGTCCGTCCGCGACACGCTCTCCCTGCTCGACCAGCTGATGGCCGGCTCCGAGGCCGAGACCGTCGAGTACGAGCGGGCCGTCGCCCTCCTCGGCTACACTCACGGCGCCCTGCTCGACGAGGTGGTCGACGCGCTCGCCGAGCACGACTCCGCCGAGGCGTTCGGAGCGGTCGACCGCGTCATCCAGACGGGGCAGGACCCGCGCCGCTTCGTCGAGGACCTGCTCGAGAAGCTCCGCGACCTGATCGTCGTCGCGGCGACCGGGGGCGCGGCCTCGGCCGTGCTCCGCGGCGTCTCGCAGGACGAGCTCGACCGCATGGCCGGCCAGTCGCGCGCGCTCGGCCTGGCCGAGCTCTCCCGCATCGCCGACGTGGTCAACGAGGCCCTCACCGAGATGACCGGTGCGACCTCGCCGCGCCTGCACCTCGAGCTGATGATCGCCCGAACCCTGGTGCACGGCACCGGCGCCGGCATCGCGCCCGTCGCGGCCCAGGAGGAGCGCCCGCGGCACGTGGCCCCGCCGCGCGAGACCGCGGCGCCCGCCCCGCGGTCGTCCGAGGCGTCGCGCGCGTCCGAGCCGTCCCGTGCGCCCGAGCCCCACCACGCCTCGCACGCCGCCGCTCCCGGCTCGGTGCCCGAGACCATCGCGGCCGCTCCGCGCACCGAGGCGCCGGTGACCGCGTCCGCACCGGTCGCCGCGCCGCCGGTGACGGCGCCCGAGGAGACGGCGGCCGCGCCGGAGGCGGACGAGTCCGCGTCGGCCGAGTCAGGACGCCCCCGCGCGACGACCGCCGCGGCGGCTCGTCCGGAGCCGGTCGGGCAGGAGCCGTCGGATCAGGCCGCTGCGTCCACTGAGGCGCCCGCCGCCTCCGCACCCGCTGCGGCCGCGGGCGACGCATCCGCCGACGGCGCGGTCACCCTCCAGCGGATGAAGGACACCTGGCCCGAGATCCTCGAGGTCGTGCAGAAGGCGAAGATGACCGCCTGGCTGGTGGCCTACACCGCCCAGGTGCGCGCCCTCAAGGACGACGTGCTGACCCTCTCGTTCCCGAGCCAGAACGACGTCGAGTCGTTCAAGATGCCGGGAACCGCTGGGCAGCCCGGAGTCAGCGAGTACCTGCGTCAGGCGATCCAGCAGGTCCTCGGCCTGCGGGTGAAGTACATCGCCCGCGTCGAGCCTCGCGCCGCCGCCCCGGAGGCCGAGCGCGCCGCCGTCGAGGCGACCGCCGCGCCCGCCCCGGCTGCGCCGATCCCGGCCGCGACCGGCTCCGACGGCTGGGCCACGGTGGCGATCCCCGCCGATCCGACCCCTGCGGCCGAGGCGGCTGCTCCCTCCGCTCCGGTGGAGGCCCCCGCCGCGGCCGCCGAGCCGGTGCGCGCCGCCCCTCTCGCCGCCGCTGAAGCCGCTCCCGCCGGCGACGAGCCCCCGTTCGACGAGGAGCCGCCGGAGGAGGACATGCCGCCGGTCGAGCCGCCGATGCCCGACTCCTGGGCGACCGTCGCACCTCCCGGCGAGCCCGCCGCCGCGCCCGAGCCCGCCGCCCCGCCGCGGCCCGCCCCCGTCGCCGAGCGTCCGGCTCCCGCCGCGCGCCCGGTCACCCGCACGACCCGCTCGGCGACCGCCGACGGCCGTCAGCGCTACGGCGAGGCGGTCGTCCGCGAGATCCTCGGCGCCCAGTTCATCGAGGAGCAGCCCCACACGCCGCGCGGCCCCCGCG